>JBEKPX010000070.1:0-2883 GCA_049520335.1 Candidatus Micrarchaeales archaeon | reverse complement strand
CGGAAACTTGCGCCGAAATTCTCTGACATATTCCTCGAATTCATTGACGGTGTAGTTTCTGTTCATGTCATGCAGCACCCTGTCGCTGCCGGACTGGGCAGGCAGATGAATGAATTTGTAGACTTTCTCATCTTTGTAACATTCGAGCAATTCATCGAAATATCTGCGCAGGTGCTCGGGATTCAACATGCCTATCCTTATCCTGAAATCTCCATCCAGGTTCGAAACTTTGCGGACAAGCTCGGTTATGTTCGTCTTCTTGTCCAAACCATAGGCACCGCAGTCCTGTGAAGTGAGCTCAATCTCCTTAGCACCTTTGCTTACGTCCGCCTCCACTGCCTTCAGTATCGCGCTTTCGGAGAAACTGTGCAAAGGCCCTCTTGCAAATTTGGTCTCGCAGAAACTGCAGTTGCTCAGGCAGCCTTCGCTTATAGGTATCTTCGCTATCACGGAACCGTTCGTTTTGAAGAATGCGGGTTTGTCTACTATTGAATACTTATCAAACACCGCACGTCCACCGGATTCTATGCAGCTTAGTGCTTCGGATATCTTTGCAGTGTTTGAAGTCGTTACTATGCCCGCTTTTGGAGCCAATTTTGCTATCATGTCTGAGTTTGCGCTCGCCATGCATCCAGCGATTATGAGTCTGCTGCCGTAGCCTCTCAGTTCCTTTATTCTGTGCAGTATTTTTTGTTCTGTGGGTGGCTTGACCGTGCATGTGTTGAGTATGACATAGTCGTAATCCTCTTTCACACCACACTCTCCATGATGCACAAGATAGCCTTCTTGTTCGAGAAGTGCACCCATCATTTCGCTGTCGGATTGATTCAGCGTACAGCCGTAGGTCTCTATGACCACTCTTCGGTTCATTTTGACGCCGTTAGTTTACGCCAGTTCTCTTTATAATAAGCGTATCGCTTGTCGAATTCCTCTTTTGGGGTGACCTTGAGGTTTAAATCGTGCATTCTCTCCTTGAGCATTGTCAGTACAGATTCTTCGTCACCTTTATTGCAGAGTTTCTCCAGTTCCAGAATATAGCCGTATCCTTTTGTGTAATCCACCATCGCACTGATGCCTCTCCACCTGAAAGTGTGCCTCTTTCTGAACCATTTTATCTTAGGCGCGAACCCCATTATAGTAACTGCCTTCTCCATCTTGTCGAAATCGTTCCTGTTGAATTTTATCTCGACCTCTTCATGCACTGCATCATGCTGGTTTTCCCCGCCCAACTTTATCCAAAGTTTGGAACCGAAGTCATTCTTCTGGATTCGTATGTTGTTCCTGTCATTCAACGAGTAGGTAATTTGGTTATCCTTGCTGACCAGTTTGCCCTCCTTATTAAAGAGTTTGAGAAGTTGATCGTATTTCTTGTCTGATATGAAACTCCTAAGCTCAACCTCGATATTCTTCATGCTATCATTAGAATTTTGTAAGCTTAGATTATTATTCCTGCCCACTTGCGAAAAATAAGCAATCTGTTTTTTTAATCAGTCTGCCTTTCTGCGTGCCTGAGTCTTTCTACATCACGAAATGCAGCTGCGGCTGGTGCGTTCGCCTCTTCGGTAGCTTCCGATTCGATTATCGATAACAAAAATTCCTCGAATGCCGCACGTTTGATTGTGTCCCTGACCGCCTCCTCATTAGCTCTTTTTACTTCAACTCTAATCTCTGCTTTGAAGATCTGATTTGTACTTGTCTTTCCTTTTTGTTCCTCTTTGCTAACCATTCGACTCACTGGATAACTCTTATTTTCCCTGTATTTAATCATTCGTTTTGCTGTTCATGGATGGGTAATTTATACTTTCTTGTGGCTTATATTCTCTAAGTCTAATGACTAGTGATTTTGTGATATGCGAGAGATGTAAAAAGGACATATTCAAGTCGGTGACCTGTGATTACTGCAATAGGAAGATGTGCAACGACTGCATGAAGAGCTCTAAAAGGAAGAGCAAGACTACGAGAATCATTATATGCAAAGACTGCTGGAGCAAGATGCCCAGCAGGAAAATGTACAAGAACGCAAACACGGTTAAGTCCTGAATCATCCTTTCTCTACTTTCTCGATATCTATCCTTAGCTTCTCCCCTTCCACTTCCTCCTCCTTCGCTGCGATGTTTTCTCTTATTCCCTCCTTAAGCATCTTTGAGCCAACATTCTTCTTTATGCTTCCGGAATTTCTTTTGATTAGTTCGGCAAACTGCACACTGGTCTCGTAGAACACATTTATCCTATCTGTTTTCTTCAGCTGCATTTCCTTCCTCGCAAGCTGTACCCTCCTCTCGAACTCCCTGACCATTGCCTCTTCCCAGAGCTCCTTGCTTATCTGCTTGTCAACGCGCGCAATCCCGTATTTGAACTCTATCGCATTCTCGTCTTCAAGCTTCTCCAATACCATGAAATGTTCGGGTCTTATATTGAATAGGCCTCTCTCTGTATCGAGAGGGTAGTAGCCGCTAGTCGAGACTGATGTTGTGACCTTCTCGGGATCTTCTTTCTTCAAGGCATCTGCTATGATCTGCGCATTCTCCTTGAACTCCGGCCCGATCTTCGTGAATACAGGCCTTATCTCCTTCCCGAAGGACTTGACCTTCTTGATGCTCAGGTGCTTTGCGTTAACATAATCTTCTATGATTTCAGTAAACTTAAGCAGTGTGTTCTCCACACTGCTATCTTTGACTTCAATCGTGGCATTGGCGATTGGCCATCTGAGCTTTATGTTTGTCTTCTCTCTAGCATTGAGCAACGCTGTTATTGTTTCTTGCGCGATACTGAATTCACCTTCCAGTGCATTATCAATCTCAGCCTTCTTTACTTTTGGCCAGTTCTCCAAGAATATACTCTCCTTGAACTTGTACATATCCTGATAAATCCCTTCAGATACGA
>JBEKPX010000069.1:0-3361 GCA_049520335.1 Candidatus Micrarchaeales archaeon | reverse complement strand
TGGGTCCCAGTTCCAGGAGGACCGAAGAGAAGTATCCCTTTTATGCTTCCTACGTCGTAACGCTTGATTAGTTCTGGATGCAGTATCGGCACCTCGACCGCCTCATGGAGTGCCTTCTTTGCTTCATCGAGGTCGACCACATCGTTCAGATTCACACGCTTCTCGTATTCCACCTGCTTTTCAGGGAACATTCTTCTCTCATAATCGACTTTGAAGGTATTGTATTCCTCCAGCCTAGCAAGAGAGGTCGAAGGCTTCACCGCCTTGATGACTTTTAATACATCAGCCATTTTTATCATGAGCACTGATCGTTTTGCGATAGCAACGTCTCCGACCTGTCTGCTCACCTCCTCACATACGTTCTTTATGTCTGCAGCAGAAAACCTTGTAGTAAGACTTGCTAGCTTGTCGTAGTCCATGTCCTTTGAGACGGGAAGCCCTACGAGATAATGCTTGAATATGCTTGCCCTTCCAGGCTGGTCTGGGAGAGGCATGTAGATTATCTTATCAAATCTGCCTGGCCTCATTATGCTCGGATCGAGAAGCTGCGGCACGTTAGTTGCTCCCACTATCACGACATCAGATATCTTCTGGAAACCGTCCATCTCGCTGAGGAGCGTCGTGATCAGTTCCCTTCCCGTTGCGCTCTCCTGAGATTCCCTCTTTCCCGCTATGCAATCTATCTCATCGAAAAAGAGAACACATGGAACGTGCCTCTTTGCTGTTGCGAATATCTTTGATAATGCTTGTGAGCTTTCTCCAGGATACGGAGAGAGAAGTGATGATCCCTTCACGTAGAAGAATCCTGCACGTATCTCGTTCGCGAGAGCCCTCATTATAAGGGTCTTGCCCGTGCCCGGAGGCCCGAAAAGGAGGATTCCTTTTGCAGGATGCACCTTATATGCACCCGCTATCTCCCTGTGCTCTATGGGCTGGAGTATCGTTTCCTTTATCTCCTGCTTAGTCTGGTCATAGTTTGCAACGTCTTCGAGTGTTTCGTTTGAACCTCTTGTTAGATCTTCAAATGCCACTCCGAACTTGCCAAGCACATCTTGCTTCATGACTTCTAGTGCCTGCACAACGTTTATGTTAAGTGTTTCTAGAATGAAAATGAATACAACAGTGATAAGGAAACTCACAGGCATCAGATAGCTGAAGGTTAGCTTGTTTATTGATGAGAAGAAGAAGGATGATACTGCCAGGAACACCCCAAACAAGCTTGCAAGGGAGCCCTTGTATGAGGAACGGCTCGCAATGGCGTAGTTGCTTATAGCGAATGCGATGAACAGCCATACTAGTATCTGCAGGATTGTGAATTGGAGGTTGTATACTATTGAGACAATGGCGAAATAGAAAGTGTTGATTATCAGGCTGGAGACATCGAAGTTGAACAGTGTCGAGACTGAATGTGACCATGAGCTAAGTATGTTTCCATACTCTACTGGAGGTTTTGAGACTGTGTTAACTGTAGTATAGGAAACGACGGATTTGTCCGTAATCAGCGCATGTCCTTGAGATGAGTTGAAAGCTATAGGTCCATACAAAGGCAGGTTCGCCATACTTGAGAACATAACCATCAGCAGTATCGCTGCTGTATCCATCATCGCACTGCGCTTAAAACCAAGTACTAGAACAGATAGGACAAATGCAGGAATCTCAAGTAATAGACCAAGAGAGGAAAGCGGCAAGGCAATGAGCGCATACGTATAGGTTATTGCCCTGTAGTGCTTGTAACCTAGAATAAGCGAGATGCTTATCAGTATTGCGCAGAGCCATGCTAGCAACGGCGCCTGATAGATGAGCATCGGCAGTGTTAGAAGGAGTAGGCCAAGCAACCCTAGAAGGGGATGTATGAAAGTGAGGATAAACACTAAAATCAATAATGGAAGGAAGAATAGTGGGGGAAGGAATGGGAATGCGATTCCGAGGCTAAGAAAGGCGAATGACGTGACTAGTGAGTCATGGAAATTCTTGTTTCTTATTATCTGGTTGATGAAGTCCTTTATCTTGTAGATATAGAGGGGTATTAGGTGTCTTCTAAGCATTTCTTCAAGAGTCTCCTCATCTTTTTGGACAGCATCACCCCTAACAGCGCAGGCGGTCGCCGATACCGAAATTGCGCCTAGATATAATTTTACAACTCATATATCTATATTAATGTTCACTAAACCCTATAATTAAGCTCCCGCTGTAGCTCAATGGCAGAGCGACCGGCTGTAGTTTTGCTCGCTTCCATTTGGAAGCAGATACCGGTAGGTTGGGTGTTCAAATCACCCCAGCGGGATAATACGAATATGTGCTGATTGCTTGGTATTGTATGTTGATGCTCTAGGCTTTATGGCAGGGCTGCTGACGACACTGTCTTCCTTGCCTCAGATAATAAAATCTGCAAGGACAAAATCGACGCATGACCTTTCATTGGCGTATTTGGGCGTGGTGTTTGCAGGAGTCGTGATGTGGACAGTCTACGGCTCTTTGATTGGCTCTGTTCCCGTGATGGTCTGGGATGGCGTGTCAAGTGCATCTATAGCAATATTGATAGCCTTGAAACTCAAATACAAGTAAAAGTAAAGTTAATTAATAATGAAAAAGAACAAGTGGATAAAGGATCTGCTCAGGCAGTCATGAAGATAAGAAATATAATGTTTCCAGTTGCCATTTATCTGACTAGGTGATCTTCTGAGACTCAGTGCATCTTATGCGAAGATTGAATTCATTGCAGATAGCGGAAATAGAAAATATGGCACTTTTGGGAAGGAGTCTGTCTGAAATTTCTAAAAAGCTCATTTTGTCTAAGAGTACAGTGTATTATTGGTATAGAAAATTTTGGGGACTGAAACAAAAAAAGGTCAATGTTAATAAAAAAGTTTTGGAAGACATTGGTGAAGTTGTTGGAATATTTGCAGGAGATGGAAATTACTATCTTGATGACAAATACAAATATGTAATAAGAGTATCTCTAGATTCTTCGTATAAAGGATATGTAAAGAAAGTAGCACAATTATTCTATAAAGTTTTTAATAAAAGACCTTGGATCTATGAATACCCTCCTTACAATGTAACCATAGTGAGAATTATTTCTAAAGAAGTTTTAAACTTTTTTAAAGAATATTTGATTTGGAAACGTGCAAAAAGTTTAACTATAGGACTTAAAAATAGAAAAAGTCATGAAAAGAAATTCTATTCTGGATTTTTAAGAGGACTCATAGATACGGATGGAAGTGTTTGGAATAAAACCGCCACTTTTTCAACGATATCGAGCAACTTGAAAGAAGACATTTTATTTTCGCTGGAGAAGTTTCATGTAAGATATAAGTGTTATTTGCAAAAAGACAAACGAGCAAACAGAAAGCCGGTTTAT
>JBEKPX010000068.1:0-3592 GCA_049520335.1 Candidatus Micrarchaeales archaeon | reverse complement strand
AAGCCCGGAGCTCCTGCCATCCAGGATTGAGAACAAGATAACGCAGCTGTCTGAGAATGAGATAGGACCTTACGAGCTTAATGACTTCTTCCTCTACTGGCACGTTCGCCACGGGGCGGGACCGCAGAAGATACTTGACGTTGCGCAGAATGCGTTCGGAGAGGCGTATGACATAGGCACATTGAAGAAGTGGCTCATCAACTTCTATGTGAGATTTTCAACGCAGCAATACAAAAGGAATGCCTCGGCCGACGGGCCGAAGATTGGGATGGTCGACCTCTCTCCCAGGGTTTCGTGGCGCATGTCGACCGACGCAGAATGCAGGGAGTGGGTAAAACAGGTCAAGAGCTATAGGTGAATCCAAGCTGATTCAATATGAATTCAGCCTGTCTTCACAGATGTCAAAACATCAGAGAGATAGATTTTCCATAATACTCTGAAAATAACTTTTCTATCTTGCTCTTAGTAGAGTTCCTCTCATTCTCCATCTCTTTTATTTTTCCTTCAATCATCTCCATCTCTCTCTTCTGCCTCTCGCGCGATGTCTTTTTCTCTTTAAGTGCATTAAGGTTCCTTTCAAGAGTGCCTATCTCTCCCTCAACCTCCCTTCTTTTTTGCTCAAGCGAGTTGAGCGAGCTTGAGATTGAGTAAAAATCTGCGCCCAATACGTTCGATACGGATCTGCCGATCTCCACTTTGTTATTAACCTCTATGCTTCCCGCATCTACTGCTTCCTTCAGCGCATTCACCAGAGTCTTGAACTCATTGCGAGAAGCCTCGTTCTCCATGCTGCTCATAGGATTCTCGATGAATGGATGAAGCTTCCTCTTGCTAAGAGAGAAATGGTCGAACTTCTTGGCTGCTCTCTCCAACGGCGCTATGAGCGACTCCATCCTGCCGCGCATTCTGGAGATTTCGTTTATCACGCCCAGCAACTCTGATTTTTTGGTTTCCAAGTTATTAGAAATGTCCAAGAGGTCCGTATCAGCCATTCCTGATTTCGTTTCCATGCTCTTCAGTGCTTCAACATTGTTTTTCAGCGACTCAAGCTCCCTTATGTTACGATTAAGCCTTAATGCAAGTTCCTTGACTTCTTTGTATCTTGAGAATTCTTCCGATTCCTTATCAAGTGCATTTCTAATCGCAGCTGTCAGCCTTTCGATATTAGAGAAGGTCTTCTTGAAATTGCCTAGGTTGTTTGAATAGCAGTGCACCACCTGCCTGAATGTAGCATTCGCCTTGAGCATCTCATTCATCACACTTTCCAGGTTGGATGCGATAAGCAGGTACGACTCGTAAGCATTCATCTCACCATCAGATTTCATCACGAGATTGCCTGCCAGTTTTCTCAGCGCCTGCGCATACAGGTTCTTCTGAGCCTTTATGAAGTTGATGTTCACCGTGTACAGATCTTCGGTGTAGGGTTCGGGATTAGATTTCTCAAATTCATCACATGCGATGATGAATTGCCGCTTTGCCTTCTCCAGCTCGCCAAGAGTACTGTCTGTCTGTGGCACGAACTGGCCTAGCTTCTTCTCAAAGAGCGGATCCAGAAAAGAGCCAAGCTCCTGCAGCTTAACATTTTCAAGCCTCCCCCTTCCTCCAAAGAACATAATATCAAAGCCAAATGTCTCTAGGATACTATCTTTCATTGACATTTCGAATATTTTAAGCATTAGGTAAGCGATGGAGCCAAGTTTCTTCTGATGACCGAGCGGGCTCTGCAAGAATTATAAATCTAAGGAGTAAAGATCAGCTTGGGGATGCGATGAAGCTGAGAAAGCTTACTCCTGAAGAGGAGGAAGTCATAGTGAACAAGGGTACTGAAACGCCGTTCAGCGGCGAGTACGAGAAGAACTTCAAGCCGGGCACGTATGTCTGCAAGAGATGCGGGGCGCCATTGTACAGCTCGAAAGACAAGTTCGATGCAAGATGCGGATGGCCCAGCTTCGATGACGAGATAAAGGGCGCAGTCAAAAGGGTGCCTGACCCTGACGGAATCAGGACAGAAATAGAATGCGCAAGATGCGGAGCCCATCTGGGCCATATCTTCCAAGGGGAGGGTTATACGCCCAAGAACGTCAGGCACTGCGTAAACTCGATATCATTGAGATTCATACCCGAAAAGGCTTGAGATGACTAAAGAAAAGATATATGTAGGAAGCGATCATGCAGGATTCAAGTTGAAGGAGAACATAGTAGAGTACCTCAAAGAGAAAAGTTTTGAAGTTAAGGATGACGGACCAGTTTCCTATGACCCAGAAGATGATTATCCTGATTACGCGCTAAAGGTTTGCAAAGACGTACTCAGACACAAAGCTAAAGGCATACTGATCTGCGGCACTGGTCAAGGCATGGACAGGGCTGCGAACAAGGTGCCTGGCATATACTCTTCTGTGGCATGGAACAAGGAAAGCTCGACAGTTGCAAAGAAGCATGGAAACGTGAACGTGCTGTGCCTTGCGGGCAGGATGACTAAGCCAGCGCTTGCCAAAAAGATTGTGTGGACGTGGCTTTCCGTGCCTTTCAGCGGGGAGACGAAACACATGAGGAGAATAGCCAAAATTAAACAGATAGAAAATACTTACTTAAAACATAGATGAGGAATAACCATATGCCCGAAGAAAAAACGGAAACAGAAACTATTGTCTTAGGTGGAGGGTGTTTTTGGTGCACAGAAGCAGTATTCAAGCTTTTCGAAGGAGTAGCAAGGACAGAGCCTGGCTACGCCGGAGGGATTACGAAGAATCCTAGTTATGAGGAGATTTGCACTGGAAAAACGGGGCATGCCGAAGTCCTCCTCCTTGAATACGACTCCAAATTGATGCCGCTAGAAAAGATATTTGATATCTTTTTCACGATGCACGACCCGACCTCAATTGGCAGACAAGGAAATGACATCGGGTCGCAGTACAGATCTATAATACTCTACAACTCAGCAGAGCAGAAGACCAAGGCAGAAGAATTCATAAAAGGATTGCAGAAGGAGCTTGACAAACCGATACTGACTGAAATCAAGAAGCTTGAAGTTTTCTATCCCGCCGAGGGCTATCACAGGGATTACTACAAAAAGAATCGTTTCCAGCCGTACTGCGCGCTAGTCATCGGTCCGAAGATAGCCAAAGTGAAGAAGAAGTTCAGCCTGCACTGACAGTCCAGCAAGTTATCAAGTTTTAATCTTTTGGTAATAAAGTAGGCTCATGGGATTCGGAATCGGAGTTGCCTTCGCCATAGGTGCGCTCTTCTTCTGGGGCATAGGCGATTTCCTAATTCAAAAGACCACGAGACACATCGGAGACTGGGAGACCATATTGTTCATCGTGGCTTTTGGCGCTATAATCCTAATTCCTTTCATTTACAAGGATCTGGTAAGCTATCTTTATTCACCGCAGGCGCTACTTACGATGTTCTCAGTTTCCGTGGTAATATTCCTTGCCGCACTCATAGACTTCGAGGCGCTGAAGAGAGGAAAGATCGCTGCAGTAGAGCCTGCTCTCTCTCTTGAAATCCCGACTGTTGCTATAATATCGATAATTGTCATAAATGAGACACCGCAGCTCCTGGAACTCATCTTCCTGATTCTTCTGATGAT
>JBEKPX010000067.1:0-3666 GCA_049520335.1 Candidatus Micrarchaeales archaeon | reverse complement strand
GTCTGGTTGCCGGAATATGATGATGCGCTAGCGAATACTCCGCCTCCATTCATCATGTAAGGGTATGTTATGTATCCGCTGTTGATTGAGATATTCTTGACCTTCAACTGCGCGCCGCTTCCAGCGACCGTTTGAGCCTGGCTAGTTGCATTATCCATAGCGAGCACTAGCGCCTCTTGCATCATCGTCGTCTGCTTCTGGCTCGATAGCGTTGAACTGACGTCGCTTATTCCAGTCCCTTGAATTGCTGATACTTCCATAATCGCCTGGTCGACATTGTCAACATCAGGCAGAGTCACAAGAAGATACTCGCTTGCGACATAGATCTTAGGGGATAGCGGCGGTATGCAATAGTATGGCTTCGGATAGTAATAGGGCGAGACATTCATGCACTCTGCAGGCGAGTACACCCTGTAGTATAGTGTTCTGATGAGGCTCGTATTTTCTCCCAGGAGTGGCATTAGCGTAGAGTTCAGCGTTTTTGCGCTAGAACTCAGATTATTAACCGCAGACGAGACTGTGTTTCCAGTCGCGTTAAGGAAAAGGTAGATTAGCGCCTCATCAGGGTCGGAGGTCACTTTCCCGCTTGCCGAGACGGTTATGGATGCATTTGACGTGACGCTTTCGAACTGTGCAGCTCCTACATTTGTAGAAACTCTGAAGATGGACATATTGATCCTTGCGCTGTTCAGCGCTATGTATCCTATAAAGAACATCCCAAGTCCAAATAACACAATAGTGAAAACAAATGCGGGAGGCAGGTTTCTCCTCCTCAAATTCATATCCAATCTTGCCATAATATCAGCTCTATATATGCTTACAGTATTTTAAACCATTGCAGTTCCTTATAGTTCACCGATCAGTTCAGAATCTTTCGTAAACCAGCGTGACGACATCCCCATCATTGACAACGTGGTCTCCGCCTACCTTCTGGTTGCTGAACTTCGCGCTGCTGCCGGTGACGTATGCGAATCTCAGGTTTTTCGCTGCCTTCGAGTGAAGCCCCTTCGCGACGTCCAGGATCGTGCTGCCTTCCTTGGTCACGAACGGCTTTGAAAAATCAACGTTGCCCTCCTTGGGATTGAGGTATATTCTTATCAGCCCGAGTTTGTCGAACAGCGTCTCCTTGAGCTCCTCGAGGTTGGTCTCCCTCGTTGCGCTTACCGCGACTACCTGCATCTTGAACTTAGACTGCATATCTCTGCGAATCTGCTCGGCCTTAGACCTGTCCAAAAGGTCCATTTTGTTCAATGCGACAATCCCATTGACATAAACCGCTTTTTCGACGAGTAGCGCTATGAGCTCCTCCGCGTCCATGTTGCTGTAGAATATCGCCTTCCCGTTGTATACGCCCGTCTCGTTAAGTATCGCGGTCACCTCGCCTTTCTCCGGAATCTTATGCCCGTTGCTCTCCACAATTATGCCGCCGGAGCCCTTCTCCTCTATCATCACCCTTGGCTTTTCCCTGTTAACCTTGATGTCAAGAAGCGAGAGCTCCTCGACTAGTGTGGGCAGCTGGTCCGGCTCGGTGGCGTCTACTACGAAGATCAGCAGGTCCGCTATTCTTATTACGCTCGCCACCTGCGTGCCCGATCCCTTGCCCAGATGTGCGCCCTCTATCAGCCCCGGGATGTCAAGCATCTGTATCTTCGCACCGTTGTACTGGAGCATGCCAGGTATCACGCTGAGTGTTGTGAAGGCGTAACTCGCTACCTTGGAATCTGTTCCCGTGAGCTTATTGAGCAAAGATGATTTGCCTGCGTTAGGGAAGCCGACCAGCACTATCGTGGCGTCTCCCGACTTCCTGACTCCGAAGCCCTCGCCTTTCTTGCCCTTCTTCTCCGCCATGGCCCTCCTCACTTTCGCCATCTTCGCCCTGAGGAGGCTGAGATACTTGTTAGTGGCCTTGTTGTACTTGGTCTTCGAATAATCCTTCTGCAGCTCTTCAAGCTTCTGCTGCAGGGCTTGCTTGTCCGCCATACACAAATACCTGCATTTTTGAATTTATAAAGCTAGACGCATGACCGAAAAAGCTTGGTCTATTTCATGCGGTAGGGCTGCGACGCTCTTGTTTTAACTGTGTCAGCGAGCACGCTGTACCTCTCTTTCCTGCTCTTGAATCTGCTTATCTTCGCTTGCTTTGCCTTTATCCTGCTTTTCAAAAGAAGTATGTCCTTTTTCCTGAGGAACCTGAGGATCCCGGAATCTTTCTTGCTCAGCTCAAAGTTCAACCTATCAGTATTCCTCATCTCCCTCTCTATTGCCCTGTCGAACACCGCCGAGTTCTCCGACAAGTATGAGACCAGATAATCAAAATGCTTCCTGACGCTGCGCAGGTCCTTCGATACTGAGGTCACGCCTGCTACCAGCAGCCCTCCGAAGTCCCATCCAAACCTTGATTTATAGCCTATTGCTAGCGCCTCAACGAGGTGTGTATATGCTAGGAGCTCAGCATTCGACATGTGCTTTGTGTGCGAGACGATGTTCTGCATGCACATGGTTTCATATCCTATAGACCCAAGCTCCCTTGTCATGAACTCAACATGCTTGCCGAGTATCTCCAGGTTAGTCCCCTTCTCCTTAAGTTTTGACTCCCAGTTCTCCCTTACTATCTTCTTTATAGCATTTACCTCAATCGTCGGATTGTCTTGAACGTCACGAGAGTTTCTTTCAGCATCCACCCTAACTCCATCCATTTCTCTCGTGTTCAAAACTGGTCACCTTCAGTATGAATTAACTTCTTCTTAAAATAATCAAGCTTAAAAAACCAACGCTTATTTTGATGTTAGGATGAATTGCATGCTTTTCTTGTTGTCAAGTATGCAGTAGCCGAAGCGCTCGAACTGAACTATCTCGTGCTCCATTAGTTTTGTCGCATAGTTCTCAACGTAACCTTTCTCAACTTTAAGGCTGTCTCTCCTCACATTGCCTTCCTCATCAATTAACGCTTCCGGAACTAATACTGAGCATTCAACATACTTTCCGTCAGGAACCCACTGTATTATCTTGTCCCTTTTTTCCGAAGATGCTACTTCTGCAGTCACTTGCATTTTGTCCTTTGAAAGTATTTTCACAGTCAGAAGGTCCTTGAGCGCTACAACTTCTCCCTCCACGAGTGCGGCTGCGTCATCACCGCTTATGTAAAACGTGCCCGTGGTTGCGTACTCTCTGAAGCCCATGTCTTTCGAAGGATGCAGGCGCAGTTTCGCGCTAGTCTTCGGCGCACCTTTTACAATAATTTTGACAGGATCCTTTACAAAAAACATGTGTTTAGCGATTGGGTCTATGAACTTTTTGTTCTCCGCAAGTAGCATATTGATATCTACTACTACTGCACTGGTAACACTCATTCCAAAACGTAGAACGAAGTTTCTTATTGCGGCAGGCTGAATGCCTCTCCTTCCAAGCGCGCGAATTGTCATGAGCCTTGGATCATTCCAACCGTCCACTATCTTCTCGCTAACAAGTTTCCTTATCTCGCGCTTCGAAGTCAGCATGCCTTTTATATTGAATCTGCCTTCGAGATGAATCCTATAGACTCTAAGACCAAGGTCTTTCAATATTGCCTTGTCAAGTTCCCCTCTAAGTTCGTTCCAGTTCGTATCTCTTATCGCATCCGTTACCCCTTCCAGAGAGTCTATGATGGGGGTTGTCATGTCGTATGTG
>JBEKPX010000066.1:0-3679 GCA_049520335.1 Candidatus Micrarchaeales archaeon | reverse complement strand
TGCTGATTGCGATGAACGCATCCTCGTATCTTTTCTCATCAGCATCTCCGGCTAGATCGAGTGGGTTCGTGATATTCACAAGCGGCGGCATGCTTTTCCTCAGTGTTTTCTTTGTCTGGTTCGAGTACTCCGCCATCTTGAGATACCTTGATGAGCCTATTGCATCAGCTGTGATTACGCCAGTTCCTCCCCCGTTAGTTATGACCGCTACCCTGTTCCCTGCCGGTTCTATCTCGGACGCGAAAGCCTTTGCATAATATATGAGTTCATTAAGGTCGTTAGCAACCGTGAATCCGAACTGTTTGAATATTGCCTCCTGCACTGCATAGTTGCCTGCCAAAGAGGCGGTATGTGAATGCGCTGCCGCGATTCCTGCGTCCGTTCTTCCCGCTTTCAGAATGATTACCGGCTTCTTCTTTGTTATCTTTCTTGCAAGCTCAACGAACTCTTTCCCGCGCTTTATTCCCTCAAGGTAGAATATGATCACCTTCGTCTCGATGTCATCCATAAGGTACTGAAGTATGTCGACCTCATCAACATACGCCGCATTCCCATAAGATATGAACTTCGAGAGGCCGAAGCCCTCGCCGCCTATTATGTCAAGAACAGTGCTGCCTACAGCGCCGCTTTGCGAAACGAAACTAACAAAACCTACCTGCGGCCTGCTTATCTTGAAAGAGGGAAGGAACATTGTATCTGTCCTGGATCTGGTATCTACGACGCCAAGGCAGTTAGGCCCCAGGAGCGGCATCTTGTACTTTTTCGCAATCTCTGATATCTGATCCTGCAGCTTTGTTTCTCCAATCTCTGCAAATCCACCGCTTACTACTATCGCCGACTTGACCTTCGCCTTGCCACATTGCTCCAGAGCCATCGGAACCACGGGTGCTGGTATCGCAATCACAGCAAGGTCTATCTCGCTGCCTATCTCAAGTACTGTCTTGTAAGCCTTGAGCCCAAGCACCTCCTCCGCATTGAGATTGACGGGGTATAGTTTTCCCGAGTAGCCAGCGCTTATGTAGTTCTGGAGTATTATGTTTCCCACTTTCTCCGGGTTCCTCGAAGCGCCGATTATCGCAACACTCTTCGGCTTCAGCATCGGAGTCAGATTAAACCTTTCAGGCATTCTATCCCTCTATCATTCTTATGTCAACTACGTCGTACGAGTCTTTCCTAAGTATCACCGGGTTTAGGTCCAGCTCGCTTATGTTCTTCTTCTCAACAAGGAGCTTGGAGACTTTAAGCAGAAGGTCCACAACCTGTTTCTCTGCTTCCCCGTTGTAGGTGATTATATTTTTGGATTTCAGCTCGCTAATCATGTAAAGCGCATCATTCCTAGTGATTGGGCATAGCCCCAGTTGCACGTCCTTGAAAGTCTCAACATATATTCCGCCTAGGCCGACGAGCAGAATCTTTCCAAACTGCTTATCAGTGCTCCCGCCTATTATGATCTCAACACCGCTCTTTGCCATCTTCTGTGCGAGTATCTTGTACGGTTTCAGCACTTTCCCCTTCCTGATCAGGTCGTTGTAAGCACTGGCTATCTCATTCTGCTCCACGAGCTCGAGTTTCACCAATCCTGCCTTTGACTTATGTATTGCCTTATCGGATATGAGCTTTAGTACTATCTTATCCTTTCCGGCAAACTTCACTGCCTCTTCCACACTAGAGACGTATCTGCTATCAATACTTTTTATCCCGTATCTCTCAAGCAGTTTCTTGCCTTGGATATAGTCGAACATTGGCATGCATTCACTACTAATCAGACAGTCAGGTTGAAAGGCAACTTAATTATGGAGAACTTGATGAGAACGCCCACAACCAAGAGAGCCAGGATTATGATTAGAATAAGAGGAATCAGCATGCTTCTGTGCTTCTTCGGAGTTTTTATCTGCTCGTTAGCCTTGGCTGCCCCCTCTTTTCCCGCAATCTGCTGTGCCGGAGTGCTTGGCGGTTTCATAGTCGCAGTCTGCGGCTGTACCTGAGGCGTCTGCACCGTCTGCGGCGTCTTCGCACGCAGGAAGCCCTGTTCGGTGAGCATCAGCTCTACATTGCCGTTCTTAAGTTCGTATGCGACCAAGTTCTGCTTGAACAGTTTGTAGATTCTGAAAGCAAGGTCCATCGGCCTGATGTTAAGCGTGTTCTGCAGTTCAATTGGGTACCTCTTGCCGCCTGACATCTGTATCAGTATTTCATCATCGAGGTTGTCAATTGCACTTGTGCTCTTCGTCTCAACATCGTCCTTCAATTTCTTTCCCACCTCCGTGAGTGTTATGCTGTTTGGCCCAGGATAATAAGCGGTAAAGTCAATCAAACCCTTCTGCTTCAGCGAACCTGTTATATTGGCAGCATCGAACACGCTGGCATTTATCGTGCCTCCAAAGCGCTCAAGCGTTGTGTCCTGTGTTATCTTGAACAAGCATGCAAGTTCAAGGAAATTTACAGTCTCCTCTACAGCCATCCTATCCCTACACTTATTAATGTTAAGAATAAATTGGAGTTGTTCAATTTATGTAAACTCGTTATTTTAAACACCTACTCTTCTCGCCGAGAAGAATAGGAGAGCAAGTTATTTATTACTGATTAACAACCTAGTGTTTCCGGTGCAGTTAGGAATTCTATTCCAATGGGCCCGCGGAGAGTCGCCATAGAATTCCAACTCCCCCCATAACCTTAAAAGGTTCTTGCAATCGGTCATTTTAAACCCAAGGTTGCGGCCATCTTTCCCTTTACCGCAACCAATCTTGTGGATTTACTACGTTTTCATTATTCTTTTTCCCGCTGGGCGGTTCTTGACCATGCGAGGGTGTTGCTTTTTCTTACCTTTCCCATATTTTGCAGCACGCATTTTGGCTGCTTCCATTCTACCTCCTCTGCTTTTTTTTGCCATTTTATTCACCATTATAAGATATTGCATATTTTGACATACAGACGTTCATTTTTCATTTCTGACTATGTGGTGCCCCTCGGAAAATCACTCTTTGGTTGAGCGACTTCCGAACTCCCAGACGCCGACGCACTAAACGCTGACTGCGCCACCCTGGATTTTCTTAAGTCCTCTCTTAAGTTAAATAACACTCTCTGCAATTCCCTAGCAGTATTCTGCGGTAATGCGGGAAAAAAGTTAGTGTTTCGAAACTTTTCATCAGTCGTGTCACCTTCCATTCCCGAATTAGTTCCTCCCATCGGCACAATTGTCAAAGAGGATAGACCAAGAAGTCTATCTAACAAGGTTCTGGAGAGCACAATGTCGCTTACATTCTCCAAAGGTATTGAATCGATACTATATCCTAAAAATCCCCTTTTCCCGATAACTCTATTATTTGTGATCCAGTACCAGGATTTACCGTATGAGATGAATGGCTTTATCGATATTATTACTAGTATTGTGAGAGGCACAATAGCTATCCCAATCAAAAGATCTTTACTTACCTCTATCAACAATATAGCACTTAAAACTCCTGCGAGTACCCCGCTAAACACCACTATACCTGCGGCGATTATGAAAATAATAAGCACCAAAATTCCTAAGTAGCCACCAAATGCCCTGGATACCATAAACCCAAGAAATTGAGGTTTAAGCTCTCTTATGATTTTTTCTCCGCTTTGTAGATCGAATGGCAGTTTTTCCAGTGGTGCTACCTCAGCTAGACTGGGATTCGGAGCAGGATTGTAATTT
>JBEKPX010000065.1:0-5494 GCA_049520335.1 Candidatus Micrarchaeales archaeon | reverse complement strand
TCAGATTTAAATCCGTTTTTTGAAGCAAAGTTCATCATTTGCACATTCTTTATTGATGTATTCATTGAGATTTGATGGAGTCCCCTCTCCCTTCCTCTTTCTTCAGCCTTCAGGAGGAGCTCCTTTCCAATGCCTTTCTGTTGGAATTTGGGATTGACGTCAAACCAGTCGATGCAGACGGTTTCATCCTTAAAAGACTCGCCACCATCACTCCAGTCTTTCGTGAACTCGATTATGATGAATCCTGCCGCTGTGCCATCAACTTCAGCTACCCAAATCTCCTCTCCTTTAGCCTCTGCTCTCTTTACTCCTTCTGCAACGTTCTCTCTGGCTTCTTGGATATTTTTGAATGGCCAAGTCTGCAGAAGAGTTCCTGCATAGTCCTCAAAGTCGCTGTCCTTATACGGACGAATGATTGCCATAAATCTACTCTGCATTAATAGTAGCATAATGAAATATTAAGATATGATGAATAAAATATAATAAGTGTGGTGGCATAACAATAAAAACATACTTGGTTTTCATAGACCATAGATTCAGCAGGATGGCTGAGAGACAAGTACTGTCTGTTTTGCCGGAATGCAAACTTGAGCCATACAAAATCAATAACAACAATACCCTCAATACTGCTTTCTTCAAATTGGAAGCGAAAGATACTTCGGATGATGTACCTGGAAAAATCAAAGGAGCTGCTTCATCATTCGTAGATTTTGTAATGCCTGTTGACGCTGTTATTGAGATGAGAGATCCGATTGAATACCAAAAAATCGAGGATGTCCTTTCCAAGGTGATTGATAACCACAAGTACTCTTCATTCAAGATAGAAGTGAAAAAAATAGACCGTATGCTTGATGGAACTGCCAAGTCTGTTGAAGTGCAGTTGGGTGGGGACCTTGAAAAGCGTGGGTATAAAGCGGACCTTAATACGCCAGAAGTCATGGTGTACGCCGTATTGCTTAAGGACTCAGTGATAGTTGGGCATGTCGATACTCATTTACAGAAGGATTATATTTTGGATTCATTCAGACAGGCAAGTAAAGAAGGAGGAGACGAACTCAACAGAGCGGAATTTAAAATAAAGGAAGCGATAGAATTCTTTGGAATAGATCTTAACAAGCACAAAAGGGGTTTGGACATAGGTGCTGCACCTGGCGGTTGGACTCACTACTTATCTCAACATGGGATTAAGGTTGTCGCAGTGGACAATGCACTTTTGGATTATAAAAAAATAAGCAACGGCAAAAGTGTTCTTGTTTTAGCTGATGAAGTAAATGCGCCTCAGATTCGGAAAATGATAGCGAGCGAAGGTTTAACTGAAAAGGTCTATGTTGAGGGGATTAATGACCAGAGCGCAGAAGTCAACAGATACGATATAGTTCATATCAAGGCAAATATGGACCAGAATAATAGAATTGAACTGCTAAAGAAATTTGGTAGATTCGACATCCTAGCCATAGATACAAATACATCACCTCTCGAAAGCGCTACAATTGCCAATTCTTTGGTTGAACTGCTAGACTCAGAGGCATCACTGATTATGACTACCAAATTAATAACAAGAGGCTTTAGCAAACACATCTCCACCGTCGAGGCAGAGCTTTCTAAAAATTACAAATCCATACAGTTAAAAAAACTATCACATAACAGGAGAGAACTTACAGCATATGGAATATTCAATGGAAATCAAAGAGAGTTTAAATAAATTGAACTGTTATATTTGATTGGGGTGAAAAAGTGGTAAGAAGTTTTTCATGTGCAGACATAGGCATTTCCTGCAATTTCAGGGCAAGGGCGAACACTGACGATGAGCTCTGGAAGAAGATATCTGACCATACAAAGAAGGTACACAACATACAGAACATGGACAGGGAGATGATGGACAAGGTACAGTCAGTCATAAAGGACATCTAATCCTAGAGACTGTAGTTTTGGTTTTCCTATTCCTTATCTTAAGCCATATGCCAATTTTGTGAATAATATCAATGTTTTAATACCTGGAAAAACATAATACTAATGTAGGGAGATGGATACTGAGAAAGTCAAAAAGGCAGTGGACCAAAAGGACAATTCTCTAGCTACGGCCGTCGAAAGAAAAGGAAGCACTGGCAATGCCAAGGGATTTCTCCGTGCTGATACAGTTACCGTCCATTATGGGATAGATTGGATAGCAGAACCCACCGATCAATCGAAAAAGATGATGAATCAGAATTATAAGAAAAGGACTAAAATAGAACGTTCTATAGCAGAAAAAATGAGGAGGGCATTTCCAAAAATAACGGATGACCTATTTGAAGGGAAAGTCAAAGATGATATAAGGATAACGAAAGGCAGCCATGTAATATTCGCAACTCCTCCTAGACTCTATAATGACTGGATATATGATTATTTGAAGTCGGATATATGCATTGTAGGCCCAAAAGATAAAGAAGCTGATATAAAAAAGGAATTTGACGAACTGAAAAAAATAGCTAACGCGGAGAGGGGAAGAGCTTCCGAATATGTCGGAAAAGCCAAACCTATCTTGAAGACTCTTCGAGAAAAGGAACTGATTGATGGCGTATTGGGCAGAGGCTCCTATTTCGGTAAAAACGGATTTCCTATGAAAGATGGCAATATAAATTTTATTCTGCTAGTGGACAAACAGCTCACAAAAGAGCAATACGGTACACGCACAGAAGAGATAAGCAAAGAGCTCAAGCAATTACCTGATTATGCTGTGAGTCTTATCGTTGGGACAACTAAGGTCATTAAAAAAGGGGAACACCCGGAATTTAATTTCGTAATAGTATCGAAGAGCAAGGGTGCGACAGGCATTAAGTATGAAAAATATGTCTTAGAGGACAGCATAGGGATAGAACTTACGAACATGCCCAAAGAAAAATCCGAAGCTTTAGCCAGAGAGTTTATAGCGCTTTTACCAGAAAAAGATATGAGAGAAGAGCTTAGACTTCAAAAGTTACCGCCACGACGTAATTAGCACTCAAAGAAGCCATATCGCATATCTTAAGCCATAAGCGAGGGCTGCTTGACCTCTCAGGCTATATTCTATGTTCTAAATTTTAAGAGAAGGCTTATGACCTCCATCCTTTCGAAACATAACCATGGTCATCCCTTCTTTTTTTCTTCCAGGATTCTGTATCTCTTTGGTTTTTGCAAGGCCAGCATCCAACAGCTCATTGACTAAAAAGTTCTTACTCTCCGGAAGGTAGTTATGCATTAAGAGAACTAGCGTACCGTTACGTTTCAGCGCATCGCACGCTTTTTTTGCTGCTATGTTAAAACTGAGCTTGATATCCTGCTTCGATGGACTAAATCCAAGCCATATATCATGAAGTGCCTCAAGTTTGTCATACAGGACCTCATCAAGATATGGAGGATCCATTACTATAAGATCAGCCTTGTTCAAATATCGGATGTTCTCTACTTTCTCTCTCAGAAATGTGAAATTAACGTTATCCTTCAACAGTCTATTCGTTTCCGCCAATGCGGTACCCATTCTTAGCATCTTACTTTCAAGCGCATCAACCGCATTGAACTCTATAAAATCATCGCTCTTGTAATAACAAAGGGGCTTTTCGCGTAGCCAGCCTCCTCCACCTGTTTTGAACCTATTTAACAGGGATGTTACCCTTGATGACAGGGAGCGGAGTCTCAGCATGAATCCATCTAAACGAATTAAGACTATTGTGGGCACTAATCTGTTTTGCACCTGTCAAATCACCAGTGTACGTAGAACCGTCTTCTGGGAAGAAAATTTTTCCTAGATTGAGTTTCGGCTGCCAGTATCTGATTATGCCTCTCTTTCCTTGAAACTCAACCTGATAAAGCTCTTGATAAGACTTTAGTTCAGGCAGTATAGAGACAGCCATTTTCATATATCTACCTGCGTCATATGCCTCGCAAAGCGATCTGGTTATGAGCTCGGACAGGGGGCTGCTGTCCACTGCTATTGCATTCCTGCCGAGAGCCAGGGATTCAAATGCGGCTACGCCGGAACCGGAGAACAAGTCCATCACTGTCTCCGCCGGCCTACTGTAATATGCTATGATATCCTTGACAATATACCAAGGCTTTCTGCCTAGATATTTGTGGATATCATACCTAACTGGGAATTTTTCAAGAACTTTAGCCACTTAATATCACCCTAGAATACCTCACGCCTAAAGATATGTATTTTTACTATGTTCCTGTTAAATATTTGATGTATAGATATATACAAATTATTAATGTAGGTGGCTCTGTGATAACGAAATATCAAGAGAAAAAGATGGTTGGCATAGTTAGACAGCAGTTTATTGACAAAGAAGAAACGTCGGGCGGTATTGGATATAGATTCTTCCATTCAGTCAGGGTCTATAATGGATGCAAGCAATTCCTTAAGTTCAGGTCAATTATGAAAAGAGATGTAGACAGGGATGCAGTGCTGGTTGCTGCGTTATTCCATGACGCTGGAAGGGCAAAATACTATCGAAGAAAACCATCCGATGCCACGATGCTGGGACATGAAAATAAGTCAGTAATGATGATAAGAGCGTTACCAAGCACTTTAATCAGCAAAACAATAAAGGACAGGGCTGCAAGAATCATAGAGAGTGATGGGAAAGACCCACGAATAGCATTTGAGAAGGAGATCGTAGACGAAGCAGATACTCTTGACGAGGCAGGCGTTCTTGCCATACTGCGCATGTTCACTTACGGCGTCTACAAGAATGAGACTGTAGAAGGCAGGATTAAATACTGGGCTTCAAAGAGGAGGCATATGAAAAGATGGCTGAACAGATTCAAGATTCCTGAAATCAGAAAAATTGCGGAAAGGAGGATGAGGATAACTGACGGCATCATGGCAGAGCTTGAGAAAGAGCATGAAGGGAAAGACCTTCTTACGTCTTATCCTAAGCCCTAAGCGAGGGCTGCTTAGCATCCACCTGCTAACCTCCCGGGGCTTAGGACTTATCCTAAGTGGTAAGGAGGGGCTTTAAATAAAGCAAAACCAAAAGCTTATTATGAGAAGGGTGAGCTGATGACAATAATCGGGAACAAAAGCAAACTGGCAAACTCAGAGATATGCCAAAGATGCGCCAAATGTTGCAAAGAATATACTCTGTACGATACTTTAGACTCCGCACTTAGGTTTGGGTGGATGCTGGATGATACGATCACCACAGGGGACACGCCTTTTACATCCGAGGATGGACTCGAAATGAAGCAGATAACCTTCAAAAAAGAGTGTGCTAAACTATGCACGAAAGACGGAAAATACTACTGCTCGGTTTGGGATAAGGAAAGACCTGATTTCTGTGCTAACACCCCAGATAACTTATTCGAAGGAGTAGAAAAATGGAACAGGGAAAAGATACAGGAGATAAGCGGCATGAACATCGCGGCCTTTAGTAAATAACATGACCGAAAAAAAGTTTTATCTTCAGGCGTCTGACACGGAAAAGGAGTGTTTCAGTGGGTCGGAAGTGATTAACTTCGGATGGAACATAATATA
>JBEKPX010000064.1:0-3772 GCA_049520335.1 Candidatus Micrarchaeales archaeon | reverse complement strand
TCCCCATGAGGCGAGGATATCGAGCACTAGTTCAAGAATGAAGTACACGCATAGCTAAAAGAATCAAAGATTAAAAGAGTTTTGCATAGGATATCAGGCGTGGATCAGGTAGCGAAATAACAACATATGATTGTAAAAATGTGATTTCTACCAATGTTTAAATACCAGGAAATGCATAATCTACCAATATAGGTATTAACATGGTTGAGAAGGAGGTAGAGCAAGTAGCAAAGGGCATAAGTGAGATAGACCCTTGCAAAACAGTTGGAAACCGCTTAGAAAACCGTGCAGAATTTGCCGCAGCAAGAATTTATCTTTTCATGGCAAAACTATTTGTCAATGACTTAAAGGCCAAAGGAAAGATTCCGGAGAAGGATACAGGACCTATCCTGAGCCTAATCGAGAACGTTAGAGATGGAATCACATCCCGAAATCCTGATTCTAGGGTTAAGACGCTAGAATGTGGAAAAGAGCTCTCCTCTGCTATTTTATGTGTCGCCCGAAGAGCTGAAAAAAGATAAATAAATGTGGAGAAGTCAGGTATTATCTGTTACTCGCAAATAGGTTTATAAAATCTGTTTGCCAAACCTAACTCATGGGAAAGGAATACAAGAGGCCTTCCTGGGACGACTATTTTTTGGAGATAGCAAAGACAGTCGGGGCCAGAGGGACATGCGATAGGGGAAGGAACGGCGCAGTTCTGGTCAAGAACAAGAGAATACTCACCACGGGCTATGTCGGATCGCCTATGGGGCTGCCGCACTGCGATGAGGCCGGCCACCTGATGAGCGACATGATAGATCCCGATGGCAAGGTATCAAAGCACTGCATAAGGACGATACATGCAGAACAGAACGCCATACTTCAAGCTGCTCTACACGGTGTATCAACGGAAGGCGCTACGCTGTACGTAAAATTCGAGCCGTGCTTCACTTGCGCGAAGATGATAATCAATGCTGGAATAAGGAGGGTAGTCTGCCAGAAGAAATACCATGCCGCTGAACTGACCAGACAATTCTTCAAGGACGCTGGCATAGATACGTTATACATGGAAGATAAGGTTGAGGAGTATCCTAACCAGTGATCTTTGAGAGTACTTCGTCTATTTTCCTATGCATCTCCTCCAGACTTCCGGAATTGTCTATCATATAATCAGACAGTGCGATGGCATTTCCCAATCCCCAGCTGAGTTCGACTCCGTCTCTCCATTCGAACTCATCCCAGGTCTTCATATCCCATTTTTTGCCCCTACTCACAAGTCTTTTGTATCTTACCTTTGGCGAAGCGAAAATCGCGACAAGATTGAAATCCTTCGTGAGTTCCTTCTTGAACAGCTTAACCTCATCATAGCCCCTTATTCCATCTATTAGCAGAAAATCTGTGCCTCTTGGCAGCTTCCTTATCAGCGGAAGGCACATTTTTGCCACTATGTCAGTCCCTTTCTCCTTCCTCAGCTCAGTCGCATATTCCCTCAGGTTCTTGTTGTTGACCTCTATTCCTTTGCTCTCCATCTCTTTCTCCACTACCTCCCTCATGACTATCGAAGGTATGTCTTTGGTCTTCAGATACTCGAGGAACTCTCCCTTTCCCGAACCTGGCATGCCAGCTGTGGCGATTATCTTCATTTAAACCATCCAATACTTAGTCTGTCTCCTACTCATTGAAAGTTTTAAAAGTGATATTTTATAAATATGGAACAGCATAAATAGATTTAGCGGTCACAAAGCCGCCAGTTTAGTTTTAGATCCGCTGCAGTTCAGCAATATGAAATCATAGGGGGGAAGCTATGGAAGCTGTGTCTGAACAAAAACAGAGATGCTATTTATACAGCGAGCGCTTGATTGAGGTAAGAAGGAAGCTCAGCGATTTTTTGGGAGTGAACCTCACTCTGGAGACATCAATAAAGGACAATGGTCTGGAAGCGAAGCTTTTTGGAGCACCAAGAAGCGATGAAAAGCTCTATGAGATGACCAAGATAACTATAACTTCTGAAAAGAAGTGTTTTGCTAGCACTGACCAAAATAGAATTCCGGGAAATGAGAAGTATGCGGATGCATTTTCATCTAAAAGCTTGAAGTACAGGCTCAGCCAAAAGCCGATCATAGGAAGGCTCTTATTCAGGAAAGAAAAGGAAAGGATCGATAGGATAAATCAGGCTATTGCAACTGCTCTTAATGAATAGGACGTCTAGTCCAACCTGTATACGGTGCTGCCCTTCGGAACAGGTACACTGAGTTTTACTCCTACATCATCGCCCTGCGAGGCCTCATCAACATCCTTCCTGTTTATCTGCATACTCTTCACAGTCTGCCTTACCATGAACTCTTCGTTCTCTATCTCTATGGTGTCTCCGACCTTCAGATCTCCGGTCAATATGATTGCCGCTACATTTATCCTATCGAAAAAATGTTCAATGCTCCCAATCTGCACCCTCATCTTTCCAGGTTGGTTCGTTGCAGATTTCCTAGCCTCCATCGCGTCTAGCACTTCCATTACATTGTCGATGTCGTCCAAGCAATCACAAGCATCATGAGCAGCCAAAACTTATATAAGATTACGCGGACGGGCAAACTAATGAAGCCGAATATCGAATTCGTATTTTTCATCAATAATTAAATAGGCAGGAAATAGAAGTGTTTCATGAGTGTTGCAGCATGATGGAAAGTGCAAAATACGGATGCTATGAAATCTTCAATACGGAGATGGCGCGAAATGAGGTTGTGAAGATAGCCACTTCATTGGCAAGATATCTCCATGACAACTCTATAGAGAGCATTGTGTTCATAGACAGCGCGGCAAGACCGGCATCGCTTGCGCTGTCCAAGGCGTGGAGCCATCTTTATCCTAAAGAGAAAAAGCCCGGGATGTACTTTATCAACCCAATGGGTCTGGATTCAGAGAGGAGAGAAGATGATGTAGATCAGGAATTTAGGCTTATCCATAAGAATCTGACTGAAAACATTGACAAGCCTGTTCTCATATTTGATGTATGCGTTCACACAGGAACTTCGATGAATTCTGTGATAAAGGCTCTAAGATTGGTTGGATTCCAGAAGATATTCACGGGTTCTGCACAGCCTGCATTTGCGTGCAACTGCCACAACGAACCGAGCAACCTCCAACTTGACTTCATCGCCCTGCAAGGAAGGGCTTTAATGAGGGGCGTGCCTTTTGGAAAGGATAAATGGGTAGACAGAGATGAAGGAAAAATTATATCTAGAAGGGATTTTCAAAATAACTTTGAGCATTCCCTTCAGATAAGAGGAGAGATAACTAGCATTTTCGCTGAAGCTATGCGCAAAGAAAACAATGCACCGGCGGAATGATTACCTGCGCCTTCTTCTTGTCCTTGTCTTACTCTTCGCCTTTGCGGTCACTGAGAGCTTGAGTTGCGACAGGTCCACGCTCAGCGTTCCGATCGGAAGGAACATCAGAACAGTTCCTATCAGCATCCCGATTGCAATCAACCAAGCAGTCTGAACTAGCACTCCGAGGAACAGCACAGCCACGGCTATCCTGAATATATTTTCGCTGTTTTTCAGGCTCATTCCGCATTTGCATCTGTCGTTTAGCCACACTTCGGCTAACATCAATACCGCTACTACCACTCCCAGAACCAGAAAACCTCCAAGCACAGAGTCGAGGAAGTAGAGTATTGCCAGCAGTACGAACAGGCTTCCCAAATCCTTCTTGTCTAGTGTTATCATGAAAATAATGAGATGCAATCATTTAAAATTCTTTGCAGTGTGGATCCCAACGTCACCGGCACGCC
>JBEKPX010000063.1:0-4051 GCA_049520335.1 Candidatus Micrarchaeales archaeon | reverse complement strand
AAGCTCGAAATTGTTTATTTAGATAATGCTGATTTATTCAAGGAGTACGCCTCTATGGAAGTGAAACGCTATGGATTAGAGAAGCATTTGAGAAAATCTAAAACCGCTGAACAAACAGCAGATCTCAGAAATGCGCTCTATGTGTTAGAAGTTGAGATGGAATATCTACACCACGTCAAGCGCGAAGATGCACTCGTCAATGCAATGCTGAGTCAAAAGCCGGAAGTAGTAATTGTTGGTCTCGGCCATTCGGATATCCTTTGGGATAGATTCAAAAACGGAAGACTGACGGGGATAAAATTTGGATCATATGCTACTGAAGAAGGATGCGTTCCTGATTTTGTGGATGGTGAGCTGACGACTTGTTTAAGCGAAGCGCCAAGCAAGTCTGAGGAGAAAGCTATCATTGAAATGTTGAGTGAACGCATCCCACCAAACACGTTAATGCAGGATTCGGGAAGTGACGGGGCGTATTTAGCAATCAGGGATTCTCTTGAACGTAAATATTGTGCCATAAAATCCGGGAGAATAACAGAGGAAAAACCGGATGCGATAGGCACCTGGGATACTACAATCCGTGCCAAAGGGCTGTTTGAACTATTCATTACGGAAAGAAATGGTACGAAGGTTTCTGGAACAATCGAAGACACTCTGGGTAAAAGTACATTCAACGGAGTATGGGAAAGTGACTTTATCTCGTTCGTCAAAGAGTATCAAAACCCTGCCATCCTTGCTGGTGCGTCTCAAAAAGCCCTTTTTTATAATGGCCAATCTCGTAATGGCAAAAACTTTGTAGGAAGATTCACCAACGAAGATAGGTGTTTTGTTTATGATTTTGAAATGACCCAATTTAATGGGTAATGTCTGAAAAGTAGATACTTGCATTAACATATACCTCGAAAAGCTGGAGTATATATTAATCTATACTTTCAGAATCGAACTGAATCGATGTTGCCCTCTCCCAGCGTCTTATGCTTGTCGTTTAGGGGTGGTTTGATTCTGCACCGCATACATTTAAGTAGTCAGAATATCGTTGTTATTCACCACATGAATTGGACCATGGCACCATTATCTTCCATGTGCTAGTAGATTACCTTATTCAGTTTGTTCAGCTTTGTGGCCCTCTTTATCTCACGGGCTATTCTCCTCCCTGTGCTCATTGGTTCCTTGTATGAATAACAGGTATAAGGAGAACCAAGGGGATATAGATTTGTACCTGCGACGATTCTTGCTGAAATCTCAAAGGCATAAAATCTCATGTCCTCCGTGCATATCATCTCCACACAGAAAGGTCCTGGAAGGCCTTGGAAAAGTCTGTAGGCAGAGCTGACCACATTTGCACCCATCTCCATAATTTCCCTGACAAGCGATTCTCTCAGTATGACTGACTCGTTACCTATGACGGTGAAGCTTGGATCAACTTTTACACCGGCAAGCGTTGCCCTGTAGCTCTCATCAATGTTGCTTTCCAGTCTCCTATCTATGCTCATTAACTCAAGAGAGCCATTTTCAATCTCATAGCCACCTTTTGAGATCGGCGAGTAGAAGTAGTGTGGGTAAACCCTAACTCCTGAGATATACTCCTGTATGATAAACTTCTCCTCCTTCACCTTCTTCTTGAATTCTGCAGGTGAACTGACAATAGTATAGCCCTTGCCTCCCTTTGCGCCAGGCAACTTCACTATGCATGGTCTATCTATCGTTTCCGGAGTGAAAAGCCTTGGCGTGCGCAGACCTGAGTCTCTCATCCACTTGAAGAGCATATCCCTGTCGCCCTCCCATATCAGGCTCATTCTATTCCCGAACATGGGAACGGCAAGCTCCTCAAGATTCTTTCCTGTATACTCGACAAAGGAGCCATGTGGCACTACTACAGCATTCTTTTCAACGAGTTCCTCTGCAGGTATATCTCTATAGTTGTCCACAATGATATACTCATCAGGCTTTCCAAGCGGGAATGAGTCATAGGTCTTCCTGTATTTTTCAAGGCATATACCAATTGTTTTCATGCCCTCCTGTCTTGCTCCGTGGAAGAGCTGCAGTGAGGTGTGGGAGCATATAGTTGCTATCTTTATCTTCTTTTTATCGTAGCCACTGAGAATTGAGTGAATCTTATCCTTTGTGATCATGTCACTACCTCCCCAAGCTTCCTGCTCCTGAAAGCATTCTTTATCTCAATGGCAGTCCTTCTTCCCATGCTCAGGCTTTCCCCATATAAATATTCTGTGTAAGGAGTGAATCTGATTCCTGGAGAACCCGGCAGCCTGAAGCTCACATCAAATATGACAATCTCTTCTCCTTTTTCCTCCGGAATAATTGCGCCCTGAAGCGCAAACGGCCCTATTAGGCCCGGTGGGTATTCCTTCCTGCATGTCTCAACAAACTTCTCACCAATATCGAAAACCTTCTCAAGCATGCTCTCCCTTAGCGTGCAGGCTATGTGACCTATCTCTATGTTGCTCATCCTCACATGCTTCAGCACTTCGAGCTGCTCAGCTACAGGCAACTTCAGCAAACCATCAAGGTTCGTCTGCCTCCTAGTATCTGTGCCTATAAGCTCTAATTCTTCATTTAGAGGTGAGTAGAAGAAGTTGAAGTTGTATTGGGCTCCTAGAATGAACTCCTCAATTGGAGCAGATCTCAAACCCTCCTCGGTAATCACGCCTTTCTTGAGCATCTCGCTGCTCCTCTGCTCATACTCCTTCTCAGAGCTTGCAAAGAAGAAGGCCCTTTCATAGTTCCTCCTAGCCTCGCTTGCTTTTACGAGAACAAGTCTATCTATTTTGGAGGGTTTGCTGAAACTCATTGGTACCCTGATGCCTGCCTTCTTCAGCAGGTATAGCTGATTTCTCTCACTAGTTCTCTCCTCCGCCCTTAGAAGGTATCTGTTACCGAAAATGGGAACTTCAAACTGGTTTTCAATAGCGTCATAGCCGACATAGACTGAGAAGGAGCGATGTGGGACGAAAATAGCATTCTTCTTCTGAAGCTGCTTTACAATGTTTGGAGTTGCAATATCTGAAAATTTACCTAAAAGTATTATTTCGTCAATACATCCGACCTTACTCCCCAATCTTTTCCTCGCCATATAGTATTTTTCATAGGTTCTCTCTCTTCCTTTCTGGCATACAACGAGGGTTTTAACTCTTTCTCTCTTTGCACCTTCACATATGTCCAATGCAGAATGTGATCCAAGAGTAGTAATGCTAAAATTTCTGTATGAACTAGCCAATTTTTGTATGTCTAATGTTTCCATTAATCATATTTACGAAATGGGATTTTTAATGTTTTGCCTGTCATTCGATTAAAGAGATGTAGAATTAAATTATCAAGAACACTAGTCATTAAAATTGTAATGAACCCTAGTTTGAGTATATAATAAATTATATGTTCAGAATCGAACTGAATTTGTGATACTCTCTCCCAGCGTTGATTTTTTCATCAACAATTAAATACATAGAAAAAGAACTCTAATCTTGCATGTTCAAGAGAAAGAATGTAGAAGTGACCGAAATTACTGAAATAAAAGAGTTAGCTAGAGCATTGCCTTGCTTTCCAGCAGATGAAAATACATGCAAAGATTACCCTCAAATAACACTTTCAAAGCAGCAACTGATTGATATTGCAAGGAGCAAAATACATCTAGGTGCAGATCTCTACGAACAGATCACAGGAAGAAAGCTAACTTTGCTTCCAGAGGTATGCATATTTCCACAGAGCAAAAAATACGGGACGCTAGGCTATCATTATGGATGGCACAAGAACAGGATTAACGTAAGTGACAACTGTGTACAGAATGAGGACCCTGAAGAGGCAATTCCTCATGAGTTTTTTCATTTTCTCAGATATAATCATTTAGGTACCAAATGCAATAACAAAAATATTTTACAAAAATTAAAATCAAAATTAGTAGGATATTTCTTTGGCGAGAACAAAACTGAAGAGGAAAGACTAATGCGTAACACAATCGGAGATACTGCCTATTGCACATTAGGTTACACGCTTGAAGAAGGTTCTGCATTACTGTTTTCTATCGCAGCAAGAATTGATT
>JBEKPX010000062.1:0-4085 GCA_049520335.1 Candidatus Micrarchaeales archaeon | reverse complement strand
CAAGATGCAGAAACTGCTTGCTTTACTCTCTGAATACAAGATAAACGGAAACGTCAAGGTCGACCTCTCGCTGGCAAGGGGATTTAATTATTATACAGGATTCATCTGGGAATTCGTATTAGAGAGGGACGGAAAGCGACTGCCGACCATAGCAGGAGGAGGCAGATACGACGGCCTGATAGGCATCTACTCCAAGAGAAGCATGCCTGCAGTTGGGTCATCGATAGGGATAAGCAGGATTTTCGACCTGCTCTCTCAAAAAAATGAGACAAGGACATATGCAAAGGTCTTCATCGCCTATCTCAGCGAACGGAACAGGGGCTATGCGATAAACGCAGCGAATGCATTGCGCGGTAACGGAATCTACGCCGATCTTAATTCTACAAGCAGAAGTCTCTCCAAGCAACTTGAATATGCAGGATCACTAAGAATAAAGAAAGTGATGATACTCGGAGACAAGGAGAGAGAGTCAAACAAGATTAAGCTAAGAGATATGGATACGGGGGAGGAAGAGTTAATTAGCCTGCAGGAGGCAATAGATAAATTAAGGTAGTGCAATGGCTGATGCCAAGAAGGAAGTAGAAGAGGTTACCCAGAAGGCATTGGGGAAGGGAGGCCTGCTTGCCAGGCTCTATTTTGACATGGAGAGCGAGAAGCAGGAGGAACTCCAGCCACTTATGATAGACTTGATAAACAACCGTCTGCTCAAGACCGATGGAGTGATATACTGCTATGGGGCGATAGATGAGACGATAAAACTCAAGGATACTTATTCCACAAGCGCAATGCTCACCGTCCTGTTCAGGGACCTCTGGAGCATGGTGAACGTGATGTTCACTTTCGTGCCTGCCGGAGTCGAGGTGCTAAAACCGCAAAACGAATACGTGTTGAAGCCGAACGAGATACAGAACCTGCTCCTCAACGTGGTGCAGACATCCCTCGAGTACAACAACTACATACTAAGCAGAGTGCTGAAGAAAGAGGACTATGACAAGATAATGGAACAGATGGAGAACAGGAAAGCGCTGGGCAAGAGACTCATTGAGAAGAAGGAGCATAAGCAGGATGAGAAGAAGTAGCAGGTTTATTTCTATGCTAAGGACCCACTACATCAACCAGCTGAATAAAGAGATGAACGGTCAAGAGGTTACGCTTGCAGGCTGGGTGCACGAAGTAAGAGAAACTTCCAACATAACCTTCCTAATTCTGAGAGACAAGACCGGGATCGTTCAAGTCATAGGTAAAAAAGGAGTAGTGGGCGAGGACATAATACACAGCATGTCGATGCCGAAGGAGAGTGTAGTGCGCATAGTGGGGAAGGTGAGCGCGAATCAGGAGGCAAAGAAGGGTTTCGAGATAATACCTATTTCATTGGAAAACCTGAATCCGTTATCTTCCAGCATTCCTTTCGAGGTCACCGGAAAAGTGCCTGCGGAAATTGACGTTAGGCTTAACTTCAGGTACATAGACCTGCGCAGGATAGAGTCAAGCGCGATCTTCAAGATACAGTCCACGATTCTCGGAGCATTCTGCGATTTTCTTTTAAAGAAGGACTTTGAAGAGATAAGGACGCCCTCAATGATAGCTGAGGCCAGCGAAGGCGGGTCGGACCTGTTCAAGATAAGATACTTCGAAAGGGAGGCGTATCTCGCGCAATCACCGCAGCTCTACAAGCAGCTTGCAGTTATAGGAGGGCTTGACAGGGTAATGATGGTGGTGCCTGTCTTCAGAGCAGAAAAATCAAATACAGTATACCATCTCACCGAGTCGACGCAGATGGATATAGAAATGGGCTTCGCGACCTCAGACGACGCGATAAAGATGCTTGAGGAGACACTGGTACACATAGTGAAGCAGGTAAGGAAAAGGAACAAGGAGGAGTTGGAGCAGTTGGGCGTCAAGCTCAAGATACCGAAAATCAAGAGAGTCAAATACTCCGATGCGATAGCAGCTCTGAAGAAGAAAGGACACGAGATAGATTTCGGCCATGACTTCTCAAGGGACCACGAGGAGGGTCTGCAGAAGCTCTACGGCGATTCAGTGTTGGTAAGGGACTTTCCTGCAACTCTCAGAGCATTCTATTCAATGCCAAAGAAGGACGACCCCGACTTGACTGACAGCTACGACCTTATGTACAAGGGGTTGGAGATATGCAGCGGAGCCCAGAGGATACACGATCCTGAGATGCTCATAAAGTCGCTGGAGAAGAAAGGGCTCAACCCGAAGGACTTCGAATCCTACATAAACGCCTTCAGGTTCGGTGCGCCACCGCATGCAGGATGGAGCATAGGTCTTGAGAGGCTTACGATGAAGCTTGCAGGAGTCAAGAACATAAGAGAGGCATCACTGTTCCCGAGGGACAGAAATAGAATAAACCCCTGAGGAATCATTTGAATAAGAAAATCCTGACTTGAAACGCTTCAATACATAAACTTATGTTGGATTCCAGCTTTATAGAAGAGCGTTTCTGAACAAATACGCAAGGAATGTTTATAAATGGGGAAATTCCAATGCATTTGGATAGATAAAATGATAACAGCTACAGAATCCGTTACGAAGCTAAATTTGCTAAAAGGGAGCAGAAGAGAGAACCTGATTAGACTTGCTGATGTAGAGAGCTTAAGGTTTCTAAACATAGGCACTGCCGTTGCAATTGTTGTAGATGGCGGAAAGGACCGATATTTTGAAAGGCACGATTGGAATCAAGGATGGGTTGAGAATACAGCAAGTGTAGACCGCAAGACAACATTAGAATCAAGAGCAATTGTAGAACAAAATGCAAAATTAATTGGAAATCTATGGATAAGCGAAAAAAGCAGAATAGGCGGCAATGTTGTAGTAACCGGACCAGATGACGAACACCTTGAGGGAAATCTGATTACCTTGAATATAGACAAAGGGGAATATGTGATATTACTACTTAGTAAAAAGGATTCAAAAGAGGAATCGGATCTTAAAAATAGGGGTGTTGAAATAATAGACTACTATGATGAAAGATCTAAAAGACGCTACAAGGATCAACTTAGCTAATTTCTTTACCAAAATTATCTCGTCCCTCCAAAAAGTCGGTCCTATACCTAACTCAAGCATCCCTTCCAATTTCTGAAATCCAAGTTCCTAATTACTTCACAAATCCTCTAAAGAGAAACTTCTTCAACATAAGGCTGGGCTTGTCCATATCTCCGTATTTGGACAGGAAACCTTCCAAACCAAGGATTCTTGCAGTATTCATCAGGAATTCTATTCTTTTCACATCAAGATTTCCATAAACTTTGCTTATCAGTCCATGCAGCACAATGTCGGCACCAAAACTTTTCCTGAAAAGCCGTTCATACCTGCGCAGACTCTTGCCTTCCTTTACATATTCCTCTATGACCTTTGCCGCAGTCCTTGCCGCATTTCCGCCAAAAACTATTCCTCCTCCTGTGGTCTGCTTGACCTGCCCCGCCGCATCGCCAACCAGAAGAACCTCATTAACCTCATCAACTATTCTCCTTGCAGTTTGCATAGGAATCATGCTCGCGTAGCCATCAATCATCTTGGATGATTTCACTCGTTCGGCGATCTCTTTTGTACGCAGGAACCTGTCAAAAGCCGCCTTGCTGTTTCCCTTCCTTGAATCGATGCCTATTCCGACCTCTAGAATGTCCTTCCCGTTAGGGCATGCCCATGCAAAGAACCTCGGAGCGAGGGCGTTGTCGAAGAAGAGATCAACAACCTTTTCATTCTCAACATTCGTTTCGAATGACACCTTGTAAGTCAGTATGTGTTTCCTGATCGCTCCCATCGAAAAGTATCTTGCAACTTCAGACAAGATTCCATCCGCACCCACTATGATGCTGCTCTTGTGCAGCTCGCCAATCATCCGCGAGTCGACCTGCACGCCTTTCCTCACTTCTGCGCCCTCTCCAACACATTCATCATAGCATATCTGATTCAACTTCACTCTGTCCAGTACATGAGCTTGAGGTTTCTTGGACATTATGTGCATGACTGCGCTTCCAGCGTGTATGTTTGCGCCATAGAGAGTGTTTGTGATTGCCTTTTCATATCCGATTCCAAGGCTTTTCAGCCCTTTTATCGAA
>JBEKPX010000061.1:0-5109 GCA_049520335.1 Candidatus Micrarchaeales archaeon | reverse complement strand
TTCTTTCCTGCATATCTTGGCGCTGAGACCGATTTCTGCATGTTCGCAGCTTCCTCCACGATTCTAGAGCGCGCACCTTTGTCTGATCCATCGGCATCTGATTTGCTGTTTGGCTTTTCGTTCTGATTCTCTCCGCTCTTTCCTGCTGCGCTACTTCCATCCTCATCTGTTGTATCATCTTCGCCCTTGTCCACCGCACCAGTTTCTTGTATTGCCCCAGCAGCAAGGGCTAAGGTATCCAGCACCGCAGCGGCTCCCTTCGCGTTCAGCGTGAGCCCGCAGTGATGACAGAAATTTACGCCCCTTTCATTAATAGCGCCACAGTGTTTGCATTTGACCATTTGGTTCAGCTAATTCTCTGTTTTATGCCTCTATAAACATTCGCTTTTGTGCCTGCCTTTGAGAGAGAAGGAGCACTTTATGTACGAAGAGGAATAGATCTGCTATTGGACAATGATATTGTTGAGGTATGGAAAATCCTATCCCGAACTAAACAAACTTAGTTAAGTTTAAGCTAAGAAAAAAGAACAAACTCTAAAATACTTTTACGATGATGCTGATCAGGATAAAGAACAGCCCCTCTATCATAAATTGGGTAGCGTAAACTGTCGTTATCAAATGACTGACTCCGGATAATGTTGCTTGTTCTGTTGAGTTGAAAAAAATAGGTATAGAGCTTTGCGCTATATTCTGCCAATAGCCGTACACGAAAATAAGGATTCCCAATACCAAAAGGGCATAGCTTAGGATGTTTCTTGTGCCTTGCATATAAGTAACCAATCTGAGAAGGAATAAAAAGCTTTAGTTTCTCGAAAGCATTCGTGCGTTGCGGCTCAACGCAGAAGAAGGTATATGACATAACCAACAATGACTAAAGCAAGCATCCAGACTATGATAAATACTGCTTTGGTTAGTTTCTTCGAAGTATTATAGTGACTATACCTTTTTTCGTATTTCTGATTATGCTCATCGCTAAACCATTTCTGCATTCGAATTTCCTATAGTTAATTCTTTCATATGTAAATAATAAACTTTTCATAACGAAGGCAGATAAGTCTTCCTCTATAGAGCTCTTCAATAGGGCCTAGAAGTTAATCTTTTATGGATACAAATCAATTTCCAAGTGAAGCCATCGTTTTATATTCCTCTCCTGCATAGACTTAGTATGCACGCTGCGGAGAAAATATTGCTTTATGGCATCTACTTCATATTCTTCGCAGTCTTCTGTGTACTCATCCTTGGAGTGGTAATCTTCATAAGAAATTATTTCTTCGAGGCTTTTCCAGCTCTGGAGGTAGAATTCAAACTTTTTAGCACTCCGAAATTGCTATCTGGGATGCAGTTCAACATAATAGGATTTATCATTCCTCTGATGGTAGCATTTTATTGCATTCAGCATATCTTAAGAATGAAAGAAAGCAGGTTCGGAACTCCAGAGATGCTCTTCCTGCTCTCCGGAATCCTGATATTGGTTCTCTCTCTCGGGTTCCCTCTTACCCCCACCGACCCGATGGGAACGCACGATAACCCGCTCATTCTTCTTCTGACGCTCATAGTGATCCCTTATTACGTCTTCAAGGATAGGCACGAGCTCGTGCTACCTCTTGCTTATGCGCTGGGATTTTTGGACGGCATTGTGAGTGACGTCACAGCAATACTGGGGCCCGCGCATTTTGTGGGTATACTGGGCGGTTCCGGCGTATTCGACCTTGATTTCACGCTGCCTCTTATCCTTATGTTCGTCGCGTGGATCCTGATGAATGCAAAGGAGGGCAATCAGAATGATCTGGAATCTCTGGTAGGATGGCTCGTGGGCGAATAAAAAGGACTACCAAAGTAGTTTGAAGATCGGACAGATACTTTTTATGCTTTTTGTCGAGGTTAACTGGACAAAAGCCATTTATTGGGTTGGAAGACAAAATAAAACTTAATAGGTTAGAGAATGTTCGATTCAGCAACGCTCGCCAAAGAGGATTCGAGACGTACTGCTAAGAAAAAGGAGACGCAGTCTCAGCGTACGACAGAGTACACCGGCGGAGGGTGTTTTGATGCCAACTTGATGCCGATAAGAGATAGAATAGATACCGCTCAACGAAAGGCAGATAACTTTAGAGGCGGATGCTTTGACGCTGAGCTCATTTCTGTTAGAGACAGTTACACTGCTAAGAGACTTCTTAAGAAGGCAGAAAGACAAGTGGAAAAGTAAGGTGGTAATAGGATTTTCTTTCAGCATCTCTTCGGCATTTTAACTATATATTGTTTAACCTGAGCTTCAGCTCCTCTCCAGTAAGCTTCGTGGTCAGGAGGGGTATCTTCTCTATCTGTGCTATCTTGACTGCAAGCTTGTCCACCATCTCGACGTTCTGTATTACGACGAGCTTCGGCTTTATGGGCGCCACCCTTATCACAACCATCGGTGACCTACCTGTGCTTACCTGGTCGAAGATGAATGCCCTTTCTGTCGTTGTCCCGAAAAGCTTGGGATACTCGTTCGGCGACATCTCCAGTATGATCTTCAGGCTGTCTATCATCGTGTATCCGAAGAGCTTGATAGTGTCAAGAAGGCTAGGGTTCGCAGCAATCTTCGCGTCTATGAGCCTCGAGAAATCGATGCAGTTTATCGGGGTTGAGAAATCCTTGATGAAGTATGCGCTGCCTGATTCTTCCTTCGTAGCGGTGAACTTCTGCAGGTTCCTTGTGACTTCGGAGCCCTTCTGCTCGTCCAGCGTTATAAGCGATTTCACGAAACGCTTTATTATTCCGACCCCTGGGCTGACTCTCCTGTTACCTTCGTAATCGCTTATCGTCGATGCTGATATCTTCAGGTACTTTGCTAGTTCGACCTGCGAGATGCCGAAGAGCTCACGCCATTTCTTCATCGCGCTGCCTGCGCTCTCAGCCATCGATATTTCCCCTGCTATTCTCTCTTCTAGGCTGTCCATGAAATTATTGGTTATTATGGGTTTAATAAGCTATTTGACGAATCCGAATTAGACACATACAGGCTTTGCACCAAAAGTGATTCTTGCACTTAAAGTCAATACATTGCACTTAAAGTGTGATTTTATCTTTTCTGTTCACTAAGAAGTTTTTTGTGAAGAGCCATTTCTTGCGGAAATAACCACTCTCTGAGCTTTTCTTTCTCCTCTCTTGCTCTCATATCAATGCTGTTAATTTTATTTAACACCTCTGCAAGTTCGGATGGTATCATTTTATCAAGTTTATCGCTGACTTCGCCAAAATCTAAGCCCATTCGTATGCACATCTTAGCTCTCTCAGAGAGAACACTCTCAACACTTTTGCTCGGTTTTGGGATTTCAGACCAAGTTCTTATGTAATTCGCATTCTCCAGTAAGGCTGTTCTAAGCTGTTTAATTCCTTGAAATTCAGTCATTTTTTTAACTTTGACTGGCTCTGATCCAAAATTTTCTATATCTACCATATCATCATGCAAACAATGTTTTTTGCTACTTTATAAGTATTCGCTTAGATTTTTTTCCTTTGTCAAACTGAATAGAAAGATAGTATTATCCATTCTGCAAAATAAATTGTTGTTCTGCACTTAAAGTAAGCATTCTGCACCTAAAGTAGCCTAAAAATCAGACTAAAAGTGCAAAGCCACACATACAGGAATCTATAAATACTTTTGAAAGAAGGGTATTGATACAAAGGTGGGCTGACCATGCCGCGTATGAAGGAAGGTATAATCTTCAACTCTGAAGTGAAAAGATTAATCGAGGGAGTGCTATCCTTATCAATATCCGACACAAAGGTTGACACCAAGATAATTAACAGGGTGATGGGCGGTTTCACAGAGAAAATAGGCACCCGGGAAGAAGCGGAACTCGCTGCAAACACATTCATATACAAGGTACAGAGGAGACTGGGCAAAAAGAATCTGATATTTTATGAACTCGCCGACAAGAATAGCAAGGTACATGACTTTCTGAAATCCACATTAGGATATCCTGACAAATTCCCCACTGGCAGGGATAGATATATAGAGAAGTTTCTGGAGTATGTTGAGAAGTTTCTGGAGTATGTTGCATTCGGGGCGGGAGAAGTTGCAAACAAGAAAAGATAGCATCGTTGACTGATTATTGGCAGTTAATCTCATACTCTGCTGCAAGCGTTGGTTGCATACCCATTTTTAATTTAATCATCTCAGATATCCTCGTGGTGCTTCATTGATAAAGGTAGTGGGAAACAAGGGAATCATCGGGATAATAGCGATATTCATTGGAGTGATCGCAGCTGGCATGCTGATAGAGATAGAAGCGGTCTCCACGTTCAGCGTCTCCATAATGTACAGCACGCTGCTCAATCCTAAGTTCACCATAATATCATACATTCTTGACCTGACTCTTGTGCTCATACTTGCGCTAATAGTCCTGAGGAGGCACAGACACTACAGCAATACGCTTCTTTTCGGAATGCTAGAGAGCAACGTCACAGGCTTCACCTCATTCTTCGTGTTCCTTATGCTTTTTGCAATACTGATCCCTCAGGGAGTCGAGAATGGCGGCGTCTACATGTACTCTGTGGCACTCTCCATAATCCTCATAATGCTCAAAAACAAGTACCCGCAGCTCAGGGACCTCACTACAGCAGTCTCGAGCGTCGGAGTAGGCCTGGTGCTGGGGCTTAACCTGACATTCGGCTACGCCCTCTTCCTGCTCGCAATCGTGGCCGTCTATGATTACATTGGCGTGTTCAAGACAAGGGAGATGATGTCACTCGCCAATGCATTCTCATCGCACAATTCATCATTTCTCATAAGCGTCTCCGACCTAGAAGCCGTGCCCAGATGGGGCTTCAGCAGCAAGGAAGTTGCCGAGTATATGAAGTACCTTGAGGAGACGCACGACATCAACAAGCTTAAGTTCAGGAAGATATTGCAGAACGGGAAGCTCCCTGTGGTTTCGCAGATATCGCTGGGAGAAGGGGACCTTGGCTTGCCGCTCATGGTAGCTATAAGCGCCTACTTCACTTTCGGAAACTTCTTCATGTCGTATGCAATACTGGTAGGGTCGCTGCTTGGCCTTTTCGCAGCAACATACGCGCTGCAGCGCTACAGGAAGCCGCTGCCCGCAATACCTCCTATCTTCT
>JBEKPX010000060.1:0-4196 GCA_049520335.1 Candidatus Micrarchaeales archaeon | reverse complement strand
ATGAATTGGTGACATTCATGCAGCCGCTCCATGATTCCAGGCTGAGTGCGTTCTCCATCCCTATTATCGAGGTGCACTCGACCCTGTCTGCATCGTTTAATATCCCATTGCAGAGGGCGACTTCATGAAGCCGCAATGCTATCGTCCTTTCACAGAGCGATGCATAAGGTTGCGTGACATTGCCGCATAATGCATAATTGTTACTCGACTCAGCGCTCATGAATATGCAAGAGTTCATCATGCTGCTGTTCTTTATGCTGCCACAGATGGATTCCTTTCCTGTCTTGTTGGCCAGAAGCAGATAGCATGCGTCAGCGTAAGTGCCTTGGGCATGAACACAGATGCTCGGGTCTGATTCGTTGAGCGCGAGGGCTGTCAGGCATGAAGCTTTGCTGCTCTCAAACAGAAGTGCATCGCATCCCCCGATCGTGCTTGTGTCAGGCACTATGAAAAAAGAGGCAAGTGCAAGAACGATCAGGATCAATGTGGCTGCGGCGTAGATTCTTATCTTCTCTCCCTCCCTTTCGGCTGCATCGCTCTCTTTCTTCCTTTTGCCTCCACCATTTTCTTTCATCTAATCAGCCGACCAGAAGCTCAAAGGCTGAGCCCCTCTGCAGACACTACGTTGATGCCTCCGGAGGTTATCTCATAAGGAGTGGTTAGGAAGCTGTGCTTCGTGCCACGCATCTTGATTACCTCCATTCCCAACATTCTCTTCTCTTCCTCCCCGCGTTCGTACATGACTATCATCCCGTCGAAGATGAAGAACTCCGACTTGAACTCGAGCTTGTCCCTCTCCGGGGTGGACATCTCCGCTGTGAACAGCGTTGTTACCCCCATCTTTCTGATATTGTTCACGAGCGCAAGCATCGATCTCCTGTACACGGCAGGGTCGCTTATTAGAAGATCGAGCACAGATAGCGAGTCTATGACAAGCCTCTTCGCCCTAGTAGATACAACTATTGACTCTATCTCGGAGACGACTTTCCCGAACTCGTACTGCGATCCAGAATCGCTGCTGCTTTCATGCAGTATTATGGTAGGATCCTCCCCGTCCACTATCAGTTTCTTGCTCTTTATTAGCGCATCTATGTCCGTCATGTCGCTGAACGCATTCTTCGCATTCATGAGCACTCGCTCAGGCTCCTCCTCAAGCGCGAGAAATACCGAGGTCGCCCCTGCCTTTGCATTCCTGTAGGCATACTCGAAGGAGAGGAGCGTCTTGCCTGCTCCAGGACCGCCAGCGACTATCACCTGGTTACCTTCTGGTATGCCGCCGAATAACATAGCATCAAGGCCCTCTATCCCTGTCTTAATCTTGTTGGGCACCCGAACACCAATGCTTTATTGCAACATCATCCTTTAAATATTACTAATAACTGCTCTGTAATTCAAAACACACACTGATGGAAAGGATTTAATTCATCCTCTTCCAAAAAAGCTAGATTGAATGATTAGGAAATTCCTTTACCTTGGAATACTTCTGTTCATTTTCGGAATAGTCTCCGCATTCATGGCGATCAGTTCGATAATACCCTCTCAGTTCTCCACTCCGAATTACAAGCAGTTGGTGATAAACTCAAGCTCCATGAAGTATCTTGAGTTCCCTCTCAACCAGACCGGAGTTGTCGAGATACTCTTCAACTCAAACTCGCCTGTCAACTTCTACTTCACAAACGCGACAGCATTCGGCAAGATAAGCGCTCTTGGTGCAGCGCCTAGCAGCATCGGTTCACTCGCCTCATCGCTCAAGGGCAATGGCGTCTATGAGATTTATCAGAACTCCACCAGCGGAGAATTCCCCTACATCAGCTATGGGAACAGCACGCCCTCCTACGTATCCAACGAGACTGCACTCCTCAATGCAAGCACATATTATGCAATCTTTACATACTCCGGAAGCGCGTCCGCAAATGTGCAGTTGAGTTCCATGTCGATACCTTTCTCCGCTCTGAAATCAGGGCTTGAGACGACAGGGATATACGGAGGCATAGCAATTGTACTCGTTCTAGCAGGCATCGTGCTGATAATACTCTCTATATTCATGAAGCCGAAACAACCTGCACAAGACAAGATTGATGAAGAAGCAAAGAAAGAGTATGAAAGCATAGAAAAGAAGAACAGGAGCAGCAAGAAAGGGTCAACGTAGCGGGTGTCATTTCTTCTGTCTCATCGCAAATCTACTCGCAAGTACGAAGGCGAGGGTAGCGACTATTCCTGCAACAACCATCACCGCCAATGCAATCAAGATTTAAAAGGCAGTAAGTGGAAGAGCAAGTTTGGAGTGCTATACATATATAGTATATAATAAGGCGGGCTCAGCCACTCAAAAACTTTGGTTGCGAAAATGCATTGCTGTACCACCAAAGGTCAAACAAATTTTTCATAAAGGTATATAACCACATAAAAAGAAAGTAAATGAAAAGGTGCTAAATGTACGCTTCAAGAACAAAAGCAGAAGCTGTTGAGCCATCTACTTTGCCTGAAGAAGAGGACAAGAATCATTTTCCTTTGGACTTTGTCAGAGGAAATTATAGGAAGTATCTTCTGCCGTTGGTAATATACTTATTAATAGCGCTAATTGTATTTTGGCCCGTCACGCTGAACATTACAACAGTCGTGGCTGCAAGCACCGGTGGAAGCGGTTTGGCGGGAGGAGATCTTTTCCAGAATCTTTGGAGTTTGTGGTGGGTCGATTACGCAATATTTAATCTTCATATATCTCCTTATTTCACACATTTGTTATTCTATCCAGTTGGTGCAAATCTAGTTACAGAAACGCTATCGCCGTTGGCAGGTCTATTCAGTCTACCTCTTCAAAGTGTAAATCTGGCGTTCGCATTTAATTTCATACTCTTTATGGACCTTACCCTGTCAGGATTTTTCATGTTTCTTCTTGCAGACTATGTAATCAAGAACAAGTACGGCGCGTTTATCGCAGGCGCTATCTTTGCGTTCAGTCCATTTCACTTGTCTCATACATTGGCGGGCCAGAGCAATTGGATTGGAATTGAGTTTGTACCGCTGTTCATCCTGTTCTTTTTACTCATGATTAGAGATAAAAAAATCAAAATCTTGTCAGTTTTTGGTTGCGCGATAAGTATGGTCCTCGTGACCTTCTTCGGAGATCCAGAGGAGGGAATAGTAAGTTTGGTGTGTATATCTCTCTTATTGCTCATCAAGCTTCTGAGTTCTGAGGGTAGAGAAGAAATACTTAGCAAAAGATTTTTAATATCTGTTCTGTCGGTTGCAGTCCTCGCACTCATCATAGGCTCTCCATTTCTCATCCCCATCATCTACGGCATAATGCACGGTGCATTAGCCATGGCGAACGCAGCATCCTCGCTAGTTAATAACATGGTTTGGAGCACTCCGCTACTCTCTTTCTTTTTGCCATCTCCAGTTAACAACTTTTTCAGCACTTTCTCAAATTCTTATTATTCGATATACGCTATTGACAGCGTGGAGAGAATCGGCTATATTGGTTGGGTTGCAATCTGCCTTATTCTTATAGCGGTATTTAGAGATGCAAAAAATAGATTTAGAAATGCTGCCCTGTGGATCATCTTGCTAGCTTTTTTCGCTTGGCTGTCTACTGGACCATACCTGCAGATAGGTGCATTACCACAGCAATTCGATCCCCGGACGTCCTTGCCCGGCGTATACCTTCTTTACGGAAAGATTCCGATATTGAACCTCATCAGAGAACCCAGCAGGTTTAACCTGATTGTCACACTCTGTGTAGCAATACTTGCAGGATTTGGATTTAAAGAAGCAATCACGCTCATGAAGAACAGACCAATAAGCAACAGAAAACATTTTGTGCAGTATTTTACACTATTTATAACCGTTTTGATACTCACAGAGTATAGCGGCATACCCTTTAGCAGCATTTACATAGATTCCAACTTCTTAACAATCCCACGACCAGGCGTCTACGATCAGATAGCAAATATCCCTGGCAACTTCAGTGTCATGGTTCTTCCTATATTAACAGGTGCCACTACCAGACCTTATGCTTATGTCGGAGAATCAATGTACTTTCAAACTGCCTTTGCAAAGCCGATACTAGGTGGTTATGCAACCAACGCTTGCAGCAGAGTATGAGATTAACTGCCAATAATCAGTCAACGATGCTATCTTTTCTTGTTTGCAACTTCTCCCGCCCCGAATGCAACATACTCCAGAAACTTCTC
>JBEKPX010000059.1:0-4203 GCA_049520335.1 Candidatus Micrarchaeales archaeon | reverse complement strand
TAGGTGTTATGTCGGAAGCAAAAGTTATGAACGTTCCTTTTGGATGTAAAATTCGCGATGCTTCATTTCCAACCTTCTTTAAATATGCTGGGTCATCCCACATTAGAAAATTGTCAATTGCGCTTGCCAAAACACTGACAGAATGCGGCGGAAACCTTTGAAGCGCATGAAGCATGTCTTCTGAAATGATGCTTGCAGGGATGCATCTTTGCCCTTCAGTTCCTGCGGTGAAAATTTCTTGTTTGACTCTTGCCATGAGCCTGTCTGCGAAAAAAGCCTCTATTCCAATATAGCCTCTGGCTCCTGCAATCATAGCAAAGCGATAACCATCAGCACTGACTCCCGCACCCAGATCAACGAGCAGCTGATCCTTCAAAGGACTAAGCCATCTGAGCATATATCCCCTGTTATTACCAAATTCTGTTAAGGAAGTGTTGCTTTTCTCATCTATGAATCTTAACACAATTTGAATTGAGGAATCAGAATTACGATCAGGGCGGACGAGCCAAGGTGAACCTGCAGAAGGCACTTTCCCTCTATGAATCTTGCTCACATCTAAATTAAGTCCGTCGCTGTTCATTTCTGGAACAAGGCTCGTTATAGATACAATCGACTCTTCGTTTTCTTCTTTCTTATCTCTCTTTATGTCCTTTGTTGCTTCTCTAAGTAACATATATTGACTGAAAGCACCATATTCCTTCACATTTTCTTTTGCCATTCATCCTTCCATTGTATTTGGCGCTATATATGTATTGACGTTAAAAAAGTTTCAAAAAATTTATTGATTTCTCGCAAAAACCAGGTATCCTGTGTGCCATAGACCCGTATTCGTAGGTCTTGTACCCTCCTTTCTTACGAGCATATCCCTGACTATGACTTCGACCGTGTGGATCTCGGAGAACTTCAGGGACTGGAGCTTCATCACATAAGTCTTGACCTGTTCCGTGTTCGGCATGTATCCGACGACCACGCCATCCTGTTTCAGCGCTTTCTTTGCGTTCTTCAATGCCTTTTCTGCACTAGGCAGGTCAAGAGTCACCAAATCGACTTCCTTTTCATCAATTTTCTTGAAAACGTCTCCCTGCTTTAGGATAAGGTTCTCAAGTCCTAAACTTGCACGATTATGCTCCGCAATCTTCAGGAAGTCATCACGCAAGTCATAGCTGTATACCTGTTTGCATATCCTTGCCAAGCTTATGGCAAGCCATCCGCTGCCTGAACCAGCATCAACGCAGATGCTGTTCTTGTCTATTCCCGAATATGCGATTATTATCCCAATGTCTTTTGGAAGTATCACCTGCGGTCCTCTCCTTAGCTTTCTATAAACTCTTGGATATATGAACAATCAAACAACCTTTTTTGTTTTCTTTGCGCGCGTCTTCCTTATCTTTGGTTTCACTATCTTGGGTTCTGCTGCAACTTTCAATTCTGTGGCAGTCTTCACTTTTATCTCTTCCTCCTTCTTCTCCGTTGGTTTCTTGGCCCAGTTCTTCTTTGTCTCGCAGCTAGGGTCGAGATCCATCTCGAACACCTTGCCGCCCCTGAATACCTTCACCTTCGGAGTGTGACAGAGCTCGCAGACCTTTCCTGTAGGAACTATCTTTGCTCCCTGCGGCAATGGATATGTATTGTTACAATTGGGCCAGTTGCTGCATCCAACAAATATCTTTCCTATTCTGGAATGCTTGACCACTAGGTTACCTCCGTCCTTCAGGCACTTGCCTAAAATGTTTGATTCGTTCGTCTTCTCAAGACCCTTGCTGAGACTCGCGCTTATCTCTTTCTCATTCTTCTTGAAGATCGTGACGATCTGGGTCACCATCTCCTTTCCTTCATCTATCACTGCTTGCTTGCTTGTCTTGTTGCGCGTTATCTCATCCATGTCCACCTCTAACTTCCTGGTCAGCGCCTCATCGAGTATCGGAGGGCAGTGTTCCTTCAGTGCCTCATAGACGCTCATTCCATAATCGGTCACCTCTATTCTCCTGTCCTTTATATAGCCCCTGTTGAATAACGTATCGACTATCGCTGATCTCGTGGCCTTCGTGCCAAGTTCCTTGCTTTCCAGGAGCGCGATAAGGCTTGCCTTTCCATATCTCTCAGGTGGCTTCGTCACGAGCTTCTTGCCAGTGGCCTTCTCTATCTCCAACTCAGAGTTCTCGCTGAACTTCGGCATCGAACGCTCCTCTGGTCTGTAGTAATGGTAGAAAGAGAGCCAGCCGCTCTTTACGATCCTGCTTCCCTTCGCTTCATATCTTTCTTCCCCTACGGAAACCAGAACGTCAGTGTACTCCAACATGGCGTAGTCAGCGAATACTGATAGGAATCGCCTTGCTATAAGGTCATATAACTTCTCCTCCTCTTCCGTTAGCTTTGATGGAACCTCGCCCGTGGGATAGATTGCAGGATGCGCCTCATCCTCCTTTCTTCCTTCCATAGGTCTGAACTTAGAAGCAGCAATCAATGAATTGGCAATCTCCCTGTATTTCTCGTTTCCTGCAAGCAGCTGTATTATCTTGGGGAGGTTTAAAGACAGCGGAAGCTTCTGTGATGCTGTCCTAGGATACGAGATATATGAGCGTTCATAAAGGGTCTGCGCAACAGCCAGTGTCTTTGACGGATCCATCCCAAGAGCCCTGTTCGCTTCCAGCTGCAACGATGTGAGATCGAAAGGCGGGAATGGGAAGAGTCTCGCCTCCCTGATATCAACTTTCTCCACTTTCGCGACCGATCCCGTGGTTCTTCTCACGATGCTGTCTGCAAGCTCCTTCTCGAATATCGCGCCTCGCTTGTTCTCGAATTCCACGCCGTTCAGCGTTATGAATGCCTTCCAAAAGTCTCGCGGCTTGAATGCTTTTATCTCCTTCTCCCTTTCTGCAAGCACCGACAACGTCGGTCCCTGCACCCTCCCGATGCTCATTGTCTTTCTGTTGCCCGTGGCATACATTGCATGCATCAGTGCCCTGCTAAGGTTTATTCCCCACATCCAGTCAATCACGTGCCTCGTCTCTCCAGCGTCGAAGTTTCTCTGGTCAAAATTCTCAGTGTTCTTGTAAGATGCCAGGAGGTCCTGCCTAGTAGTAGTTGAGAAATGCATCCTTCTGACATTATCCCATTTGACATCGGCATTCACATTTCCCGTCTTCACATACTTTATTATGTTCGTGCCTATGACGGTGCCTTCGATATCATAATCGCATGCGTTAATGAACGAATCGCAGAGTTTCCCGACCTCTTTTATCGTGTCAAGGTATTTCTTTGTGAAGTATGCCTCTTTGTTGATCTTAAATGAGGGGACCCATTCCACATCGAATATAGGTATGACACTGCCTGGGCCCTTCTGCGAGAGCGTGAACAGGTGTCCCGCCGCAGCGACGACGAACAGCAGGTTGTTGCCTTCGCTTATCTCATAGTAACCTATTCCATTTATGCTCTTCCGCAACGGGTTACCATTTCCGAGCGCAAGAGCTAAACGCAGAGCTACACTAGGCTTCTCAGCTATGATAAGGCTCCGCATCGAACCAGCTACTTGCCTCTTGTCCTTTTCCTTGCCTGTCTGCTCACATTCTGGGAGTGCGCCGGCATCTTCGATAGAAGGTATGCCATGTAGAATCCGAGCAGTATGGCAACGATGACAAGAAGGTAGAAGATTATGCTACTGCCGGAGATTACAAGCGCCAGGACAGCGAGTACGGTCAGCACTATCACAACGACCGAAAGCGCAAAAGCACGCATTTCATCTTTGTCTTCAAGAAAGTCGAATTGCATCGGACCACAAACAAATCCTTTTATAAAGATAAAAATTAAAAGACTTCGTTGTTAACCTTATCTGGTGCCTTTGATGTTACCTGTTGCCTTTGTGATTCTCATAACATTGGCTGCGGCAGCGATAGCCGCAACGGCGCAGTACATATTCAAGAAGAGCGCGAAGGAATTCAGGCTAAACATCAGCGGAATAATCAGCACATTCAAGAGAAGGAGCACTCTTTTCGGCCTCGTAATGTACCTGGTAAGCCTGATAGTGTATCTTTATGCCCTCTACGAGACTCCAGTAGTATCCTTCATTTACCCTGTCTTTGCAAGCAGTCTGATCTTTGTACTGCTGATTTCAATGTACGCCCTGAAGGAAAAAGTGAATCTGCACAGAGTACTTGGGATAATCCTGATACTTCTTGGCATAATCATCATCTCCTTTACGCTGAG
>JBEKPX010000058.1:0-4713 GCA_049520335.1 Candidatus Micrarchaeales archaeon | reverse complement strand
TGAGATACTCGATAAACATAGGCAGGGAAAATCTTGCAATGGCTCAGGGCTATGACATAGACGTAAGCTACAAGGACCTTTGCGCAGTCTGCAATGCAGTGAGATATCTAAAAGTGGCAAAAGCCCTAGATGTGCTAGACGGAATAATCGAGATACGCACCCCCATACGTTTCAAGAGATACAACAGGTACATGGGAAGCAGACACGAGCTCGGAGGCCAGAAGGGCGCATTTCCTGCGAAGGCGGCAAAAGAAGTAAAGAAGGTAGTGACGAATGCGATAGCAAACTCCAAGAGCAAGGGCATGGATGCTGATTCTTTGTTCATCGTGCATGCATCTGCCAACAAAACAAGAATAGAAAGCAGGAGGCCTTCAAAAGGATCAAGGACGTGGGGCAGGGGGATGTATGGTTTATCTTCAGCAACGCACAGCGATATTGGATATGCAAAGATAGAGATAGCGCTTGCAAATTCAGACGATAAGGCATTGACCGGCAACATGAAGTATTCAATCCAGTCGCAAAACAGAGTAGCCGAAGCAAAACGAAAGCAGCAGGCGCCAAAACCAGCACCGAAACCTAAGAAGAAGGAGACTGCTACAAAACAGGAGGCGAAGAAGCAGAAGTGATATTTATGGTAGTTGAGAAGAAATTCATCGAAGACGCAATGGTCAAGCACGAGATATCCAAGTATCTGGAGAAGACGCTTATCAGGGCAGGATTCTCAAGAGTAGAGATACAGAAGACTCCTGTGATAACAAGGATAACCGCGTATGTTACCAATCCCGGGAGGGTCATAGGCAGAGGAGGACAGACAATAGATGCGATAACGCAGGAGATAAAGACGAAGTTCAAGATAGAAAATCCGCAGATAAGCGTCGCTGAGGTTAAGAACGAAATGCTCGAACCCAGGCTTGTCGCGCGGCACATAGCAGGCGCTCTAGAGAGAGGTGCAAACGCAAGGAGCCTGCTTCATTCCACGCTCAAGACGGTCATAGAGAACGGCGCTCTTGGAGCCGAGATAATCGCAACTGGCAAGCTAGCTGCGAAGGGCGCGAAAGCCAGGCAGATAAAAGTAAGATTTGGATACATCCCAAAAGCAGGAGATACCGTAAAACTCGTCGATGAAGCGCACGTCGCTTCATACCCCAAGTACGGCGCCATAGGGATAGTCGTGAGGATAGTGCAGCCAGGCACCTTATTCCCGGACCGCGAGATAAAGAAGATTGAGATGCCAAAGAGCCTTGAGGCAGCAAAGTAATAAATATAAGAGGAAACATAAGATTGGTGTAATGCGAATAAAAGATCTAAGGGCTATGACTACGGATGCGCTAAAGGAGAAGCTGCGCCAGCTTGCTTTGGATCTCTCAATAGAAAAGAGGAAGATTGCAGCCACAGGAGTGCAGAGCAAGAAAGTGAAATCGAGTGAGCTGCGAAGGACGAAAGCCCAAATTCTAACCATATTAAAAGAGAAAGGTGTCGAGTACTAATGCCTGAGATGTGCCCAAGGTGCGGACTGCCCAAGGAAATCTGCGTTTGCGAGATACTTGATAGAGAGGCCACAAAGAGGATAAAGATCTATAAGGCGAAAGCGAAGTTCAGGAAATACCTCACTGTAATAGAAGGCCTTGTCGGGGACGAACTTGAGAAGACTGCAAAGGAGCTCAAGAGCAAGCTCGCATGCGGGGGCACGTACAAGAATGGGGTCATAGAGCTGCAGGGAGACCACATAGTCGCGGCAAAGAAGGAGCTGATCTCTCTAGGTTTTCCCGAATCAAGCATAGATACCCACTGAATTCTGATGCTGCTCTCTGACTGGAATCTATATAAATCTGAATTTCATTCTAGTATAGAACTCCATTTTCTTGTGGTCAGATGATTCTCCTATTAATAATGCTCTTGGTTCCATTCCTATCCCTCGTACCCCTTCTTCTCCTTCCTGAACGCCACTCATTCAAGATATCACTCATTTCATCATCACTCATATTCATCCTTTCCATAATCACCGTATACATCAGCATCTCCCAAGGATTCATCGGGCTCTCATTCGAGCAGAGCTACATCCAGACTCTGGGAATAAATCTAAGCCTAGAGCTGAACGAATACAGCAACATATTCATAGTACTCACCTCTACGGTACTTCTGGCATCAGCCATCGCTGCCAAGAGTTTCATAAAGGAATCACAGCGGATATACAACTTCCTCTTCCTGCTCATATCAGGTTCCGCGCTCGGAGTATTCCTTTCAGGCAATCTGTTCCTTCTCTATTTGTTCTGGGAGCTGAGCGAGGTGATGATGTTCTTCATAATATACATCTTCGGAGGGTACGACAGAAGGTATGCAGCGATAAAGTTCATGATATACTCTATTGTCGCAAGCCTTTTCCTACTCCTTGGTATAATCGAAGTATACTCTTCACTGCCGGTGCATACCTTTTCCATAGTTAACATAATGAGTCAATCCAAAGCGGTATCCCCAGGCACCCAGACATTGGCGCTCTTCTTCCTTCTCATCGCCTTCATGATAAAGATACCTGCCTTTCCTTTTCATAGCTGGCTGCCAGACGCACATACGGAAGCTCCGGCAACTGGTAGCATGATGCTTGCAGGCATATCTTTGAAGTTCGGTGGATATGGATTGCTCATCACTTTCCTCCTCCTCCCGATAGCGGCGACTTACGCCCCATACATAGCGGCGATCTTCGGTTTCTCAGCACTTTATAGCGCCTTTGTAGCGCTCAGGCAGAAGAATCTGAAAAGACTTGTGGCATACACTAGCATAATCGATATGGGAATAGCCTCTTTAGGCATATCCTCCCTGACCCCGCTCGGAATGGCCGGAGGAACCTACGCGATGCTGAGCCATAGCTTGGTAATATCACTCTTCTTTCTTTTAATCGGAGCGATAGACGAATCCTTCAGGACGATGCTGATTTCAAGGATAAGCGGAGTGGTCAAGAACATGCCTTATATCGCCTATTCATTCCTTTTCGGAGTCTTCGCTTTAATCAACATACCCCTATCAAGCGGTTTCATAGGCGAACTGCTCATCTTCATAGGCGTTTTCACGGCATACGGAGCGGCAAGCCTCGTTGTGCTCATATCTGTGATTCTAATCGCCGCATTCTTCTTCCTTGTATTGGAAAGGTCCTTCTTCAATTCATCGAAGGCGACGGAGCCTTTCATGAGCCCTGAAATCGAGATTTATATCGCATCAGCGTTCCTGATAGCAATGATAATAATTCTTGGAGTTCTTCCTTCGCTTCTGCTCTCTCCTTTCTCGCTTTAAATCTCTCGCAACTCCCTGTTCTCTTCTCCCATGTAGTAGCCGGTCTGGATTATCTCCTCAAGCACGTTTATCAGGTAGCTTGCATTCTTGGTTATGTCCTCTGTTGTGAGCATACCGTCTACCTTGTTATTGTCATCAACCACACAGAGCTTCTTGACCTTCTTCTCCGCCATGCGTTTGGCTGCATCCTCCAGCCTGATTGTCCTTGCGATCGTGAGGACGGGCCTGCTCATAACATGCTTCGCCTTTACAAACCACAGATTCCTCTTCGATGAAACCAATCTCCTAACGATGTCCCCTTCTGTTATTATGCCTATTGGCTCATTTTGCTTGTTGACTATCACGACAGCGTCTATATTATGCCTCTTCATCTTTCCTGCAATCTCCCGTATGCTTGTTTTTTCTTTCGCTGTCACTACTGGTCTGCTCATTATCTCACTCACCGTGAGTGACCTGACTTCGCTGTTCGTTACTGGTTGCTGGTACATTTTTTGCACACTCCCACCAATAACATTCCCCATCAAAAGTTTTTAAAGCAAATCTGTTTTTCGATTTATCTGAATATAAAAATAGTAGCGAGGCACTATTATAAGCTTAATGTACTATCCTCCTTTCTCATTCAGGAAATCCTTCAGTTTTTCCAATGCAATCCTGTGCATCGAGACTGCATTCTTCTCATCTGCGGTCATCTCTGCGAATGTCTTCTCAGAACCATCTGGAATGAATATCGGATCCCAAGCAAAGCCATTCTTGCCCCTCGGGCTCTCTGGTATTCTGCCCTTGACGATTCCGTAGAAGTGCCTTATCTCTTTTCCATCGTAGAACGTGATGGTAGTCTTCGTGTATATTCTGTCGTCTTTGAAGAAACTTGCAATACTGCATATCTTTTCAAGAGTCACTTTTTCCCAGAACCATTTGATGAGTGGTCCCGGGAAGTCATTGAGACAGTGGATGTACAGGGATTGGTCCCAAACGAACAACGGCTTTCTTACCTTTTTCCAAGCCCTGTTTACCTTGCTCTCAGAGATTTTGTCAGAATCAAGCTCCTGTATCTCATCAAGGTTAAGCTCGATATTTTTAAGCTTCATGTTCAATATCTGCTCTGCCTCTCTCACTTTGTTTTTGTTACCTGTTATGAGATAAACTTCCATTTATGCATCTTTGTAGGTTATGTGATTAATTATCAAGACGCCTCGGCCGGGATTCGAACCCGGGTTTCTTGACCTAATAAGCCGTGGCCTATTAGATTCACAAGCGCTCTGTGCATACTGCATGACAGGCTCGTATGCTAGACCGCTACACTACCGAGGCACAGATAGTTATGAGTGCTCATAATTAAATCTGTTTGGGTTAATTAAATTCAATCATGAGATAAATGTAACTCAGGGTGAATACATCATTGAAAAATCTAATATATTTGACTCAATT
>JBEKPX010000057.1:0-5021 GCA_049520335.1 Candidatus Micrarchaeales archaeon | reverse complement strand
CTTGCTGGTTATGTTCTGATAGATGAACTCGCTAAACAGTATCAAAGCGATGCCTGCTATGAATGCCAGCGTCCAGATGCTGAAAACCAGGGCAGCCTTTCTCTTGAACTCCACATATGCGAATTTCATCCTTATTTGAAGATCATGCTTCATGTCATCATTCTCTACTTCTGCAGATATAGTTTACTGAAAAGCTTAAAAAAAGTATTCATGCACCCTGTTTATGCCAAAAATCATCATTTATGGCTTAGCGAGTGCAAAATGCATCGGTCAGCTGATCTGTCTGTACTTGATATTCCCGGATGCTATGTTGGAAGTGGAGTCCACGAACGCAGCAGGATAGTCCTTATTTACAACGTCTTGGGAGATGGACATGAATGCCTTATGCGTAATCGTCACTGCGAACCTCGGAGACGGAGCTGAATTCAATACCCCGTTCTGTATCGTTATTTCCCTGCTCTGCGACTGAAAGAAGAGTGTGAATTCGCCTATTGTGGTGCTGTTGGTTGAATTCTTATCTGTGACCTGTATTGACCAACTTTGGTTTAGACTGATCCTGTAGTGCCCTGCATTCGCAAGGTACAATGATGTGAAATTCTGAGAGTTGCTCTGCAGCAGAGAAAGTCTGTGGGCAAACTGTTGCTGCACAGTTTCAGTAGTCCCGAAATTCGAGGCGAATGATTTGAACAAGTTGGACCAGAAGTAATTCCAGATGTTCGATATTATGCTTGACTGGAGTGCGATTGAGGAAGATGCGCCAGGAAAAGCAACCATCGGAATGGTCAGAGATGTGACTGGAATCAAGATGAGTAGCAGCATTGCATTCTTTGTGATCTCCATGAAAGTATTGCCAAGCTAAATTATAAAAAATCAATGTTTCTGCTGGATGGATTCATGATGCTGCAGAATGTTTATTCTTTTTGTTGAAGTGTTGCTACTGGAACCTTTGCTTTACTACTCCGGATGCGAATATCCTAGGAACTTGTCTCCTGATGAGAAGCAATTCGTCTCCAATCTCAACGGGCACAGGCGATCTGAGCTTGATCTCCAGTTCACTTCCTCCCACCTTGATGAGTGTGCATTCGGTGAATGAGAAACCGAGTGCGACTCCGTAAATGGACCCTTCCTCCACCTTCTCGTTCGCTGCCCTGCTACTTCTGCAATCTACCACTACTCTTTTGGATATTGGAACCTGGCTGCCTGTGAGCAGGTCGCCTTTGCTTATCTCATCGGCCTCTATTCCCTTCAGCGATATGCCGACCCTGGTGCCTATGCCCGCAGAAAGTATGTCCTCGTCCTGGCTTTGAATTGACCTCACGCTCACTTCTTTTCCTGATGTGTGGTAGAGCTTGTCATGCTGCTTCAGGACACCTTTCGTCACTATGCCAAGTATGACAGTACCTATCCCTTTCACTGGAAATGCCTTGTCTATGTCTACTCTTACCTGCACCTTTGCATCTTCGGCTCTGACATTTTCAAGAATTGACTGCAGAGCATCCTCTCTGGAAACTATGCTGAACTTTCCTATCCCAGAGCCGTGAAGCAGCTCACCAACTTCGTTATCTGCAGTGAGCATGAATTTCCTGTCAAGCAGCGAGCTTGCGATGAGCGCTTCCCCGAATCTTCTGTCGAGATGCGATGTGCTCAGCAGTATCTGCGAAGAAACAAGTAGCGATTCCGCGAGCGCATGGATCTTCTCATCTTCCTGGCTAGGGAACAGCACGACTATCACATCATTCTCTGATTTCCTGTTGAAGAAAGTTATGCTGTTGCTCGATCCCCTCTTGCCTATGAATGAGGCGAGGTCCTCATCCAGCGGAACAGCGACAATGGTGTTCATATAAACTCATTTGGGCGATAAGCATTTAATATTCTTCATAAACAATTGGTATCATGGAGCTCGACTTCCTGAAATGGATTGAGCATGCGGGATTCCTTATAGAGATTAATGGAAAGAAGGCGTACATAGATCCTTTCATGGTGAATGCTAATCTGCCGAAAGCAGACGTAATATTCATCACTCATTCCCACTTTGACCACCTCAGTGAAAATGATATCAGTAAACTCTCCACGGCCAAGACACAGTTCGTTGTCCCGGTGGAGGCGGCGGGCAGGATGTCCGGAAGGAAGCTTCTTGCAGTGGAACCTGGAAAGAAGTATGAGATCGATGGGATACATTTCAGCACAGTTCCCGCATACAACATAGGGAAGGAGTTCCATCCGAAATCTACAGGCGGAGTCGGATACATAATAGACGCCAATGGGGTGCGCATTTACCACGCCGGGGATACGGACCTCATAGATGAGATGAAGAGCATAGATGTCGATGTCGCCCTGCTTCCGATCGGAGGGCACTACACGATGGGCATCGAGGATGCGATAAGGGCCACAAAAATCATAAGGGCGAAGGTATTCATACCGATCCATTACAAGGCGATACTCGGCAAGGAAGAATCTGCAAAGGCGGAGGATGAGTTCAGAAGAAGAGTGAAGAACAGCGTCATACTGGAGCAGATACAGGAGCCGCGCTACTCATTGCATTGATCAATTCCCTCGCTATGCCTAATATTTCCTCAGGCGCAAGTTTGAAGACTCTGCTCTTTTTCTCTTTGATGCTCTCCGCCAATTGGACTAGCTGTTTCATATCCATGCCGAGTTGACTGCGGGAATCCAGTATCGCATTCCTGACAGTCTTCTTCTTGTGCTGCATGATAGCATTTATAGCCATCTTCTCCTTAAAACTCAGCAGTGCACTCTTAGGCTTTATGTAGACCACGACTGAATCCACCTTCGGGACCGGCCTGAAGCTGCCTTTCGAGACTGCCATCATTTTTGTATAGGTGAAACATAGCTGGAACATCACGCTCAGTCTTGAGTAGTTCCTGGTGCCTGGTTTGGCCAGCATGTGCTCAACGAACTCCTTCTGCAGGCAGAGCACAGCTTCGAGCTTGTGATCCAGCAGGAAGTCTATGACCTTGCTCGAGAGCTTGTATGGCACGTTGGCTATCATTATATCTGTGTCATCGAGCTTGAGTTCGCTCTTTCCTGCCTTGAAGAAGTCATTGTTGATGAGCGCCAGATTCTTCTCATGCATATCATGCTTCAGCATTGTGAAGAGGTTCCTGTCGATCTCGACCGCGACGACGCGCTTTGCCTTCCTGCACAGCTCCTCAGTAAGCATCCCATATCCGGGCCCGAGCTCAAGCACATTCTTCCCTGCTGCATGTTCTGCCTCGGCCTCAGCTACACTCCTGTTCACTAGAAAGTTTTGACCGAGCGATTTCAACGGCCTGAGATACACCTGCGTCCTTCCAAGCACTAGAATGCACTTCTTGTTTCCTATGCTATGGATTGCCAATGATAAGGATAAAAAGACTTAACAGTAATTCTAACTTGCAGGTGCAATGATGCGCTCCCAGTCTGCGATAGAGTTCCTATCGACATACAGCTTCCTCTTTATAATTTTAGGCATAGCGATGAGCATGATCATGTTTCTCTCTCTGGCGCCTAGCTTATCTCTACCCTCGCAGTGCAACGCCTTCTCGGGACCCACCTGCAACTTCGTCGCGTTAACCACTAACAGCGTGGCAGGCTACTCATTGGTCACGCTCTCCATAACCAACTCCCAGAGCGTCCCGATAAACATAACCAGCATGAACACAACGATAAAGGGCGCCGTCTCTCCTGGCGCTTGCACCCCAACATTTCTCTATCCTGGGCAGGAGGCTACCTGCGTCTCGCCCGTGAACAGCATCTACAGCCTGTCCAGCCTTGTAGAGGGTTACTACGTGCTGAATGCGCAGTACTGCAACTCGGTCGTATCCTCGGTCTCTATAGCAAACTGCAATTTCGAGACGGTCTATTACAGCGGCTCATTCTCCACTGAGCCAACCACAATAACCCCGATAGTATTCAGCGTCGTGGCATCGCAGAGTCCGAAGACTTCGAGCCTGATCCCCTACAGCATGAGCCTTATAACCGAGCCAAATACTTACACCATACTCCAAAACGGCGACTGGGTGGCTAACTTAACTGGTTACGCTATCGGATATGCATTCGCGAACAAACCTACGATGATCGGGCAGACCTACTTTACATTCAATACCGGACAATTTCCACAAATCCTATCTTCCCTGAGCAACAACAACATAGCGTGCACTAGCCCTTACAATTCGATGTTCTCAATTGCCTCGACCACGCTGTATGTGAATCCTGCCATGCCGTTGAATGTTTTAGTGGAGACCGCAGGAGCCGTGGCGGTATTCTATAGGGAGGTGCAGCCTGGCTTGCCATGGTATTCGGTGTTTGGAAGTGGAGCTTGGATGAGTCAGGGCCCCACGAAATATGTGTCTAATACAATAAATTTCAATAAAGACTTTTACAATATAGAGGTTGTGTGGTCGAACCCCTGCGGATCAGGAGGGCAGATATTTGAGATGGACAGCGCCACCCAAATGTGTTCGCCTCTCGTACATGGCTGCACCTAAGACTTGAAACTAAAAGCGAAACAGGCTGGCTCATTCCTTCTTTCTCCTTGCAAAACTCTTGCTTATTGCGGCTATGTCCTTGAAATTCCTGAGCTGCAATCCTGCATCGTCATCCGAGTTGAACACAACTATCTCGACCTTCTGCACGTATGCGGCGTCCAAGGTCTTGTTGATTTCGGCGTTGTTGAGCGCCGAATCGTTTACGAGTATCGTCTCCACGAGATATTCCGCAAGTGCACTGTTTATCTGCTCTATGCCATAGAAGGATGCGCCGAGATTGAGCTCGCTGAGGAACGAATTGAGTAAGTCGAATTCCTTCTTCACTTTCTCCCTCTCAAGTAATTTCGCGACCGTCTCGCTTTGGATTGCTTCCCTGACTCCGGAGCGCTCCGCATCGCTTGCGCTTGTATATGCGAGTTTCTTCCCGGTTTCTATCCTCTCCGCCTCTATATGCCTCTTCAGGTCGTCCTTCGTGAATCCGGGCCCCGCAATCACTACTATATCCACCTGCATCGAACCAATCTTCTTTGCAAT
>JBEKPX010000056.1:0-5035 GCA_049520335.1 Candidatus Micrarchaeales archaeon | reverse complement strand
TGTACGGATACTCGCTGCTTTACAGCGGAGACTACCAGACTTCAGAGCCGATAGCAGCGGAAAAGATAGAGACAACACAGGCAGATGTCCTGATAGTCGATTCCACCTATCCATATCCCTCTGTTAAGTTTGAGGAGAGGGATGAGGTAATAACAGCAATACAGCACTATACTAGAATGAAACTTGAGAAAGGAAACGTCATTTTTGGGGCGCACGTAATAGGAAGGGCCCAGGAACTGATAAGAATAATGAATGAAGTCGGGATAACCCCGGTGGTCAGCGGAAAGATTGCTGTTGCCAACAAAGTATATGAAAAGCATGGCTTCGCTATGCAATATCTTGAGTCTAACTTCACTGAAATTTCCGCAAAAGAGAATTTTGCAATGATAGTGGAGCAGTCGAAGATGGATGAGATTAAAGAAAGCGTCTCTGCAAAGAGCTCGAAGCGTGTTTTCACTGCTGTGGCTTCCGGATTCGCAAGGATGTTCAACTTCGGTACTGATGTGCAGTTCGCGCTGAGCGACCATGTTGACTTCTCCCAAGCGCTTGAATACATAAGTGCATGCAGTCCTAAAGTAGTCTTTACATGCGGTCCAAACGCAAAAATCTTTGCCAAGAATCTAATTCTGCGGGGATATGATGCCAGGCCCGTTTATCGTGCATCTGATGTCGATGCTATGATGGTAAACTATATCTAATCTCGTGCGCAATCAGTATCATGCACTATGCTACGACGCTGCCGCTGCATGGTGGCAGAGCGCCAAGATGGCTCTTTAGCAGGATGGTCAAGCTTAGTGGTAAGATATCTGATGTGATAATGGATGAGTTTGGTGCTGATGAGCTCCTTGCAAGGATAAGCGACAAGGACTGGTTTCAGGCATTCGCATGCGCAGTGGGTTATGATTGGCACAGCAGTGGCACCACTACAGTAACCATTGGTGCGATGAAGGAAGCTCTGAATGATTCTGGAGAGATTTTCATCGCAGGAGGAAAGGGCAAGGCGGGGACGAATACGCCGAAAGACATAGCGGAAGGCACATCGAGACTCTCGATGAGCAGCAGTTCCGAAAAATTTATCGAATACAGCAGGCTTGCTGCAAAGATAGACGCTGGAATGGTATACGATGATATAGGAATCTATCATCATGCCTTCCTATTTACGAAGAGCGGAAAATGGGCGGTCGTCCAGCAAGCCATGAAATACAAGACTAACAAAGCAATAAGGTTCCAATGGTTCAGCGATTTTGTAGATGCCAAGGACATAGCTAACGAACCCCACAGCGGAATAGAAGCAAGCATGCACCAGAAGACATTGGATCTTACATACTCTGAGAACAGAGTGATAAGAGAGAGCATGCCGGCCGCTCTGGAGGAATACGGAAAGGTAGTTGGTGGTGAATACCCCGACAGGCATGAAATCATTCCAAAAATAGACATTACCAGGAAGGGGATTGATGTGATGAAAAGGGCAAGCAGTATCGACCCTAAAGACTACAGGGAACTGCTGCTGATAAAGGGATTTGGGAGAGCCTCGATAAGATCTTTGGCATTCGTTGCTAGCCTCATATATGACAAGGAACTTGCATATAGGGATCCTGTAGCTTACTCCTACAATCTCGGAGGTAAGGATGGAGTGCCCTTCAAGATAAACAAAAAAACATATGATTCGGTGATAGAAGAGATGGACTATGTGATTGACAAGGCAAATATAGAAAAAGAGGATAAGTACAGAATATTGAAGAAGCTTAATGCTTATCTTAATTACAACTAAGGTGGAAGTCAGATGGAAACTGGGGAGAGTGAGGAAAGTAAGACATACCAGTACTTGGTGCTGCTTCTAGGGTTAGCGTCGCTCGTCCTGGCGACGGCGACTGTCTATATGATGCAGATTCTTTCGATAGGCTATGGTGTATGGGCGACACTGCAGAACATCGCAAGCAAGACGAACCTCACTGCGAATTTGACACAGACTACTGCACAGATGGTCAGCCTCAACAGCTCGATGAGGGAGGTATACATAATTGCATTCATAGCCTTTGGAATGTTGGGATCTGCGCTTGTGATGTACATAGCCAGGTACAGAAGGTTCGGCGCTCTGAGCAGAAGGTACTCGCTCATGCACATGACGCTGACGGTAATTTATATCGCGCTCTTCTTCATCGTTCTCTCGGACTTATCAATCAACTATGCCAGCATATACTTTCTTCTTGTCTATGCGGCAATGGCAGTAGCCCTCGGTGTGGATATATACATTGAGTTTGCGATACATTCGAGCCAGTCAGGGGAGAGAAGCAGGAGCGGGATGCAGATAGAGCCGAATGCACCTTACTCGAACCTGGTCAAACTCAGGGAGAGCATATTCTCAAAGCTCCACGGGGACGTAAGGATAGTGGACAAGCACTTCAACTCTGACGCCATAGCTAACCTGCACAGGCTACTGGAGACAAATCTGAACAGGATAAACAAGCTTGAGATACTCACATCGAAAGAGATGTTTGATATGAAGTTCCAGGAGAATTACACAGATTTTAGGAATGAGCTGAAGAATGCTGGCGTCGAATTGGATTTCATGCTTATGAGCAATGAAGACATGGTTGCGCAACATGAACGATTCATCTTCGATGATGAGCGTGCATACAAGATACCTCCGCTGAACATAATAAACAAGAAAAGCGAACATGTGGTTGATCTTAGACTGGGAGAGGTCAGGAGCAGGTTCAACTCATTGATAAGAAATGCAACGAAGTACGACAACTACGTGGTCAAGCAGGCGAGAGGGCCTGGCACTGTTTAGTGATTGCATGCTACCAGACTGGCTCACGATAAAGCCTGCGACTACCGGAAAATACGATGAGATAAGAGAGAGAATACTTTCTACGGGAGTGTGCACAGTTTGCACTGAAGCGAGGTGCCCGAACATGCCTGAATGCTGGAGCGCCGGTACGGCAACGTTCATGATTCTCGGGGACGTCTGCACCAGAGGCTGCAGGTTCTGCTCTGTGAAAAAGAGCGCTATGGGTAAGACGATAGACGTGAATGAACCGATCAAGCTTGCGAATCTGATAAAGGAATGGAAGCTTAGCTATGCTGTTCTCACCTCCGTGTGCAGAGATGATTTGGATGATCAGGGAGCGGGCCACTTCGCAGCTTGCATAAGGGAGATAAAGAAAGTAAATCCCGCTACAAGAATCGAAGTGCTGATACCTGATTTTGAAGGAACTATCGGATGTCTGTGCCAGATTGCTGATGCACATCCGGATGTCATAGGACATAATCTTGAGACGGTCGAACGGTTAACTCCTTCAATCAGGGACAGAAGGGCATCCTATTCCAGGTCTTTGGAGGTCTTGAAGAGCTTGAAGCTGATAGACAGAGGCATATACACGAAATCAGCGATCATGCTTGGGATGGGAGAAATTGAGGATGAGGTGATAAATACGCTCAGAGACATGAGGAAAGTGGGTGTTGACTTTGTGGCAATAGGACAATATCTGCGTCCCTCACAACGGCAGTTGGAGGTCAAGGAATACATCAGACCTGAGATGTTTGATTACCTGAAGAAATATGCGCTGGAGTTGGGTTTTCTGTATGTTGCGTCAGGTCCTTTTGTTAGGAGTTCGTACAATGCAAATGCATATTTCTCGAAATCTGGAAGATAGAGACTAAGTATTTTCCGCTGCTTTTCGGCACTAGCGCTCAAACGCTGCACCCACCTCTGCCCAACCGTTTGCACCACCCCCTCCACTTGATATTGGAAAGCTTGATGGTGATACTATGGTATTGGAAAACTCTGAGCCCCAGCCAGAGCCCACTCCATATGCGCTGAATCCAGGACCTGATGTGCAACACCCTCCGCCGCTTGATTCAGCAAGTCCGCCTATCAAAGCAGAGTTGACCGGAAAGGAGAGCGCACCAGTCGTATAAGTGCCTGAGCTTGTTGTTCCGAAGCCAGGAGATGCGGCAACCACTGTGCTTGGCGCAGGTGAAAGGTCGTAGATTGCTAGTATGCCTTTGTTCTGGCTCGTTGTAGCTTTTATAGAATCAGCGCCACCAGAGACAACATTTGCATACCATATCGATGAGTATTGGTAGTTATTGCCAGCACTGCCTTTATTGCACTTTGAAGTTTCAAGCACCCAACTATTTCCCAAGGTGTCAGATATTGTCGGTGCTGTGCAGGAGCCGGTGAAGGTTGTCGAGAATACTGCTACAAGCATATCACCACCAATAACAGGCGATGGAAACGACACTGTTTTAGAATGTGAAATGTCGCTGTAAGTTGTCTGGCTGATTGGTTGCCCTTGACCCACAGTAACGCCCGTCATATCCACTGTCGCTTGCACAGCACCTATTTCAGACTCCATGACAGTTTGGCTCCCAAGCATATAGCTCATCCACAATGTGCCTGCGAAAGGAGTTCCCATAGCTTCTGAGGATAGTTGACAGGTGAAAAAGAGGTCCATTTTTGCACCAGCAGGCATTAATAGGTTTTGACTTTTCATGGTGGAAGGAGGATTAGTTGAATCTGAGCATCCTGTGCCCGTCAAAGTCATCGCTCCAATGCTCTGCCCAACCAGGGTAGTTAATATTCCATTGCCGGCCAAATGTTCTGGGGGTGAGCAGTAGAATCCGGCAGATGCTCTGCATATATTGCCAGAAAACTTGGCAGTGTTGAAAACCCCCAAGCTAAATAGTCCTGTCAGGCCCAGTGCAATTATTAGTATACCCCATCCATACGTCATCAAGTATTCCATAGCTGCTTGGCCACGTATCGCTTCGCTTTGGGTTCTATCTGAATGCATGTGCATGAGTTGGATGTTCATTTTAATATTTATATGGTAATATTGAATACAATATTTACCTGCTGAAGTTCCATGCATCTGTACGGTATATTGAGCTGGAAAGTTCGTTTGCCCTATTCAACTCATCATCCCTAAGTTTTCCGAATTGAAAATCCTTGCCTTCGCTGAACCCTTTCAACAGAGCTTCGTAGAGCTCTTCTATCGAAACACCAGAGTATCTCGATACAGAAGTC
>JBEKPX010000055.1:0-5201 GCA_049520335.1 Candidatus Micrarchaeales archaeon | reverse complement strand
ACCTTCCTTCTTCTCCAGTTTTATGAAGTCCTTGTCTATTGTTATCTTTTCTCCCTTCTTCTCTGCGACCTGTTTTATTGCCTGTAGCGCGAGCTTTGAAAGGTACTTTCTCGTGTTGTCGTTGCCTATGTTCTTCGAACCTATAGAAATGAGTGCTATCTTCTCCAGCTTGTCCTGATCATTGATTGTGACGGGGTCTGAAGCCTCTAGGAAGAGAGCCTGCGCCTTCTCGGCAGCCATCTCATATCCTCTTATTATAGTGTTTGGATTTATCCCCTTCTCTATCAGATCTCCAGCGTTCTTCAGAAGTTCGCCTGCGATTATGACTGCAGTTGTTGTTCCATCGCCCACTTCCTTGTCCTGGTTCTTGGCTATCTCGACCATGAGCTTCGCGATAGGGTGCTCGACGTTCATCTCCTCCAGTATCGCGGCACCATCGTTGGTTATCACGATGTCTCCAAGCTCGCTTACAAGCATCTTGTCCATTCCCTTCGGACCTAGCGTGCTTCTGACTATGCTGGATACCGCATATCCAACTGCTATGTTTGTCCTCTGTGCCTCTCTGCCTAGCATCCTTGTCGCGCCCTCAGGCAGGATCATGTACTGTTGTCCTAGTTGATTTTCAGCCATATTTTCACCATTTAGTATAAAGTTAGTCCCCAAACATCAATGAAACTCATTGTATTTTTTATAGGTATATGGTAGGAATATGCAGTCAATATATTTAAATCTTTCGAATTGACGTCATTGCTCTTTAAACACCGTTGAATCGATGAGTGTTACTATGTGTTCTTTTGTTTGGTCTTTTCCTTAAATTCGTTGAACCTTGTCTCGTACTTTTCCGCACTTTTCTCTACATATTCGAAAAGCACTTGCAGATTGACCTCCGCCCAAGGCCTAGGTCTGAGCGTGGTGATGAAGCTCTGCACATTCAGCTCTTTCATTTCCTTTACTTTTGAGTTAAGCTTGCTAAAATCATCTTTTAGCGCTCCCACCTGCCAATTAGACATCAACTTCGTGTAGTCCTTGCTTCTTTCAATTGCTGGAACTGCACTTTCTCTCTCTATGATCACACCCCTGCCTTCACCTGATGCCGCCCAACTGAGAAGGCTTTCTCTGGCGAATTGTATTTCCTTCTTGAAAACGATCTCTGCTGCTTTATGGAAGGAAGTGGCTTTCTCCTTCGCTTTGACAGCTGCTTTATCATTAAGCTCCGCTGGAATAGGGATAAGTGGATTTAGCTGGTGGAGGGCATTTATAAGATTCAGCGGCTCTTTTTTAGCTATCAGATAGCCAATTATGGCTTCCTGCCCAAGGTAAACGGTCATCTCGCTCTTTTCGCTTATTGACTTGAATGCATCGTATGAAATGCCTCTATCTCCTCTCATCAAATCAGACATTGTAACGCGAAACTCTGTTTTGTTATGCAGTTCTTCCCAAAACTCCAGAGACTTCGTCAGGATTTTGGTATCCAGAGCTGTTTTGTTTTCCACTCTGGATACTTCTAATTTTGCTTTGGGAGAAAGTGCAAAATGTGATTCTTGCAGCATCGAATAGTCATGACAATCTACAGGTTTGGTCCATTTCCCGCTCCTATCATCTTCGACAAGACAGACATCGAATATGCTTTCTGTAGGGGATACTAGTTCGTTCTGAACCGCCCTTGGCGCGATCGCATCCTTATTCCTTAGGATGCCGATGACTTGCTTGTACTCAGCAACAGGCATGCATGGTGCTCCGAAACCATGGCAAATAGTGGCATCCTTTACATAGCTCATTTCCACAAGTGCGAACTCATTAGGCTTGGCCTCCTTCTTTAGCCTCTCTAGAAAACCTTGAAACTCAGGTGTAGACATTTCAACCCCGCTTATGTATTTGATTCCCCTTATTTATGCTTTTGCTATGATTTTATAAATACAGCGAATACATTTGCTTTCTCAGCCAGGCATCGTAAAGTTGTTCTGCACCCATGCAGGTTTAGGAGTCACTTGCGGCAGCGCGCCCGTATAGTTGTCGACCTGGTATATCACTACCGGCCATATTCCAGTGACGTAATTTATTCCTGTGAAGTTCTTCGGGTAGACCATCGTGAACCCTGGAAGCTTGCCTAGGTAGAAGCCCCTGTAGTAGTTCGAGTCGTAGAAGTCGGTTGGCGCATTGGTTACAATGCTGTTCGGTCCATTCGGAGTGTAGAGCAGCATGAAATTGGCGAACCGCTGGCCGCTCAGGTTTGCTATTCCTGCGAAGAATTGACTCGAAGGCACAATAAGCATATCTGTTTTGTTCCCACTGGCGTCTAAAACAGTGACTGGTCCATTTGAGAAGTTTAGCGGAACGCAAAATGTCTTGTTTGCGAAGTTGCTCCCTACCAGCAGGAGTCCTTTGACTGCAGCCACCGTCTTATTGCTCAATTGACAGTAGTTGTTTATGTTGTTCGTATCTATAGGAATCAGGAGATATGCAGGCATATTGCTCAGTTCGCATTGCGAAGTTCCAAGGACATATGGCACACTACTGCCGTTTGCCTGCTGCATCGCATAAGCCCTGCTCGTTTGGTTAACATCCACGCATGCGAGGAAGTTGAGCGCCTGCCACTTTTGAGTCAGTTGGTCGTCAAAAAGGACATACTTCGCCTGTACCACGTTATTCATGAAAGAAGACAGGTTCTCAGGCCCGTATCCGTTCTTAGGCCCAAGCACATATCTCGCTGCTGTCATGTAGTCGAGTTTAGCTATGGAGTTGTCGCCTCTCAGGACGGCGTTGCTGTTACCGAACCAGTTTATCCAGTCTCCGTAATCCCACCATGAGAGTATCCTGGGCGCGAAAGGCCCTACATTCGCCCTCATCCATGCAGTTGCGGCAAGCCAAGCATTGGGCACAACGTTGCAGAATAGGTCGAAGCCTACCGCGTTTCCTTGGGATGAAATTGTGCTGCAGCTGGACCCAATTGCGGAGAAGAGACCTACGAAGACTGTTGATTCCAAGAGAAAGACGAAGATTCCGAATGCGAACACTACTTTTTTCTGTGTCTCCTTCCCTGTTCCTTTCACCAGTAGGAGAAGTTCGCCTATTATTGTACAGAATGCGATTATGTAGCCTACTGCGAAATGCGGCAGATACTTTATTTCTATCATTGATGCAACTGCTAGAGGCCATATCGCCGCCATCGAGAGTATGCTCGCCTTTTGATGAGATTCTATCTGATATATTGCCAGAATGCTCAATGCTGTGAATAGTATCAGTACGAACCATACTATGACGTCGACACCGGCGAGGCTCATTCCAATCGGACCGAAGCCAGCTGAGCCGAAGTCGAAGTTGAAGACCGTAGGCGCATATTCCTGCACTGTCATGAACAGCGCAATTGATGGAGTCGTAAAGTGGGAACTCAATGAGAGATACCCCGTAACTGATTTGCCTAGCGGCGTGAGAAGTATGAGGAGCAGGGCGAATACGATGATTGCGGCAAGCCATGCAAGCTGGAAAAACATATCCACTGACTTTATGAGTTTGTATCTACGGGCGACCTCAGGCCCGTAGTCAAAGAGCGCCACAATCAGGAGGCTGAGGAGAGGGAATGAGATTATCACTGGGATTCCCAATACGCTAGGTATCTTATCTGTAAGCACCGAGCCGTAGGGGTCGAAGACTATATAGAAGAGTACAATTATCCCTATCACTATTGCATTCATGCGGTAGAAGTCAATCATGTTCTTCTTCTTTAGTACATCGACCACGCCCTGGAGCACTATATATATGGCGAATACTCCTGCTATCACAGTGTAATAGTGTGCCCCTAGGAAGGAGGATGCGAATGCTATTCCTGCGAGTATCGCAAACCTCTTCTCCTTCATATCCTGCACAGCGAGCAGGTATGTCACGTAGAAGAGGAACATCGCGAAGATGCCCCATGGTTCGAGCAGCTGCTCTCCTGCTATGAAGGTGGTTATCAGAGCGGGCATCACGGTTGTAAGTCCTGCACCTATTATCGCAGGAAACTTTCCGTAAGTGTGGTCAAGAAACATGAAGACTATGAACACAAGGAGCGCGGCTGTTATTGGAGGGTAGAAGCTGCCGACATTGCTGAGCAGTGTCGTGCTTACTTGATTTGCCGGAGGATCCGATATCTCATACCAGTATGCCTCAAGGTATGGGACTAATGGCTCTATCCTGTGCGGGGTCCCATTAATCGCGGTCGGCCAGGCGGAGCGATCGTACAGCCATTGATAGCCGTGGGATATCAGGAACTCTGTGCTCTGCATATCGAAATATGGGTCAAATTCGAAGAATTTTGGGGCTACCCCTATGCTCATCATCCTTGTCGCAAATGCCAAGAGCATGAAAATGAGCAGCGCAATCCATATGACTTTCGTATCTAGCGTCTTCCCTTCGCCACCCTGGAGCAGTATTCTCTCCTCCCTCTCATGCCCTTCTATGAGCCTCTTCTCCTCTTCTAGGTGCATCGCCTCGAGCTTTGTCTTCTCTTCGGGAGGCATCTCCTTCATTCTGTTTAACTCTTCGGTGTGCCGCCTTGTGAGCTCTTCTTCCTCTTTCTGGTGCTTCTTAACCATGCTGAGGTCTACGTTGAGTGCGGAAATCTTCTGCCTCAAGTCCGCTAGCCTGCTTTTGTAACTCTTCTGCAGTTCTGATGAGAAGTCGGCGTTTGCTACGTTTTGCTTGAAGTCTAACTTTATTGCACCCTGTTGCACAGACAGCAGGATTCCTGCTACCGTAAGAAATATGACATTGGCGGCGTACAGTCCGGCTGAGAAGCTGAATACATGTATGTAATTCATCAGATAAGACTCTAGCCAGGTCATTGTAGGAGGGAAGATTAATCCAAAAATGAATCCTATGACTGCTATCTCAAACATGTTTAGTTTGGTCTTCTTGAGCAGTGCAAGTGCTAGGAAGAAACCAGGAACTATTATCGATAGGAATGCGATAATCGCGGTTAGGATTGCACTCATATGAAACACAAACAAGGCATTAATTCATTGGCTACTATGAACAGTAGAGTTGATAGAAAATATGCTACGAGAAAGTATATAAAGTGCGGGTTATCCTTTCGCGCGGACAAAGCATAAATAGGTTCAAAGCGGATTTCATTCATGCAAAAGAAACAAAGCGTTGCAGTCATCGGCGCCGGCACTTCCGGCCTAATAGCAGCGAGAGACCTTGCTTCTTTTGGAATTCCAACT
>JBEKPX010000054.1:0-5278 GCA_049520335.1 Candidatus Micrarchaeales archaeon | reverse complement strand
GATACCGTGACCAAGCCAAGCCTGGCAAGCATAACAAGCACAGCGAAAAGCATGCTTGCCAAGGAACCCAGGCCGAGGAGCGTAAAGATAGACGCGCACAGGGCATACAAGCAGCTTCCCTTCGACTCGATGGACATAACGCAGAAGATAATTAAAGTTGCGGACGGTCTCGGAATCGAACCGGCGATAAAAGGTTATGAAAAGGAGCTCTACGTAAGCGTAACAAAGGATGCTGCCTTCCTCTCGCTCGGCAAGGAGAAGGGTGCCGGAGGTCTTCCTGTCGGAAGTTCCGGGAAGGGCGTCATACTGCTCTCGGGAGGGATAGACTCGCCTGTAGCTGCATGGTATGCGATGAAGCGAGGAGTCGAGCCCGTATACGTGCATCTCCACGCATTTCAGGACGCCAAGGAGGCGACGGAAGGCAAAGTCTCCAATATTGTTGCAAGGCTATCTGAGTTCCATCCGCACTACAGGATGTATTTCATACCGTCGCACTTTTTCCAGGCCTCGGCGTTCAAGTCAGGTAGGTACGAACTGATTCTCCTGAAGGCGTTCATGCTGCGGCTTGCGGAAAAGGTGGCGAAGAAGGAAGGGGCAAACCTGATATTCACCGGAGAGAGCCTGGGCCAAGTAGCATCCCAGACTCCGGAGAACATAGGCGCGGAGCAGTACGGGATAAAACTGCCCGTGCTGAGGCCCCTGATAGGATACGACAAGGAGGAGATAATAAGGGTTGCAAGGGCGATAGGCACGTACGAGGAGTCGGTGAAGCCGTACGCTGACGTGTGCTCCATAAATGCGAAGAATCCTAAGTTGAATGCGCAGCGTGAAAAAATAAGGGAACTGATGAGCATGATCGGGATAAGCGGCATAGTGAACAGGTCGCTGAAGAGTGCAAAAGTGCTTAGCGCATAGCCCAAGCTTTCGCAAACATTTTATATGTTCATGTTTTATGATAAAACATGGATCTGCTCGCACGCGTTATGATTTCAGCCATAATAGTGGTAGCTGTATTGGTAGTGGCATACTACTCACTTCAAAAGAGCACACTATCGCGCATCTCAGAGCAACAGGCAATAGAGAACGTGACCCTATTCCTCAAGAGGAACTACTCAAACGCGGAGATAGCAGTGACGAATGTTACACCGTCGCAGTACGCAGGAAGCTGGTATGTCGTTGCGTCAATCATCACGAATGCGACATCGCCGTGCCCCTCCTATTTCATCAATTCCTTCGATTATCCCCAGTTCGGTTTTGTGCCTAGAACGGTGAACGTTTACACAAGCCACTGCGCAATAAAAGCATTCTCAAACAACGCAACACTCTACAACTCACCTGTAGCGATAACAAGAGCCTATACGCTCAACATACCTGAAATCAGAAACTTCATAAACACATACGGATTCCAGAACGTCAAAGTGAATGCACACTTCCTGAATGCAACACAATCAGCAGGTGTGAACTATACAAACGTATGGCTTGTGAACTATTCCTCAACGAGCGCTTCATATAACATCTATGCACTGCTCTATCAGTCAAACGGCACTCTGCTAGGACTCTACAATATCTCAAAGTAGATTCTTGGCCATCACGATGCTCTCTTCGCTCTCCTTCTGCTTCTCGAAATTGCACTTCGAGAAGAAAAGTGTCGCTATCCTATTCTCCTTGTTTATCTCAGCGTAGATTCTGCGGACGCCCCTCTTCTTGGCATTTGCGATGCAGCGCTCCACAAGCTTGCTGCCTATCCTTTTGCGCCTGTGTTCTTTTGCTACAACTATGCCAATTGTGCCCTCCTCTTTGCTCTTCAGAGCGATTTCACAGTCCGCAACCACCTTTCCGTCAATCGTTGCTACGAGGTCAATCAGGTAGCCGTTTCTGAGGCCTTCCCCCTTCTTCCGCGACAGCTCAAACAGATGCTCCATTGTGGGTTTGCTCTTGAAAGTACTCGAAATCGGGGACTCGTCATAGACTGCCAGAATCAGGTCCGAGAGGTCACCCGCATCGTCGTCTGCAAAATTTCTTATCTCCATATACATCAATTTAAACCTTTTCGCTTTAATTAGTTATGCATGCCGATTTCGAAGTTCACCGCAAAGAAGATACTGAAGAGCATGGGTGCCAATAGGATAAGTGATGACGCATCCATCGAGTTTGCGGAGCTGCTGAATAATTTTGCTTATTCTATCGCGAAGAAAGCGGTTGAGCTTGCTGGCCATGCAGGCAGGAAGACTGTCAAGAAGGCAGATGTTCAGCTTGCAAGATAGTCAGATCGCTATTCCGAAGAATTTGAGTACTATCATAGTACCGACTCCCGGAAGGCCGAAGAGCGCAGTCACTATCATCACACCTGTGCTGAATGTGATGCCAAGTCCGAAGAAGTAGTTTGCAAGAAAGAGGGTTATGAATCCAAGTATCGTGTTCGTTATGATTCCGAAGATCAGTTTGAGGATGAAACCTCCCAACTTCCATATTATGAGGATCACTATTGCAAATCCGATCAGCACGCCCAACTCAGACCCCAAAGCGCCAAGGATACCCATACCCACACCATAAACTTATATAGTGGAATTGATAATAATATAAACAGTGGTGTGCGAGTGGCTCACGGTCGTATGACTGAGGAAGCTCTCTCCACGCAGAGCATGCATGGCCTAAGGCCTAATTCGGAACAGAAACGTAAGCACAAGTGTACAAAAAGCGATGACACGACGAGCGTGCATATGTGCTTGAAACGAGCCGATGCGCATGCGATGAGCGCGCAAGGCTGAAAAGCCGCTTAGTCGAATGCCACTTAAAACAGAAGAGAGGCTACGGCACACCACTATCGAAGGATTAACGTCCAGGAAGCATATGGCTTTATACAGCTTTTTCTCAGTCATGATACCTTTTAATAGCCAAATCGCGCAATACTAATAGGGATGTATATGGCCATGAAAATGGTGAAATGCGACTGTGGATTTGAGGTAAGGGCTCCGGATCAGGAGGAGCAGGCGCTGATAGCCGCTACGAAGTTCCATTTGAAGCAGCGACACGGAATGCCTGAGCCTTCGGACGAAGAAGTCAGGAAAAGAATAAAGACATCGAAATAGCAGCAAAGCAGAATTGAAACTGGTTTCTCTTTTTCTTATCGATGAGCTGAGCTTCTGCCATGCATGCGATCCTGACTTTCTAATACAGGCAAGATCCTGCTTGAGATTCTTGGCTAATATTTTTTTGCCAACGTATCAGTTTGGCTTCCGGAATATCGCTAGCAGACTTGCATTCCAAATATGCATTCCTGAAACTGCATCCTGTCTTTTTACTTAATTTTTCAGCAATTTCTTTCGAATACTTTTCAGAACTACTATTATAGTTGAAAACAAATTCATTGTTAACAAGTGCAAAATTAAAGCATACAAAGTCGTAATAATTGTCATCGCGCTTAATCCAACCGAATATAAATCCACTATCGTCGTCATTTCTTATTCCATATCTATCCCATTCAATCAGGTCATTTAATGGCATAACTATTCTATCTCTCAATCTAATCACTAGGAGTCTGTTTACCTTTGCATCAAACATTCTATCACACACTAATGCATAGATAAACTTATTTAAAACTTTATGTATGAACATGCAGCCTGCTTCTCTCGTAGAGAGTTAATTGCTCCGACCGAGGAGACCTTGCTCACCGCAAGTCCCTGACCTTACTTCTTTGCAAAGGGGCAAGAAACCTAAAGATTGAGGATTTAGATCACTCCCACGGCTTACCCGCCTCGAGCACGGGAGGAGGATGGAGAAACTCGTTTACTTGCAAGCGGTGCGATCTCATGAATCGTCTTTTCCATATCTACAGTCGCAATTCCAGCGGGAGATAATATTTGTATGAGCTTTAACCTCAGCGCTTCTGATGCCACTATATCATCAAGCAAAACTCGGTTTCTTTTTGCTCCTGGATTAAAAGAATCTACATAAAGACAAGAGATGTTCAGTCCATCTCCCGTTTTTTTAATAATAACTCCTGCTGTTTTCAGAAAGCCTTCAGTTCTTTCGATCCTCATTTCCCCGTCGCTCTTAAAGTTCGTATTAACACGTAATTCCTCTTTCAATGCCTTTGTAAAGGCTTTGACTTCTTTATCGTCCCTGAAGTTAACCGGAAGTGTTATTGACCATTCATCAACTTTTATTCCATATTTGTTCTTAGCAATAGATAGATTTATGGGACCTGCATTATTGATTAATTCTGACATTTTCTCACATGACACTTGTGTTTTCCAGGTATTTAAACATTGATATTATTTTACAAAACTACTAAGAATGATTATTATTTTGTAAAATGTCTTCGATTCGTCTTCGAATGTGCTCCGACCGAGAAGCCATGAACTAGTTAAGTGCTCAGACGATATACAAAACTTACACAATTATGCGCTTTTCATACTTTCTAGCTTTGTTGAATAAATCCCTTTCTGTTGAAATAATGGTCTAACTTGCTCTTGCAGTGAATGTAGCAACTTGCACATATTTTACTGTTGCATTCATATTGCCATAAGGGACGCAAATTCCAGTGCTAACTAACATTCCAGTTACGCCTTTTGCTGTTGTGTAACAGGCATAGATTGCTCCTTCAATTGGAGTTCCGATTTGAGTATCTGGTGAAGAAATAGGTAGAGTTATACTTACATTTTGACCAGAAGGCAGGCTTGGTGAATTAGGCACAATTAAAAAGAGTGCATAGGGCGCACCTGTTGTTACATTGAATGTCATTCCCTGATGAGCATATGCAATCGCCCAACTTGTCCAGATTGTTTGCGTGTCTTGTCTGAAAGCGAACGTCAAATTACCAGTAACATGAGAGTAAACATGATTAGCGCAGTAGTAGCCAGAATCAGCTACACAGGCAGTACCTTGAATAGAATTGTCCCCAATATATCTATTATTTAGTATATATAGAAAATATACTCCGATAAGTAATACTAAAATTAGAATAATAAACTTCAAGTATGGTTTCATCTTATTCATTCTCTTCTTCCATCTATGATTCTGCTACCAAGCCAAACCTTAAATCAGTTTCCAAAGCTATATTCTAGCGGAAAGTATGGGATTTGGACCCCAAATTCCATAAACGTGACCCCAAATTCTTCGACGTCAAAATCAATTAAAAATTTGCTTGTCTTCGAATCGTGCTCCGACCGGGATTTGAACCCGGGTTGCAGACTTGAGAGGCCTGTGTCCTTGACCGGACTAGACGATCGGAGCGTCTTTATACTTTCTTTACTCAACATATTAATATTTCATTTGC
>JBEKPX010000053.1:0-5358 GCA_049520335.1 Candidatus Micrarchaeales archaeon | reverse complement strand
GACTAACAAAGAAAATAAAGGAAGAGCTCGACGGAAAGGTGCTTTCTCTGATAATACCTGCTCAATTGAGCTTCGCGGAGAAAGAGAGCCTAGATAGGGCGAGCAAAAATCCTGTTTAACCTTTTTTCACTCTCCAATACCTAAAAGTATAGACCAGAAATACGGTGCTTATGCCTTCAACGAACCAGATGCTCGCTATCCTGAAGAGTATGGTTATGGCAGCGGCAATCCCAAAACTCATGCCCACGTTCGGGAAGAACGCAACGAGATAGCTTAACAATGCAGCATCAGTCACTCCAAGCGTTCCAGGTATCCCTGTAATCATCCCCAGGAGCAGCGAGGAAGTGTAAATGAACAGTACTGTGGGAAATAGCACTATGCCTATGTTTATGCCGAAACTAAGCACAACGAAATACAACGCAAGGCCACTTAAGAGGACGCCCGGTATCGTAAAAAACATCGCATATACGTAGGTTTTCTTGTCAATGCAGGTTTTGCATCTAAAATACATTTCTCCTGCATTGAAGATTTTCCTCAGTTTCCTGAACCTCCATAGCTTCCTCTTGATAAACTCAAAAGGCGCTCTCACATAAATGAAGAAAAAAGGCAGGAGAAGCAGAATGCTTATCCCTATCGAGATCAGCACGAACTTCTGGACCAGAAACGCCGAGATGATCGCCACTATAATGAAACCTAGGAAATCAGTGAATATGTCTGCGACTACGGCAGGCAGAGTAGTAGCAAACTTCGTGCCTGTCAAGCGGTTTAATGTATAGGAGACGACTGCTCTTCCCCATCTCCCCGGAGTGATATCCATGGAAAACATAGAAAGGAATATCGCAAGATTTTGGCTCCTCTTTATCTTCACATCAAGCTTCTTTATGAACATCTCCCATTTCGGGAAACAGAGAAGATTGCTAAGGAACACGCAGAGCAGCGCAAGCGAATAGTAGAAGAGATTTATGGATCCGAGCGTGGAAAGGAACTTTCCAACACCCTCGTCAAGCACGGCAAGCACAGCGATAGTGACAAAAATGAGCAAGCTTAGTCCTAGTATGGTTATGACAGCGAACCTAGCGCGCCCTACCCTTTTCCTATGCCTGGCCTCACTCTCCACACAGGTCATCTCTGTAAATGCATTCAAAGCTTATATTTGTTTAACTTCAAACAATATCCAGCGGAGCTTTGATGCTGGAACTAGAGCTGAAAGGAAGAAATACGATAAGCGTGGAGGACGCATCAACGAAGGACATACTCAAGAGAGGCTTCTACGGCACATATGACACAGATTCGCTTAGACTCCCGATAGAGGAAGCGCTCTACCTGCTCGATGTGCGTGGTGCAAGCTGCACCAGAAATGGCAAGCAGGTAAGCTTCAATAATCTCGCATCAAAGTTCTGGAACTCAAAGAAGTTCATCGCAAGGTATTTCACATATAAGGATTGGCGCGACAGAGGGCTCATAGCAATCTCCACATCACAGAAATACTCCACGCCGAACCTTATGCCTGTTAAAAAATATCCCGCATCTGTTCTGCATCTTCTCGGAAGAAAACTTCATGGAATTTTCTTCAAAACAGACCTCATGACCATAATCAACGAAGAGGACGGCGGGAAGGAACTGTACGAGACTCTTTGGTTCGGCCAGTATGGGTCATACAAGGCCTCCGAGAGGGGCAGGTTGAACAAACTGGACATATACGAGACAATGTTCCTTATGGAGAAGAAAGTGCTGGAACTGGAAAACATAACAAAGAAAGAGCTTACGAATTATGCCGTTGCAAGGAGAAGGGAATTCCTGAGCTTGTACGATGTATACAGGGACTGGAGGGAGAAAGGGTACGTGATAAAGACAGGTTTCAAGTTCGGCACGCATTTCAGAGTCTATTTCCCCGGAGCCACGCCGATGAAGGTCAACGCAAGCAACTGGACCCATTCAAAGCACGTCATACATGTTTTTCCGAAGAGCTCAAAACTGCTCATATCAGAATGGGCGAGGGCAATACGCGTAGCGCACTCGGTGAGAAAGACATTCATACTCGCCGTTCCCGGAAAGACGTCAAGCAGGAAACAGAAAGTCGACTACATACTATATCACAGGCACGGTGGAGAAGCCGACAACCCAAGAACATCATCACCTAAATATGCCATGCTCTCGCTAGGCGAGGAAGAATATATAGGTGGCCAGGAGTTTGCAGGGGCGATAAACGAGGTCAGAAGAAGGAAGCTGGAACTGCTGCTTGCGATAGCAGACAGGGAGACGGCAGTCACATACTACAAAGTGAGGCAGATAATGCTGCCAAACAGCAAGCACGACTACTTCGAGATAGACTGGCTGCAGCCGTGAGAACTGAAGAGCAAAAGCTTAAGTCGCTCCAACTTTCTGGGGATTATGGCTGCTCTTTACTGTCTGTTGGTCAAGAACAAACACCCTGTGCGGATCCTCTTGTAGCACTCCTCTTGCTATAAGTTCCCTTTCTATGATCGGTCTCGACCTGTAGCTGATAATCTCGCCGTTCCTTACATCAAGCTCACAATAAACATAGCCGTCCACCACATGCGCGACCGAGTTTATGCGTGAGAGGTAGGTGTCGAGCAGCGTATCCTTCATCGGAAGCGTTTCTATCACAAGCTTGTTGGCCGTCTTTACCTCCTTGTACTTGTGGAAGTGCGAGATTAGGCTGAAAACAGCATCTGTCTTTTTCGTTTCTAAGAAGGTTTCTATTACGTTTTCGGCATTTCCCAACTTGTGGGCAAAGTGAGTTTGCAGACCGTCCATGTTCAGGTCTCCTGCCCCAAATTCACTTCCGGGTATTATCTTGACTCTCTCCTCCCAGCCTTTCTCCAGTTTGCCATCCTCTTCGTGCGCCTTCATGTGGTTCGTCGTAGAGAAGTAAAGTTTTATTGCTTCATCAAACATCCATCCTTTGGTTGTCATGTTGTAGTGATTGCCTGAGGTGAAAATCACTATCCCGCCTCTTCCCAAAACGTCATCTATCAGTGGCATGAAAGCATCGTTGAAGAGCTTTATTTGTGAGTCTACGTTCTGGATAGGTGCAGACCTGTCTCTTTCCATCATAAACCTCAACATCTCCTTATGTATTGCAGTTTCGCTCATCCCCCGAGTTTTCAATGATTTAAGATACTCCTGAGAATGGCCAGGAAGGTCTATTGACCTGCTGACGTTCTTGAAATTTCCGAGGTCGCCTTCCAGCACATCTCCATTGAAGATTACGATATCAGGCTTCTTCTCCCGCACGTCCTTTATGGAAGCCTCTACGAGGTCGTATCTCATGTTGTTGCCAAGGTGCACATCCCCGAACAGTGCCAATTTCATTGTGGTTGTCTCCTGCGGCATGGTCGCATATGCATACGGTGCAAGGGAATGCAAACTCTCTTCAAGGTGTCCCTCCCTTCTTAGCATTGCTATATCCCTGTCTTTCAATTCTGATGGCCTCTTGCACTGTATTATTGCCTTTTCTAATCCTTCCTTCACTCCAGGTATTATCTCAGACTCCTTTCCCTTTTCTCCACTCTTAATAGCCTCAATAACGTCCCTTTCCCTCTCCAAATCCCCCTTTATTCGCATGTCTCTGAGGAACTGGTTGGTCAGCACTTCATGCTCAAGAGTTTTTGTCTTCGGATCGAACTTCCATATGCTCACACTTGAATCAAGAAGACCTTTCTCGAAAGCCTCTGTTTCTCTAGTTCTTATCCTTTTATTGTGCAGTCCCCCTAATGCCCCAAGGTCCCAGAGAGTTCCCATAGGGTTTGAAATAATAAGAGAGGAAGACCAGTCCTGTATCGGGTCTAACGCAACCGAAGAATACATGTTGGCGGACGTAAACAAGAAGTTCGTCTCTACCTTAGCCAAGGTTTTAATATCAATGCTGCCCTCCGGCCTTCCTTCACTGTCTCTTTCCTGGCCGCTTCTATTTTCCGCAATCCTTCCAAGCCTGATCGGAGCTTCGGTGTTTGTTACCTTCTTGAAGACCTTTGTTATGTTGTCAAGACTTGACGCGACAATCACATTGAACGAATTCCCATTCTGCTTCTCTGGGTATACATGAACTCTCTCCCACTGTATTGTAACCTCCCTTTTCCTCCCCAACGCATACTTCAAGGTAGATAGATAAGAGTCGAAGCCCACTCCATTTGCCATTTCTTTAACCACATCAGGTGTGGTCGGTATATTTCTTGTGAATATCATAGCAGGCTTCATCCTAGACTCAGACTCTAATATCGAAGTCTCTTCAGCATTTTCCTGGTTTCTCAGGTTGAGTATTCTCTCCTTATTTGAAACAAATTTCGCTCTTTTATTAGTTGTTTCCCACTCGACCGAACCTTCCTCCGTAGCTCTCAGCTTTTTGCGAAGCGACTTAAGCTCTTTTCGTGCAGTCTCCAATTCCTTGCTTATCAATTCGGCACTCTTGTGTACAAGAAGAGGTGCATACAGCTCAGTCATAAATCTCATTCTGACTTTTTCACTAATCAGTTTTTTTTCAAATCCGTTATCAATCTCTTTCTCTACCTCCCTCGCCTCCTTTTTAGCAGAAGCCTCACTAATTTTTTCTATAGAAAGCAAATACAGCTTCTTTAGCGATTTTCTCATTCTTTTGAATTCATCAAGTTCTTCTTCGTTCTGCGTTATCTTCATGCTCACGTTGCTGAGTTCCTTGCTTACCTCACTGATTGGTTTCTCAGACTTCTCCAATGCTTCTTCCGAAATCTTAGCGGTCCTGATTATGTCCTTTCTGGACTCTATGGCTGACTCCATGTTCACCAGCCTCTTCGCTAGCAAGTGCTGGTTGAATGAGCATTCATTGACTAATCTGTCCTTAATCAGGTCGATGTTCTTCTCGTCGTCCTTCCCCATCAAATATACAACTTGGGTTGTGGGAGGAAGCTGCGACAAAATCCTTACCACAGGGAGCTTTATCACTGCCGCAGCATCGTCCATATTGTTGACTCCATCCATCAATTCCAGCATCGCATCTCTGTACCTTACAGTTCCGGTTGGAGGCACATAAGCCATCGCCCCGCCCATAATCGTAACAAAATTGGGTTTTGTTTTTTGCCTCTCTAGCCATTCTGAAAGTCCCATCAAGTTGTCATTGCTCATGCGTCCAGTTGCGCCGCCTATATCCGGAACTATGCAGATGTTGAACGGAACCCCCTGCCCATTCTGTTGATGTGAAGCTGTCCTAGTTTCTCCCAATGAATTTGAATTTACATTCACGTTCTCAATCATATCCTCTCACCCTTCCAATTTTTCCCCAGACATACGCTACTCGTAGCGAAAGTTTATAAAGAGGTCCAAAATATTTTTTTAACTCGGTAAAGATCGATGAATTCAGGT
>JBEKPX010000052.1:0-5398 GCA_049520335.1 Candidatus Micrarchaeales archaeon | reverse complement strand
ATTTCCAGCCAAACACACCGCTATAGAATTTTCTTAGCCTGTCAGGATCCCTTGCAGGAATCTCAAAATGTATTATCTCACATATTTCATGTTTCATTTTTCCACCTTATACTTAATACATCTTAATCCATTGGATTATATAATACTTCGTTATTTTATATTATACTTTACTTATATTAGGAAATTATATTCTAAATAATAAACTTTAGTATCTAAAGCATTGTATCACATTTTAACATAAAGTAATATATACACATACATTCAATACTTGTGCATGGCGATCTCTAGAGGCACTTTGGAAATACTACAAATGGCTGAAGGTAGTGGACCCAAATCATTTAATGACCTTACAAAGATACCAATCAAGAAAAAGAGACTAAGCTCAACAACAGTCTCCAAAAGACTTGATGAACTTGTCAAGGCAAAGGCTATCGAAGAGGTAATAACCAGATCTAAGACAGGCAGAAGGATAATAGCATATAAGACGACAGAAAAGGGTAAAAAAGTAATAGAACATGCAATGAGACTTGAAGAAGCACTTAATAGCAAAGAGGATAAATAGAGAAAGTGCTGGAGGAAGGGTATGAATCCACACACAATAACTACTTGTATAGATGACTTGATCAAGTACCTGAATGAAAACGGAGAAACTGATTCTAGATCCCTTGCAAGCGCATTGAACGTTAGCGAAGAGATGGTAAACGCATGGGTGTACGTCCTAGAAGAGGCGCACGCGGTAAAGATAGACTACAAGTTCGATAAGATGTTCATATCTTCAGCAATGCTGATGAAGGAGGATGATAAGGTCTCAAGCGATATGACCGACGAAGAGAAGAGACTTATCAAGACTGGAATAGTATCCCATGAGACTATGGAACAGGCAAAAGAGTTCATGCGCGCAAATGTTTAGTCATTTAAGTTTCAAGGGATTTCAATGAACAAGGAAGGAACGGTGATTGTTGGATTGATATTACTAATAGTCGGAGCCGTGCTGGCTTGGCAGAGCTACGTCACAGTAACCCAATGCAATTCACCTGGAGGCAGAGTAGTCACTTTTATCAGCACTCTCTTCGGAGGCCAGAGTGCACAGACCTGCTCCAATGCGCAGATATTGGAAATCAGTGGCATTGTGGTGGCGGTAATAGGCCTGGTGGTGGCGATTTTTGCATTATATGATAAAAACCAAAAATAATGGCTAACCTCTCAGAGATTCTTACTATAGATAAGAACATTTCACGACGCACTCGTTCAAGCTTCCAATTCTGTCATAGGTATGGGCCGCTGAGAGTTGGATATCCTCAAAAAGACACTGAATTGGATATAAACTTAGTAATCCTAACGCCTACGAGGATAGAAATAACAAAAATATACTGATATGGTCACTCTTATATTTGTTAAGAATTATAACTTTCCTAACACAAGTTGGTTCCTTTGGAGCTCCAATTTCTCGGCGGTTCAAGCGAAGTGGGCAGGTCAGCCGTGCTCCTAAAGGGCACAAGCAACATACTTCTCGACTACGGAATAAAGCTTGACCACAAGACGCAGTACCCCCTGCAACCCGATAAGGTGGATATCTGCATTCTCAGCCATGCACATCTTGACCACAGCGGAAACCTTCCCACCTTGTACAAGAGCAGCTTCCCTATCACCTACGGCACCGAACCGACAAGGGAGCTGAGCCAGCTGCTGATAGATGACTCTATGGGGATAGGGAAGAAGAACCACCAGCCTGTAAAGTTCACGAAGCATCAACTGAAGGTATTCCTATACAAGTTTGCAGCATACGAGTTCGGCGCAGAGATGGAGTTCGGAAACTATCTCATCTCTTTCTATGATGCAGGACACGTGAGCGGAAGCATGATAACGAAGATAGAGAGCAAGAAGACAGGAAGGAAGCTCGTGTACACAGGCGACTTCAAACTAGACCCACAGATGCTGCAAGGCAGCGCTGACATAGTGAAGAGCGATATACTGATAACCGAGTCAACGTATGCTACGAGGGAGCATCCGGACAGGGAAGAGTTGACAAAGAAGTTCATACAGGACGTGAGGCAGGTTATAGAAGCCGGAGGAACTGCACTGGTGCCTGCATTCGCGGTAGGAAGATCACAGGAACTGCTTGCGATACTCCATAAAAACAAGCTGACAGATTGCACTTACATAGATGGTATGGCGAGGAAGGCGACGCAGATAGCAATGCGCCATCCCGAGTTCATAAGGAACAAAGACATTCTTGAGGAAGCGATACAAAAAGTCACCTGGATAGGCGGCGAGGACAGCAGAGGAAGCGCAGTCAGCGGGCAGAAGATAATACTTACCACAGCAGGGATGCTAAACGGCGGGCCTGTGCTGAACTATATCACAAGGTTGGGCCCAAACTCCAAGATATTTCTTACAGGCTACCAGGTCGAAGGCACGAATGGTAGGAAGCTGATCGAGGGCAAGCCCCTCTCGATAGAAGGAAGGAAGCAGGTGATAAAGACACCATTCGCATTCTATGACTTCTCTGCTCACGCCGACAAGTCGGATCTCTATGAGTATGCCAAGAAGAGCAACCCAGAAACGATATTCTGCATGCATGGAGATGAAGCGGCTGTTGACAGCCTTGCCGAGAACCTCAAGATTGAGGGTTTCAAGACGCATGCGCCGAGGATGGGAGACAGTTTCAAAATCGATTTCTAGAGTCTAAAAACTAAGTGTAAAGTTAACAGGTTTACTTTACAGTTAGATTTGATAGAATGTCTCTTACCTAGCTTGCGCTAGGTGTGATAAAACTCTAAGAAATAGGGTACTCTTATTCTCCTTTTCCTACGACTTCTATCTTTCCGTATTTCCCTGTAGAGAGTTGAGGATTGCCCTTGAATTCGCTGACGTAGCCATTCGTCACCTTTACCTTGTCACCTACATTCACCAGGTTTATGTTGTCCTCCCAGAGCGAGATAGCAATGCTTCCCGTGTCGTCGCTTATAACCGCATCAGCCACGTTAAGACGCTTGCCATACTTCGTTATGACCTCTCTAGGGTCACTCTTCTCTGTTATAGTGCCTTCTAATTCTACGTTAGTAGCACCTTCCTTCAGTTCACTTATTTTCATTAATTCACCGTTGTTCTAAGTTCTTACTCATATGTTCGTAAAGATATAATAAATCTTGCCTGCCTTTTGAGTCAAAATTCCACTATTCTGACATTATGAAAAAGCTAAAGGTGTGAAAAATCGTAAAATCTCAAAATAATAACTTTTAAAAACCTTGGGATTCTATAATATGCCAGATCAAAATGAAAATTCAGAAAGCAAAAACCAACACAATAATCGTACTTTCACAGAGCGATCCTCAGAACAACCAGTGCCCTCGACTGTTGTTTTCAGGCGAAAGCACAAGGATGAGGGATGATTATAAAGGTAAACTGTCCATATCCAAGAAAGTAGCAAGATTACTATCCAGATTCTGACCTGCTTCTATCTTTCTTAACCAACATCTTATAGTAGTCATAATCATCTAAATGAAAAGGCCATTTACCTACTAAAATGCCAGTCAATACCGCTCTATCTATTCTTGGTGATTCTTCATTAAGCAAGTTTTTTTGCAGATCCGGTCCTCTTCTAGATAGTTGTTCTCCATTCTCAAAACTACATATGTAAAAAGAATCATATGTGCCAACAGCATCCAGTATAAGAGAATAATCTGATGTAATCTCATGTTCATCTTCTTTTATAAGTTCATTTAAGAAATCAAATTCAAGTTTAGGATGATTTTCTCCAGGCGAAACATACATGCCATATGCAAGGAATATTCTTTTATCGGGTTTCTGAGTTAAAGCAGCAAATCTCTGTATTATGCCCGTCTCTTTGAATTTTTTAAGTGCATAAATAACCCTCATTTGCGTAATTTTTGTTTTCAGAACCAGCTCCTTTAATTTGACTCTCGAATTATCGTTCAGCACCTCCAATATTTTTTTATCTGCATTCGATATAACTTCGCTGATGCTTAACAATTCATTCCTGATTGGGAAAAAGCCCAAAGTATAACTATTGACTGTGGAGATTTTGAGTGTCGGTTTGTATTTTCTTAGCTCGCTTCTCAGCTTCCATTGCCAAGTCATGAAATCCTTAGAAGTCAATCCCACCACATAAAACAGCAAATCAAAGTCTCCCTCTGCCAAATATGCCTCCTGTACAAAAATATCCTTCTGAAATCTTTGTTTTAAATAGTCCAAATCAGGTCTTTCCTCAAATTTTATAGTTATGATACGTCCTTCAGAAAATCCGAGTTTATTTGTATCTAATTCTAACGCATAAACGATGTTATATTTATCCTCAAGTCGTTTCAGTGTTTTAGATATCGTATGGTATGAAATATGCAAGCTTCTTCCAAGCTCTTTTAGTGAACGCCTCGAGTTCTTGTATATTTCTATAAACAGTCTATAAGGGAGCTCTGTTTCCACATACTCTTTGCTTTCCTTTCTTTTTAACATTTAAATCCCATATTTATAAAAAAATATCATATTTCATCATAAATTGTTAATTATATCATATATTTATTCCAATAAGCATATATACCTATTAATTCAAATACCTTTAATTGTGAATTAATGAAATTCACAATTTATGCTGTTGAGGTGCGCGGGCTCGTTCTTGAGATGCCCACTCCTAACATCCCATCCTTCCGCGCATCTCACTTTTCTTTTTGAATGAATCTTTATTCAGCATGAGCTCTGTTCAGTTGGTGGTCCGATGGGAAAAGAGAATAAGGTGGTGAGATGTCTGTCGAGCGAAAGGTTTATCCTAATAGAACCAAAGCAGTTCAACAACGCAGATAGGATTGCAAGAACAATGGCGATGTGCGCCGGAGTCAAAAAAGTCTTCCTTACAAGCGGCGATTACGGTTTCGTAATCTCGGCAAAGGAAGAGAATGAACACGGAACAGAAATAATCAGCAACAAGCTTCTCGTGCATTCCCTCAATTCCAAAGCAAAAGTCGCCAGAGGACACTTTGTTTATATGCGCAGATGAACGATGTCTGGCCTATTGTCGCTGTTCATAAAGAGTCTTGTAGATCTCCTTCAAGCTCCTTATGGTGCCTGATGTCCTGACAGTATAAAATCCTATCCTGCTTCCTCCAATGTTTTTCAAGAAAGAGAGCGCAAGCATGACCTCCCTTTCACATCCCCTGTTCATGCTGATAACAAAAACCTTCTCGTTAAGCTGCGCCGCAACCTGAGGATTTGCCTTGAAGTATGGCAGGTGCCCAAGGAATTCCATGGTCCTTTTCTTAAACTCCTCCACTACAATCGGGTCTCTAAGGTCAATGCCCTCTGTCGCCTCCACGAGAACGTATCTAAGTTTTCTCCTGAATATCATAAGAGACCACCTAGCGCCGAGAGCGCCTCCTTCGAACGC
>JBEKPX010000051.1:0-5855 GCA_049520335.1 Candidatus Micrarchaeales archaeon | reverse complement strand
CATTAGTCCTGTAATCCTTTGCCGGTTTGTGTGGAAATGAGCCTCCGCCGTGCCCTATTATCAGACTCATTCCCTTCTCTTCCCTAGCTTCATGTATCTCTTTCGCCAATCTCTTAATTACATCTAAGTTAGGAGTGAAAGGTGATGTCTTGTCTGTTATAAGGCTTCCTCCAAGTTTAACAAGAACCAGATTTTTCATTTAATCATTAATTATCTCTCCAATTCCTTACTATTTTAATCTTCCAATGGCTTCGTCGATTGCCAATAATTGTTGCATTCAATTCCTAGAGCTCAGTCCCAGTTCTTCTTGTCCGCTTCTATCTTTTCCTTTCTCAAATCCTTTACGGGATATCCCATCACCCATGCAGGTTTAATGTGCTCCACTACAAGCTTTTCAACTTTCTTCTCAGATAACTTCTTATTGGTCCTAAATGCTGATTTCAGCAGCCCTGAGACCTGCTTGCATTCAAATAAGTCACTTCCTACCTCCAGAAAAAGGCCTGGCTCATTTTTCTCGCCAGTCATTCCCTTTATTTCATTATAATGGACGCTGAACCTGTCTACATTGCAGTTAGCCTTCCTCAACATCTCCTGGAATTCTTTAACCTCCTGATACTTCACTCCCTTGCCTACTACTATCATCATATTGTCCATTGCTACCACCTGTTTTCTGTTTTTAATCTGTCCTCCTCCTTTTTTAATCTTCTACTTGCTTCGTCGATTGCAGATTTCGAAAGAAGAGAATCAGACTTTCATGCGTTTGAACGCCTGTGTGCCTGCAATAACCATGGCCATTGCGAAGGCGACCAGAACGACAATATCGAGTCCTAGCCCGAAACTGCTGCTTATTCCAAGTATCACTGTCCTTAAAGCATCGACAGCGTACGAGACGGGATTTACTGCGACAAAGTCATACAGCCAAGTGGGCAGGTTGCTTACGGGGAAGAGCGCTCCACTCAGGAAGAAGAGTGGGAATATCAGGAAGCTGCTTATCAGCCCAAAGCCTTCGGGACTCGTCATAACGGAGCCCATTATGAGTCCCAAGCTGACCATCGAGATCATCAGAAGCGCGATTATGATCCAGGTGACGAGTATAGAATAAGCAGTAAAGTTTATGCCAAAGAAGAGCGCTCCCAGCGCCATCAGCATCACCACTTCTATCATTCCATCAGTAGACCCTCCCAGCACCTTGCCGAAGAATATCGTTGTCCTGCTGAGCGGTGCAACAAGTACTTCCTTCAGAAAATCCACCCTTCTGTCCCATATTATGTACAGCCCGAAGAAAACAGAGCCAAAAAGCACCGTCATCGCCAGTATGCCCGGATATATGAAATCCTGGTAATTGGCGCCGCTTATCGCAACGCTCGAACCAAGCCCTGTGCCGAAGACAACAAGCCAAAGCAGCGGCTGCACAAGCGAGGAGACTATCCTTGACTTCTCTCTGAGGAATACCTTAAACTCCCGCAGCCAGATGGCATACAATCCAATGAGCTCTCCCATATCATTCACCTGCTCTCCGCGTTCATTGCCCTCTCAGCCCAGCCACCCTCAGGCTCCGTCTCGCGTATCTCGCTGCCCGTGAAATGCAGGAAGACGTCGTTAAGCGTAGGTGACCTTGACTCGACACTCTCAACATTGCCTACCTTCCGGAGTATCTCCTGTAGATGTTTGCTCGCGTCGTTGACAGTAAGAACCACCATATCTTTCTCTTTAATTATGTTCTTGACGTACTTTAGCTTCCTTATCTCTGAAATTTTCGGATTTTGCACCTTTATCCTGACAACGTCACCGCCGAGCAATTTCTTGAGTCTTGCAGGCGTGTCTATCGCCACAACCTTACCGTGGTCGATTATCGCAACCCTGTCGCATAGCATATCCGCCTCATCCATGTAGTGTGTTGTTATTATTATCGTGACTTTCTTCTCTTTGGACAGCTTCTTAATATATGTCCAGATGTGTTCCCTTGTCTGGGGATCAAGTCCAAGCGTTGGCTCGTCAAGGAATAGTATCTTGGGTTCATGGAGAAGCCCGCGTGCAAGCTCGAGCCTTCGTCTCATGCCGCCCGAGTAGTTCCTAACGCGCTCGTTCTGCCTGTTAGTGAGATCCACAAGCCTAAGGACGTCATCCATCTTCTTGTTTATGTTCCGCATCTCAACTCCGTACATGAGCGCATGGAGGTATAGGTTCTCCCTGCCAGTCAGAAGGTCATCAGAGCTTGGATCCTGGAAAACGAACCCTATCGAATGCCTGACTTTGGACGGCTCCTTTTTTACATCGAAACCATTCACGCTCGCCTTGCCTTCGGTAGGAGGCAGAAGTGTTGAGAGCATCGAGAGAGTGGTGGTTTTGCCTGCGCCATTGGGTCCGAGAAGTCCGAATATCTCACCCTCGTTAATCTTGAGGCTGAGCTTATTTACCGCAGTCAGCTTGCCAAACCTCTTCGTGAGCTTTTTGGTTTCTATTATCGGCACTGCACCACTTAAGATATAGAATCATTATTCAAAAAAGCTTAAATAGGTTGGATGCCCCTTATGTAATAACAATGCACATCTGTTGATTGTTGATATTATGGACGCACTTATATTGTGCGGCGGATACGCCACAAGGTTGGGGGACATAGCCTACTTCACTCCGAAGCAGCTTCTCCCACTCAGCGGAAGGCCCGTAATAGACTACATACTCGAGAGCGTGGCGAGCCTTGATATAAACAAAGTTGTCGTATCCACAAACAGCAAATTTGCCGACCAGTTCGAGTACTGGCTGAAGCTGAAGAGAGCGGCGGGATACAGCAAGCCTGTCGAACTCATAGTCGAACGAACGAGAACGAGTGGCGAGAAACTCGGCGCTGTGAGGGGCATACATTATGCGGTGAAGAAATCTAACCTCTCTGATGATCTTCTCATAATCGCTGGAGATAATTTCTACAACTTCAATCTAGTCAGCATGGTGAATCATTTCAGGAAGTATGGAAAAACTACTATTGCGCTCTATGACACGAAGTCCATAGATGAAGCGAGGAGATTCGGAGTTGTGGTGATTGATGGACACAGGATAACGAGCTTCGAGGAGAAGCCGAAGGAACCAAAGTCAACGCTTGTGAGCACCGGAATCTACGTGTTCTCAAGAGAAACCCTTGCGCGTCTTGACGCATACGTCCAGAAAAGTCTAAACGCCGATGACATAGGCAGTTTCCTCCAGTGGCTTATCAAGGAGACGGAGGTGCATGGGATCAGGTTCAGCGGCGAATGGTTCGATATAGGAACTATCGAAACCTACAGGCAGATATTCGACTCATATATCGACAGGAGACTTCTCTAACTGCTGTCTCCAAGTGCACATTTATAAACTCAGATATTCAAGAGCATTAACGAGCCAGGGTGGCAGAATCTGGTAAATGCGCCGGTCTTGAGTGTATCTCAAGAGCTGATTTGGTGATGCGAAGAAAACCGGTTCCTCTTCGGAGGAGTTAGAGTTCAAATCTCTACCCTGGCGAGACCACTTGAGGTTCAGCTAATACGAATGCTTTTTAACCCCCAAAACAAAATATGTATTAGGGCAGAATTGATGGCAAAAAATGAAGGCTTGGATGAAGAAAATCAAATAGATGAAGAAACGTCTGTGTTAAATACTGAAAACCTAGATAGAAATATTGGAACAGATGCGCCTACTGTGAAGAGAAAAGTCTTGGCCATAGGTTTCAAACAGATAGAAAAAGAATCTAAAGAGAACGAGACGAAGGTTGAAGAGCCCAAGCTAGATCTGGAAAGGAGGGGAGCATTCCCAAAAGAAGTCATAAGAGATGAAGAAGGGTACCTTACTAGAACGAAAATAATGACCTTCCACAAGGAAGACTGGGCAAGATTAGGAAAAGAGCTCATGCAGTTAGAGGAAAAATGTTTTGTACCAGATTTGCAGCTTGAAGAAAAAGACAAGAGGGCAGTGATGACAAGCAAACACACAATTGCTTTAATCGCTATGTTCGATGGCAAAACCATTGGCGAGGCTTACGGAGTTCCATACAACGTCGTGGAGAAGGAGGAACAAGACAATGAAGATGAAGAGAAGCATTCATTCGACGAATTATCGAAACATTACAAAGATGCAAAAATAAGTACATCAAAAGTATTCTACAATCATTCCTTTGCCGTGTTGCCCGAGTACCAGAGACACGGAATCGGCACTAAGCTTAAGGAAGAGCTCATCGCAAGAGCAAAGCAGGCAGGCTATCAATTTTTTGTAAATCATGCAAAAGAGGGAACGTCACAAAACATAGACCTGAGGGAGGGTGCGGTTGAAATAGGTGAGTGTAGGAATTGGTATAATACTGGAAAGTCCCATTTCGTGTGCGAAATAGATTTAACAAAATAAAACTCTTGCTGAAATAATCAAGCCAAGAAGTTTAGAACATCTAGAATGAACTCATCTATCTTTGTTCTCCTTATCCCTTTGACAAGCTTAAAGCCATGGGTTCTTAATTCAAGGGCAAGAAACCTACCCTAGCGAACCCTGATTTTGTCTTCGAGAGATTTGGCTTGTCTTCGGAGTGGAATTTAAACTCTAACTATAAAACAGGATGTGACTCCTAGGTCAGAGAAGACTTAGTATTATTGTTCCTAGAACTGAAACAATTATACCTACTCCTTGTAGCAAAGTAAGTTTTTCTTTATACATGAAGTAGCAAATTATTACAACCAGTATTGGTTCAGTAGCTAGCAATGCGCCACCTATGGTAACAAATTTATATAAAATTGCAAATATCCATGCCGTTTGCGATATTCCTATTACCAAACCACCTGCTAATGCAAAAAGGATAGCTGTTTTTTTATTTTTATTAATCTTCAAGATCCTAGAACCGAGCTTCAATCGTGATGTAACCCATCCATAAACTATAAGAGCAACAAACGCAATCGACCAGGTTATAAAGTAGACAGCGGAGGCAGCATATGTATATTGGGAGATTTCATAGATTGTAACCACGTTGAATATTCCAAATAATAGATTACCAAATATTGCAGGCACAAGTGATTTGTTGAATTTTATATCTTTCGTTATCGTTACAAGAGCAGAACCAACAAAAATCAAAACTATACTCATTAGTTGTATCAGATTTACGGACTGTTGAAGCACAAATATTCCCATCAACACTATAGGAACATATGCGATATTCACCAATGCCCATGTGTTAGAAGCTTGCTCAGTTTCAAGTGAAATTAGTATAAACACATATCCTGCAGCAACAGCAATACCTGCCACTAGACAGAGCAACAATATTATAGAGGTGATTGTAGATGGTATCAGGATGAAAACTAAAAACAATGTCGGTATTGAAAGACCTATTGCAAGCGAGGAGATATAGCCACCAAATGCAACAGAAACCTTCTTTAAAAGAGCGTCACTAAATGAAATGAAAATTAAAGATACTAGAGCTGATATTAAGCCTAATGATAGCATTTAACCTAAGTAAATTGAATTTTGGTTATCTTAAATGTTTGGTATTATCAGGTTTTGTGTTTTATTTGGTTTGCCTTACCTCTTTGTAAAGGAGTAAGGATGGGTTCTTAACTCAAGGGCAAGAAACCTGCCTTGGCGACCCATAATTTTGACATCGAGAGATTGAGATTGTCGTCGCAGTGAGATTTAAACTCTGGTTATAAATCAGCATAACATAAAGCCAATCTTTAAATATGGTGAAGGCAAACTTGTTTTTATGGGAGGGAATGCTGCAGTGCTGCGCAAAGAGGGGCAGCCTCTGCTAAGGGTGCTTTTTGCTTGCGAAGGGAACGTAGGCAGAAGCCAGATGGCTGAAGCTATGTTCAATGAACTCGCTTTGGATAGAGCAATAGCAGAAAGTGCAG
>JBEKPX010000050.1:0-5891 GCA_049520335.1 Candidatus Micrarchaeales archaeon | reverse complement strand
CTTGCGTTGTATTTCGTTGTGCTTAGTTTCGGCATAAACATAGGCATAGTGCTATTTCCCACAGTACTGTTCATTTACACTTCCTCGCTGCTCCTGGGGATGATCACAGGAATACCCGGAACGCTTGGAGTGACTGATGCTGCATTGTTGAGCTATCTTGTTGCGTTCTTCCCGAACGTGGGCATGAGTTTTGGGATTGCTGCTGCCATAACCATACTCTTCAGGATAGCGAGCATTTGGTTCGTTGAAGGCATAAGCACCGTATTTCTGGTCTATACTTTTAGGTATTGGAGAGTGAAAAAAAGTTAAACAGGATTTTTGCTTACCCTATCTAGGCTCTCTTTCTCCGCGAAGCTCAATTGAGCAGGTATTATCAGAGAAAGCACCTTTCCGTCGAGCTCTTCCTTTATTTTCTTTGTTAGTCCGCCGAGCTTTAGATATCTGATGTCTTGAGTTTTCTTGCCGACATCAGCAAGGACTATGACTTTCAGGTCATCGGTTATGCCTTCCGATCCCCTGGCAGACTCGGCCTTGTTGAGTACCTCTACGGCCTCCTCTATTTTCATCGGTCTCTTGTTTTTCTGGTCTATGTCAAGAAGGAGAAGAGTGTGTTCATTGTTCTTCATATTCTTCTCGAGAACATCAAGAAAAGAAGTGGGCTTATAGTTCGCGAACCAGAAGGGAATGGTCACTACTGGCCCGAATTTGTATGCATCAAGTCCGCTCTCGCCTATTGCCGCTGAGAGAATTGAAGAGGAGTGCAGTACAAGGCATTCTATTCCCTGCTTTTCCGCTTCATTGAGTATTATGCTGTGTGTGGTCGCAATCAATGGATCCCCAGGGACTAATATTGCTATCTTCGCATTCTTTGCTTTCTTGACTATCTCTTTCACACGCTCCTCAAGGTCCTGCCTGCTTACCACGTCTAGTGTTTTCCTGGTTTCTTTTCCTATGAACCTGAGATAATCTTTGGAAAGGAATGAAGTATACTCTTCAAGGAAAAGCAGTTTGGCTGTTTTTATCTCCTCCAATGCCCTTACAGACAAGTCTTTCGTTTCCAAGCCTAGGCCGACAAGAAGAAGCATGCTAATCTTTTATCCCTTCAGGAGTTATTTTTATCACAGTCTCGCCCTCGGGCATGCTGGGCGAGTCGACGAGCCTTATTATCCTCTTCTCCTCTTTACTCTTTCTTACGTAGAGCCTTGTAGTCGCCGCATGCGCGATTATGTTGCCTCCGACTGGCTGTGTCGGGTCTCCGAAAAGTATGGCGGGGTTGTCCATTACCTGATTCGTTATGTATACTGCAAGCGAGTAGCTATCTGCTAGCCTCTGCAGTTTGTGTATGTGAGCGTTGAGTTTCTGCTGCCTTTCGTTGAGTGCACCCCTTCCTATAAACTCGGATCTGAAGAGGGACATTAGCGAGTCGACTATTATCAGCTTAACATTCTTCTCCCTAACGAGCTTGTCGGCTCTTTCCGCAGTTAGAATCTGCTGGTTTGTGCTTGTGACCCTGCTGACGAATATGTTGTCCAGTATCTTCTTGGGATCGAGCCCCATCGCCTTTGCAATCGCTTCAATCCTTTCCGGTCGGAAAGTGCCTTCTGTGTCAATAAATAGAACACTTCCATCAAGACCTCCTTTGTTTGAGGGTAGCTGCACGTTTACTGCTAACTGGAATCCAAGTTGGGTCTTGCCGCTCGCGAATCTGCCATACATCTCGGTTATTCCGTTTGTCTCGACCCCTCCGCCAAGCAGTTCATCCAGCCCTTTTGAACTGGTGCTTATCCTGCCTATTTCCTTTCTCTTTTGAAGGACTGCCGAACCAGTTTGCACCTCTATGTTCGTTGCTTCCCTTGCGGCTTCTATTGCTTTCTTCGCATTTTCTGCACTTATTCCCAATAATTCAGAGAGCTGATAAGGGGAGGAAGCTGCCACTTTCTCTATGTCATCATATCCTACATTCCTCATTCTTTCGGCAATAGCAGGCCCTATTCCAGGCAGGTCCTCGATCTCCTTCACTGCTTTTTCTTTGACCAAAAATACCCCCGATTAATTCATATAAATTATGCGATTAAACCTTTAATAACTTCTGGTAATTGAGGTTTGCGCTACTAAGTGAAGCAGTAGTCTAGCTAGCAATCTTCAAGCATCAAGAGGCCTTCGGAGAGGAGTATGATCCCTCCTGGGGCTGTTTTCTAGGATTCGGATCCCTTTTGGGTTTCATTCTGTGGGCTTTGAACCCACAGGTTAGATGGGAGAGCATAGGTACTTCGAAGAAACTGGACTTTTTACATTGTTTTTGGAGAAAAAAGAGTTTTATTCTCTAAAATAAAAGAAATTCCTAATCCTGCTCCAAAATGTCTTTTCTACTGCAACTGATTCTCGTTGTTCTTTCGCTACATCATCAAGATTGCCCTCTTCCTCATCAGAGCTTATTCTTAATCTCATCGATTCTTGCACCAGTACTCACGCATCTCCTCGTAGCCCAATTTTATCTGGGAGAACATCGCCTCTGCAAGCGCCTTGCCCAGCCTTGCATTCAGCACAATCGGTATGTTGAGATCCACGGCCCGCCTCCTTATCAGGTAGTCGATTTCATGCATATCGCCGTTCGTTATCACCAAGTCTATCTCCCTCTTGCCCATCAACTCAAGTATCCTGTTGGTGTTGAGGGTCGGATGGCCGTGCATTGGTGCTTGCTCAAAGGTGCACACGTTTATCTTCGATGTGAGCATATCTGCAGTCTCATTTAGAAGGGTCTTGTCCTTATCTCCATAGATAAGTATGCTGTTTTTGGGTATCCTGTTGGGTTGCACTCCAAGCCAGCTCTTCACCAGCGCGCTCTCCAGGCTCCTTCCCAATGCGGCGCTCTCTCCTGTACTTTTCATTTCGGGTCCCAACATCGGGTATGCGCCCTTCAGCTGCTCCCAAGAGAACTGCGAGCTCTTGATAGCGAATGCGCCGTGCTTTGGCTCGTAGAAGCCGCTCCAGGGGTACTTGCCAAGTATGCCCTTGATTGCGTAGTCTATGATGTTTATCCCTACGGATTTTGATGAGAAGGGCATTGACCTGCTGGCCCTCATGTTCAGTTCTATCACGTGCGGCTCCTCCTTGTCCATTATGAACTGGATGTTGAACGGGCCCCTGATCTTTAGCTCGTTAGCAAGCATCAGCGCTATTTCTTTCATCTTGCCCTCAGCCCTGTGGTCTGCGAAAGGCGTAACAATCGTTGCGTCACCGCTGTGCACTCCTGCCTCCTCTATGTGGTATAGGGAAACGCCTACAACGTTATTGCCGTCGCTGCCACAGTCGAGCTCCGTCTCTATGCCCTCCTTTATGAAGCTTGATATGATTATTGGGTATTTGGGTGATATCTTCGTCGCTCTCTCAACATAGGAAACAAGATCTTGCATATTGTTTGCAATCTTCATCGATGAGCCGCTCAGCACATAGCTGGGCCTCACTAGCACCGGAAAGCCAAACTTCTCTATGAAAACCTCAATGTCCTTTAGCGAGCTGGCGCGTGTCCAGTCCGCTTGCCTTATCCCAAGCTTCTCCAAGAGCGCTGAGAAGCGGTCCCTGTTCTCGGCGATGTCCACTTCCCTTCCCCTAGTTCCGAAAAGCTTCACGCCCCTCTTTTCCAGAGCGAGTGAGAGGTTGTTGCCTATTTGGCCAGCCGCGAACGTCGCTATGCTATCAAAATTTTCCTTCTTGTGAATGTTCATTATTGTCTCTTCGGTGAGTTCGTCGAAATAGAGCTTGTGTACCCTGTCCCAATCGGTCGAGACAGTCTCAGGGTTGCAGTTGAGTATAGCAACCTCATCAAAGTACTTCTTCGCGCTCTCGGCTAGTGCGACGGCAGCATAGTCGAACTCCACTGATACGCCTATCCTGAAAACTCCCGCACCCAGTACCAGAAGCTTCTTCTTTGCCACTTTTGTGTCCACATCATCCTCGCTGCCCAAGTAGGTTGTGTATAGGTAGTTGGTCTGTGCAGGCCATTCGCCTGCGAGCGTGTCAATCTGCTTAATCGAAATCTTCTTGGCCTTTGATGAGCGCAGCTGCTCGTCGCTGAATCCGAGCTTCTTGAGGTTTTGGTAGTCTCCTGCAGCGGGGCTCCTGAAATGCTTCTCATACGCATCAACGACGGCCTTAATCTTTTTGATGAAAAACATGTCCACTTGTGTAAGCATCTGCACCTCCTCTGCTGTGAATCCATCCTTGAATCCCTTCGCAGCATAGAGGAACCAGTAGGGCGCTCTCTCCTTCAGTGCCTTCCTTATCTCATTCCCGTTTATCGCTGAGTTGTAAACGGGGCCGCCTACAAGGCCAGGTTCACCAATATCGAGCATCCTCACTGCTTTCTGCATCGCTTCTTCAAAGTTCCTGCCTATCGCCATGACCTCGCCTATGCTTTTCATCTCGGTGCTCACGCTCTTATTTACAAGATCAAACTTTTCCAGATCCCAACGCGGCATCTTTATCGTGATGTAGTCTAGGCTGGGCTCGAAGAATGCCGTAGTAGACTTCGAGACGCTGTTCTTGATCTCGTAAAGTTTGTAGCCAAGCGCGAGCTTCGTGCTCACGTATGCAAGCGGGTAGCCTGTAGCCTTGCTCGCAAGTGCGCTAGATCTTGACATTCTAGGGTTCGTTTCTATCACATAAAACTCATAACTATTCGGGCTAAGCGCAAACTGCACGTTGCACTCGCCCACCAGGTGTATCGCCTCTGCGACTCGTATTGAAACGCTGCGCATCTTCTGGAACTCATAGTTGTCAAGCGTCTGTGCTGGAGTAACAACATTTGAATCGCCTGTGTGGATACCCATCGGGTCCAGGTTCTCTATGCACGCAGTTACAGCACAGTTGCCTATCGAATCCCTCACTACCTCATACTCTATCTCCTTCCAGCCATGTAGGTACTTCTCCAGAAGTACTTCGCCAACAGCGCTCTGCGCGAACGCCCTATCTACCTGCTCCACAAGGTCTTTTTGATTCCACAGAACCGCAGAGCCCCTTCCGCCGAGGTTGAAGCTCACACGTAGCATCAGCGGATATCCAATCTTCCGCGCAGCCTTTATCGCGTCCTTGGTGCTTCTTGCGCTCATGCTTGGCGGAATCGGTATGCCTTGCTTGCTCATTGTTTGCCTGAACTTCTCCCTGCTTAGGGCGGTCTCTATGCCTGCTATGCTTGTTCCAAGCACCCGCGTGTTGTACTTCTTGAGGATTCCTCTATTGTAGAGTTCTACACCCACGTTCAGCGCGCTCTGGCCCCCAAAGCCGACCATTATCCCCCATGGCCTTTCTTTCTCGATCACATTGGCAACGAAGTCCGCGTTGACTGGCAGCAAATAGATTCTGTCTGCTATGTCATAGCTTGTCTGCACAGTGGCAACATTCGAATTTACGAGCAGGCTTTCAAAGCCCTCTTCGCGCAGAACCCTCAACGCCTGGCTGCCGCTATAGTCGAACTCAGCAGCCTCGCCTATCTTTATAGGCCCTGAGCCGATGACCATTATCTTTCTCCTCTTTTTCACCATCTCGCTTACACCTTTCCTTTCTTCTTTATCATTTTGTCAAATAGCCCGAACAAGAAGCTCGCATCGTTAGTGCCGGGCCTCGCCTCTGGATGAAACTGTGTTGTTATCACATTCTGCTTCTTGTAAATCACTCCTTCAACTACGTTGTCATCAGGACTCATGAACCATACTGTACCGCTCTTGGGTATATCCTCTTGCATCGTTGCGTAGCCATGGTTGTGGGTCGTTATGTAGGCGCGTTTGGATATCACATCAATAGCGGTCTTGTTTATCGCCCTATGACCGAATTTCATCTTCCTTACCCTGCCTCCCATAGCAAGAGCCGCTATCTGATGACCCAAGCAGATTCCG
>JBEKPX010000049.1:0-6162 GCA_049520335.1 Candidatus Micrarchaeales archaeon | reverse complement strand
GTGTTCGGGCGCGGCAACAATGCCTACCGGTGGGCCGGCGAGACGGATGTTTTCGAGGCGATAGCGAGCGTCAAGAAGCGGTACAAGATCGATCCGGACCATAGCTTCGCGTACTTCGGCGCGCGTCATCACGTGGTCGGGCTGGTGCGTGGCAGGTTCGACAAGGTTACGGGAACCATCACCGCATCCGAGGACTTGGCTGCCTGCGGTGTCGACGTCACCATCGACACCTCCAGCATCAGCACGCAGAACACCGCAAGGAAGATCAGTAGCATCTCCTTGCGTTCCATCTTGTTGCTCTTCATCAGATAAACTCCTATAAAGGCAAGAAAGAAGATCGGCAGAAAGATCATGAAGAATAGCGCAAATGTTTCGAAGTTGATTATGATTCTGATCAGCAGCCCCAAGGAGAGGGTGCCGCCTGCTATGAAGAGGGCTATATAGGAGACGGTTGATGCTATGAAGATCAGATGGAGCGTGTCATGATACCACTTCCTTTTCTTTCTAATTTTCGGTTCCTTCCTTAACACATAGAACATCACAAAGAGCAGAAAAAAAGACTCGAAGAGTATGCTAAAGTACGCGATGCCATTCGAGATGAAGAAGAAAAGCAGGCTTGTCCCGGCGTTCAGGATCACAAAGATACAGGATATGAATAGCTCGATGTAGTGCAGTCTCTCAGAATCGAATCGCATGGCTATACAATCCATAAACTAATTTAAATCAGTAGCAGTGTCTGCGAAGCGAGCCGTTTATACGCATGAAGTATTCGGTAGTGCGGCTCCTCCTGCTGCAGTGCTGAACCCTCCTATCAGGCTCACAAGCGGCTGCGCCAAGACTACTATTACTAGACCGATGCATGCGCCTACTATCATCGCCTGTGACCATCCAATCAGGTTCTTCCTGTAATCAAGGGAGGATGGCAGGAAGTGCGCTATCGAATACATAACTCCTCCGATCAGGAACAGGCATATCGCTACTAGTCCTATTATACTCTTTATTCCCTTGACGAAACCGCAGAACGTCACCGATAGTGAGCTTATTAGGCTCTGTCCAAGTACGGTAGATACTATGCTAGTGGCCGCCAGAACAGTCAACAACAGATTTAGTTTGTTTATTCCCATGTACGCGCCTTTTCAGATATCCTTCTATATATGGAACATACCTTTTATAATGATTCTTTCATCTGCTTGGAATATCCGTGCTAGCACATGAACCAAGCACGGCTATTCCAGATTCATTCCGCACACTAAGCCCTAGCTTAAAATGCTTCCGGATAAGTATCCAGAAAGCAATCAGCAAGTGGTTATTGTAAAGGAGCCTCCTGCTGCAGTGCTGAACCCTCCTATCAGGCTCACAAGCGGCTGCGCCAAGACTACTATTACTAGACCGATGCATGCGCCTACTATCATCGCTGTTGCCCAACCCATCAGGTTCTTCCTGTAATCAAGGGAGGTTGGCAGAAAGTGCGCTATTGCATACATAACTCCGCCGATCAGGAACAAGCATATCGCTATTATTCCTATTATCGCCTTTATTCCGTTGACGAAACCGCAGAACGTCACCGATAGTGAGCTTATTAGGCTCTGTCCAAGTACGGTAGATACTATGCTAGTGGCCGCCAGAACAGTCAACAGCAAATTTAGTTTGTTTATTCCCATGTATACGCCTTTTTCAAATCGTGATATACTATAAAACATACTATTTAAATAACTTTCTTTTCGTCACAATGAAACCCATATTCTGATTTATCAGAAAACAAAGCAGGATTCGCGTAAAACCAGTTCCTTTGCCAAATCATTCTACCGAAGCGAGTATCCCGTCTATTATACCATGCACTCCGATCCCGCCGGTGGACCTCACCATCACACGGTGGCTGAGCACGGAGTTCGCAAGGAAGGTTATGTCATCCTTGTTTACTTCCTTCCTGTCCTCAAGCAATGCCTTCGCCTTCGCGCACTGCATGAATGCTATATCTGATCTAGGGCTCGCACCCATTACGACATGTATGTCAGTCCTTGTTGCGTTGACTAGCCTGGTTATGTATTCCGCAATCTCGTCAGACATATGCACCTGCACGGCCTGCTCCTGCAGCTCCAGAACATCGGCTGTGCTCATGATTTTCTTTGGCTGCTCAGCAATCTTTTCCTTCATCCTGAGCATCTCCTGCTCCTCCTCCATGCTGGGATAGTCAACATCTATCTTCATCAGGAACCTGTCCGAAAGAACCTTCGGTATTTGTTCTGTTCCTTCCATCCTTAGCGGGTTCTGCGTGGCGAAGGCTATGAAAGGATTTAGCAATGGCATCGTGATCCCGCCTACAGTGGCCTGCCTCTCCCCAAGCGTTTCGAGCATCGCGCTCATAGTTTTAGGCTGCACCCTGTTCAGCTCGTCTATGAGGAGTATATTGGTGAATATTGGCCCTTTGTTGAACTTGACGCTTTTGTCCGCGTCCACATAGCTGTATCCCACAATATCCTTTGGCTCCAGGTCAGGGGTCCCCTGTATCCTCTTGAAATCAGCATCTATGATGCTAGCGAGCGCCTTTGTCATTGTTGTCTTCGCGACGCCAGGCACGCCCTCCATGAGAGTATGGCCGTTAGCGACTATGGCTATGACCATCAGCTCTATAGTCTCCTTCTTCCCTGCGATATACTTGCTCATCTCTGAGAGTACGTCGTTGTAGACCTTGTTTGCGTCAAGAGTCGGCATCCTATTAATATCATAGGAAAGGTTTAAATGGTTTAAATTCCAAAGCTCTTAGCGTGAAGAGATGATTGGAAAGAATCAGCCTGAGAAAAGGTCGATATCATCAGCCGAGGCTATGGAAATACTAGAGAAGAGGAAAGAGGATGGAGAGCTCGGCTACGAGCAGAAGCTGGCTTACGAGCACATAAAAAAGTTCTCTACGCATAACGCTGAAGAGGTCAGGAAGATGGTAAAGGAACTGGAGCAGTACGGGATAGGCGAGAACACAGCGATAAAGATAGCTGATGTGATGCCTATCGACATAGTGCAGTTGAAGCACATACTTGAGAAGGAGAAGAAGACATTCGAGGAGGATGAAGTAAACAAGATGTGGGAGATAGTACAGGGCCGGAGGGTAAAATAGAGTTCGGCTGGATGTGGGCAGCACGATGGAATTTGAGGTGTGAGCATGTTTCAAGAATCTCATGAGGGGCTTGAGGAATACGCTTTTGTTCTGGACTTTCTTTCTACTGGAAAGGCGTTCTCGCCGAAACCAGAGCCGATAGTCCAGCTCCTTGGCGAGACCAAGTTCACGCTGCTGGAGGCTGTGCCGAAGGTGGCGGAGATGAAGGTGAAGGACAGGGTCTACATAGGCAAGGGGGAGAGGGACAAGATCGCGATAATAAAGGCGAGGATCACCTACAACGACCTCACGCAGGCAGCTAAGAACGAGCTACCGAGCGTGATAATGGACATAATAAGGAACAACGAGGCGAAATTCGTCAACGTGTTCAACAGCGCATCGCCGCTGAACATAAGGATGCACTCGCTGGAGTTGCTTCCTGGCATAGGAAAGAAGCACCTCAGCGCGATACTGAAGGCGAGAGAGGAGAAGGAATTCGCAAGCTTCAAGGACATATCCGATCGCGTGCCGCTGCTCCAGGACCCGATAAAACTGCTCACCGAGAGAGTGATAGCCGAGCTCAAGGGAGACAGCAGATTCTACCTACTTACCAGGCCGTATGTAAGAGAAATAAGGTAAGTGCCAGGGAAATAACCAATTGCTCTTAAGCAGGAACTTTGAGTTTTTCATTTCGAATTTCTACAACATCTCCTGCTCTTCTGATTTTGTCAAATACTCTGCTGTTTCTTAATCTCTCTATTTTTGTTATGCTTTTTACAGCAAATCCATTTTCAGCGTTTTTATCCTCTTCCAGTCTAACATGTTTAGTCATACCTATGAACGCTAATCCAAACACTCCTCCCACTCTGTTTTGATGCACTTCAAATAAGGCCTTTCCTTCATTTCTTATCGTCAAATCTGCAGCAAAACTAGATATGCGGAGCGAATTTCCACTTATATTTACGGATATGGGAAAAGGTTCAGCATGATCGCGCTTCTGCTCTAAGATTTTGTAAGATAAACCTCTCTGACCATTTAAATGCACTTCAACAACACTCACAGAATTCGCTTTAAAGTTTTCCTCACTTGTGACTCCTGTTGCAGATACAATATAATGTCCATTAACCTTTGCTACTTCGAATCTTGTCTTTTCTTTAATAAATACGGCTATGGGCTGGAATGTAAGTTCTTGAGCTATAACCAAAGGAAACCTCGTCTCCGCACTGAAGGAAAATCCGCCCTCTCTTACGCCCTTTCTTAATTCGTCTGCAACCGTATTGTTCATTTTTATCACAAATAAGCTAGGCGTTTCCCCGTATTTAAGCATTGATATTATTTACAAAACTAGTAATGATGCTTGTTATTCTGTAAAAGTCTCAGGATTTGTCTTCGGGCTTGAGGCTACATCCTTTCAAGATGCTTCTGGTTCACGATGAGGGTCCTCTTTATCTTGTTCGAGAGCTTCAGTTCCACGACATAGGCGTTTCCCCTCCTTTCCATCACGGTGCCCACCCTCCCCCTGTATCTAGTGTGCGGTATCTCCTTGAAGTTGCCCTTCGGCACTATGGCGACCTTATCTCCGACATCGAAGTTCTTCATCAGCTTGCTTATGGTGAGCCTGTTCGGCTTGTGGTGTCTTGCTAGGTGCCTGGTCCTCCCAGAGAAGAGACCATGGGAACGCTTGGACATGCTAACGCCTATAACGAACCTATACTGAGCCGAAGAACATATAAATACCTTTCATGCAGAATTAAAAGCAGTTGATTTGAATGGCAAAGAAAATCACGCTTCGTACAGCGTTCAAGATAGAGAACATAGTGGCAAGCGCGGACTTGGGCGTAGAACTGGATCTTTACGCGATAGCAAAAGCATCAGCAGACGTAGACTACGAGCCGGAGCAGTTCCCTGGAGCGATATACAAGATAAAAGAGCCCAAGGTTGCTCTTCTGCTCTTCAAGAACGGGAAGATAATCTGCACCGGTGCAAAGACGGAGGCGGACATAAAGAAGGCGATAGACCAAGTGATAAAGGTAGTGAAAAACTACATACTCAGCGTGAAGAAATAATTCGTCTCTTTACCTTGCTTTTCTAATAAGTGCTTAGAGAAGGGAAGCGTTTCTCTGCGCTTTCTGGAAAACTAATCCACATGCTTATATGCCTTGTTCCCTTCATATTCTCATGCGAGTCATAAGGTTCAACGATTCGACAAATGAGCTAAAGCTGTTGCCCGAGTCCTTCGATGACCTCTACCTGCTTGCGAGGGTCATAGCCCGCGGGGACATGGTCACTGCAAGCACCTACAGGAGGTTCAGGCCGAATGAGGGGGACGAAGGAGAACAAAAGGAAGTGGTAATAGAGCTCGAGGTAGAGAAATCTGAGGTGGACAAGAACGCGCAGAGGCTTAGACTCAGCGGGAAGATACGCAGCGGGAAGCCAATCGACTATGTGAGGCTTGGTAGCTACCACACTACGAATATAGGTTCGGGCGATGCACTCACCATAAAAAAGACGGAGTGGAAGGGCTATGTGCTGAGCATGATAAAGAGCGCGGTAGCGGATTCGAAGAAACCGAGGCTTGGCGTGGTCGCGCTTGATGATGAGAAGGCCACATTTGCGTATGTGAAAGGCTATGGAATAGACATAATATCCGAGATATCGAGCAGGCTGAGGTTGGCCCAGTCCACGAACTCCGCGTCCTGCTGAGACATGCCAATCTGCGTGAGGGTCGCACCGCCGCCAATGACCTTTGTTTGTCCGGCCTTGAGCGGCCCCGACTGGTCGGCGTTGTAAATCTCCTTGAACTCCTTGGCCTGCTCAGGCGTCGTTGTGGTTGGGAAGGACACAATCAGACCGCCATGTACCCCGTTTTCCAGGATGTTGGCCGAGCGCTGCTGGAGACCGACGTTGATACCGAGCGCCGAACGAAACAGGGTTATCGGCGAAGGAGCCACCAGCTCACCCGTGCCGCCGCGGCCCCGAATGTGGAGGATCGTATCGGAGCCCACCGTAACGCTCGTGGTCATCTTGCATTCGGGCGGGACGACGTAGGATGGGCCGAAAGCCACCCGGAA
>JBEKPX010000048.1:0-6241 GCA_049520335.1 Candidatus Micrarchaeales archaeon | reverse complement strand
TTTCTACGGCTATCTCAGTCTCGGGTATCACTGTCCCCATTCCGCCCTTGGACAGCTGCTTCACATTCATCGCTCCTTTCACGTCTTCTGCAGTGTCAGCAAGGTCAACATTGACCAGAAGTTCGCTTATCTCAGAGTTCAATGCAAGCTTGTTGTTGTGTTTCCACTGCCTCACGAACTCTATTACCTTCTGAGCGGTGTCCCCCTCCTTTATGCTCTTTTCATCCACGAGCTTCTCGTCATACCTGGGCCAAGGGGAGGAGTGTATTGAGACTGATTTCTCCAGCCTTTTCCTGAACAGGCCCTGATATATCTCTTCGGTCACGAACGGTAGGAATGGCGCAAATAGCTTCAGGACGGTGAGGAAGACAGTAGCGAGCGTGTAGTTCGGCGAGGCATCCTTACTGTAGACTCTGTACTTGACGAACTCCAGATAGTTATCGCTGAAGAACCAGAAGAACTCTTCGGTTAGTCTTTTTGCAGCTGCATAATTGTAATTCTCAAGGTTGAAAGTGACATCCTTCACTAGAAGCATCGCCTTTGAAAGGATCCACTTGTCTATTGTGCGCTCAGTTCCGCCATTGAAACTTTCACAGGCTTTGTCTACGAACTTGGCGACGTTCCAGAGTTTGTTGACAAGCCTCTGACCGCTGACCATGTCCTTCTCCTGGAATGAAGCGTCCTCTCCCAGGTTTGCTGAGGCAGCCCAGTATCTAATCGGATCTGCGCCATACTTGTCTATCGCCATCGATGCGCCTATTACGTTGCCAAGCGATTTGTGCATCGGTCTGCTCTGCGGATCGAGTCCGTAACCGGATATGAATGCATCCGACCACGGCAGTTTCTTGGTATGTAGATAGCACTTCAAGATTGTTGTGAATAGCCACGTGGATATTATGTCATTTCCCTGCGGCCTCAGCGACATCGGATACATCTTATTCATATATTTCTTATCCGTCGCCCATCTCGCATTTATGAGTGGAGTCACTGAAGAGGTCGCCCATGTATCCATTACGTCTGCTTCAGGTATGAACTCTGTTGAACCGCACTTCTTGCATTTGCCTTCTGGTTTATCCACAAGCGGATTGACCGGAAGCTGTTCCTTAGTTGCAAGTTTTGTCTCCCCGCATTTCTTGCAGTACCATATCGGGAAAGGTATTCCGAAGAATCGTTGCCTGGATATGCACCAGTCCCACTGCAGTCCGTTTATCCAATTGACATACCTGTGGCGCATGTAATCAGGATGCCACTTGAGCTTGCTGCCAAGTTCCAGCAGCTCCTTCTTCAAGTCCATGCATCTCACATACCACTGAGGCTTCACAAGGAACTCTATGTGATGCTTGCCCCTTTCATGAACGTTAACAGAGTGCTCTATCTCCTCCTCCTTTATGACTTTGCCCTCCTTTCTTAGCTCGTCGATTATAGCATTCCTTGCTTCTTCTGGCTTCATCCCCTTGTACTTTCCATATGTCATTCTTCCGGATTCGTCGATTACCATTTTCAGGTCCAAGCCGTAAGCCTTGTACCACTCGATGTCCGTCTGGTCTCCAAATGTGCAGCACATCACTACTCCAGTGCCTTTTTCAGGGTCAACCCTAGCATCGCTGAGAACTTTCACCTCATTCTCGAAGAGAGGCACCGTGATTCTCTTGCCCACGAGTTTCGCATTTTTCTTGTCATCGGGATTTACAAAGATCGCTACACATGCGGGCAGCAGCTCCGGCCTTGTGGTGGCTATCGTGACATCTTTTGAGAACTTTATGTAGAAAAACTTTGATCTTTCAGTGACATCCTCAAGTTCCATCTGTGATACTGCTGTTTTGTCCTCTGGGCACCAGAGCGTTGGCGTCTCTTTCCTGTAGACTCTTCCCATATTGTAGAGTTCGATGAATGAGAACTGCGATGTTATCTGTGCCTCCCTTCCTATCGTTCTGTAGAGCAGGGACCAGTCGACGGAAAGGCTAATCGAACGCCACACTTTCTTGTACTCATCCTCATACTTGTCTATGCTCTTCTCAACCAGCTCAATGAATTTCTTCCTCCCCAACTGCTCGGAGATGACATTGTTCTCGTGTTCCACCAGCACCTCTGTAGGCAGGCCATTGTTGTCCATGCCGTAGGGATAGAAGAGGTTGTAGCCCCTCATTCTCTTGTACCTGGCTATGAAGTCCATCTGCGAGTGCGACAAGAGGTGACCTACGTGAAGATCTCCAGAGATCGTCGTAGGTGGCGTGTCTATCGCGTACACTTTTTTCTCTGAGGTCGGACTGAAATCGTATATCTTCTCCTTCTCCCAGAACTCAATAAGCTTCTTCTCTACCTCTTTAACATCATATTTGTCAAGCATGGACACACTTCTAGCATTATTGGCCTGAGAGAGTTAATACTTGCAATCATATAAATCTTAGAGTTTCAATATGAGCATGAAGAAAACCAAGTGCATATTCTGCAGGATTGCTTCAGGAGAGATACCTGCCTACAAAATCTATGAGGACAGCAGGTATGTGGCATTCCTTGACATGTTTCCCAACATAGAGGGCCAGACGCTGGTGGTGCCTAAGAAGCATATGGTAAGTCTCTTCTCAATGGTGGACGATAGGAATCTCGCAGACTTCATGATAGTCACGAAGAAAGTGGCAAACCTTATAAGAAGGAAGCTTGGGGTGGCGCGTGTGCACGCGGTCCTGGAAGGGACTGGAATAAACCATCTGCATGCAAAACTCTACCCGACATCCGGACTCACCAACACGGTATTCGAAGAGATAATTGCTGGGGAGACCATCTACTTCAACAAATATCCGGGATATGTCACAACTCTGATGGGACCTAAGGCAAGTGATTTCAAACTCAGAAAACTTCAGAAAAGAATAGCGAAACAGACATCGATGAAGGGATGAAGAGCGACAAAAAGTTGGGGGTTGGAAAGTTCAGGAAAGTCATCGAGGACTTCGAATGCTTCAGGTGCCACACTAAAGTGAAGGGCAGCGGATACACGGACCACTGCCCGAACTGCCTGTGGAGTCTGCACGTTGATAATAACCCTGGGGACAGGGAATCGGAATGCAGAGGGAGGATGAAGCCAGTGAGCGTTGCATATGAAAATGGCTCATATGTCATCAGCTACCTTTGCGCAAAATGCGGGATACGCAGGAGATTCAAGGCCGCGGAGAAAGACAATGAGGAGGTTCTGCTCAATCTGGTAGGTTTAGGAAGCCATGCTGGGATTCGGATTAAACAGCATTCTTTAAAACATAAGCATTTCTAATACTAGTGAATTCGATGGATATAGAGACGAAACTTGAGCTGATAAAGGCAGAGCCGTTGGAAGAGATACTTACCGAGCCAGAGCTTAGGCAAATCCTTGAGACGAACGACAGGCCCAAGCACTACCTTGGAATGGAGATAAGCGGAATGCCTCACATAGGTCATGTCCTCTTCGGAGGCAAGAAGTTCAATGATTTCTCCAAAGCTGGGATAGAGACGCAGTTTCTGCTTGCAGACTGGCATACGATGGCGAACAACAAGCTGGGAGGCGATTGGGACAGGATAAAGAAGGCATCAGAATTCTACAGAAAACTCTATAACATCTTCTGCCCGAAGACAAAGATAATACTTGGTTCCGACCTCTACAAACAGAATGACGAGTACTGGAAGACGGTGATGCAGATATCAAGGAGAACAACAATGGCCAGAGCAACTAGAATGCTTGTGATAGAAGGCAGGAGTGAGAAGGACACGCTTCATGTCTCGCAATACATATACCCAATTATGCAGGCAGCAGATATATGGGCCCTTGATGTGGACCTGCCTCATGCTGGTACTGACCAGAGAAGGGTCCATGTCTTTGCGAAGGAGATATTCAGAAATATGAAGTTCAAGGAGATAGTCCCGCTTCATCATCATCTCATGCCCTCGCTCTTGGAGCCTCCAAAACTGAGCGATGGCATGTCCAAGGAAGAGAAGGTTGTGGCGATGAAGATGAGCAAGTCCAGACTCGGATCTGCGATAGATATCCTCGCAACAGAAGAGGAAATTGAGTCCACGCTCAAAAAGGCTTGGTGCCCTGAAGGCATCATCGAAGAGAATCCTGTCTTGTTGCTAAGCAAATATGTAATATTTCCGATAGAGGGCAAGCTCAATGTTGAGAGGAAAAAAGAGTACGGAGGGGACATTGAGTATTCAACATATGATGAAATTGCGAATGATTATCGAAGTAAAAAACTGCATCCGATGGATCTCAAGGCAGCAACGGCAAGATCATTGATCAAGATAACCAAACCCATAAGGGATGCATTCTCCAAGGAACGTGACGAGATAGTGAAGATGCTGGCTGTTTAATTTATCTAGGTAGATGCAAATGATAATATCCCCTAAGAAAATTCTTGAACTCAACAAAAAATACAGGCTAATAGAAAACCTTGACGAGAGGGAGAAGAATCCTGAGGGGGTCGGGATCGACCTGCGGGTCGGAGAGGTATACAGACTGAAAGGCAAGGGGTTCATGGGGATTAAGGAGAGAAGCACTCCCATCGCAGAGAAAGTTGCTGAATTAAAAGGAAAGAGCACAGTTTTTGTCCTCAAGGCGCATGAGCATGTTCTCGTCAAGACTATAGAGAAGCTCAATATTCCAAACAAGAAGATACTCATAGAGAAAGGCATGAAGCCAGTTTATCTGATGCCTCATGTCTATCCGAGGGGTACACTTGTCAGGAGTGGGGTCGAGGTGATAACATGGAAAACAGATCCAGGATACTTCGGAGAACTGACCTTCGCCTTGGTGAACCTGAGGGATGCTGATTTTGAGTTCGAACTCGGGGCAAGAATCGCTAACGTCGTCTTCCACACAGTCCAGGGGGAGTTATCAAGACCCTACGGCGGGCAGTGGAAGGGAGGAAGGGTGTCTGCTGAGAAGAGGGAGAGGCAAATCTGATATCTTGTTTCTGAGATTTAGAAGGAGTTTTAGTTGTAGCGCTATCTCCTTCCGTGTTTCGGTGGTTTAAACCTCTCTATTGCTGCAAGCTTCTTTTCAATTCTTGCATGTTTTTTCTCGACCCGTTTCTTGGACATTATGAGATAGATTACCAGCATTACAAGTACCACGATAATGATGACTGCAATCGCTAGGAGCTCGAACTGCAAAAAGTTGACAGGTGCAGCTAGCGTAGTTATTGTTATTATTTTTGTTACTCCTCCTTGAAGGTTGGCTGCGCCTGGTATTGAAGCGTTTGCTACCTCCATTGCAACTGCACCTCCGGTCCAGTTCGTCCCGGGAATTGCATTTGGAGGCATGAAAACAGTAACATTGAAGCTAAGCTGCTCATGACCGACAAGCACGCCGTGCTTAGGTGATGTAGTTATATTTGGCGTAGTCTGGTTGATCATAGGGTTGATAAGACCGGCCGTATCGAAATTTAATGGATTGTCACAGTTGTTGAATATGGTCACATGCCCCGTTGCACCATAGCCCGCGCTGACATTCAGGTGCACCGGACCCGCGACCAGACCAATGCAAGCTAAAGAGGTGTTGGAGAGTAGCATAAGTGCAATAAAAGAGACAACCACAAAATACGCACTGTTTTTATCCACTCAAAACACCTCATTTTAGCATGATAAAATCATATTTATAGTCTGTGAATATGCTCCTGGAGTCTGACCCGCAGGTATGTTAACTCCGAAATATATGTCATTTCCTCCAGTCATCCCTAAGTTTTTTACAGGTATTAATGTATTGACTCCTATGCTGGAGCCAGTCAACGGTGTCCCTATGTTTGCTCCGCTAGTGGGGCTCCAGAGCGTGTTGCCCACGAGAAAGCTGTTCGACAGATATATCCAGTTGCCTCCGCCTACGAAGATTGTTGCGCCAATGTTGCCGACATTCATGACATTCACATCGTTTGATGTTGGAGCAAAGGAGCCTGCAGTCGTTGAAGGGAAAGCTATCGCTGTAGCAGAGAGATAAGGTATGCAGGTGTTAGGCACGATCAGAGTTGCAGTTATCGCATTCACGGTGTTGGTCGGAGCTGCGAAAGATATCTTTACAGGTAATATCAAGAGAAGCAAAAAGGAGATCAAAAACAGTACAACCGCTAAAGCAACTAGGGATTTGATCTGTTCAATTTTTATTCTCATAGTCAACACGATAACATAATGTCTATTGTCTGAGTGTAAGTGTCAGGAGTCTGAGATGAAGGAACATTCACTCCGAAGTAGATCGTGCTGGTACCGCTATTTAAGGCCACTG
>JBEKPX010000047.1:0-6830 GCA_049520335.1 Candidatus Micrarchaeales archaeon | reverse complement strand
CAAGCATTCACTTTTTCTCCAACAGGGCTAGTTCCGCTATCATCGCCTCCAGCTGTATCCTTTCGTTGGCGCCCTCGACTATCCTGAAGTTGTACTCACCTATCGCCTTGACCAGGTTAAGCTTTAGGCTGTCGCCAACAGGCAGGTTGAACGCCTCCCTGTAGCACTGCAGCAGTATGTCCTCCCCGCTCATCCCATATGAAAGCATAAGCGTGTTGAGTTCGTTCCTCGCCTTCTGGAAATCTCCCTCCATCGCATAGCGTAGCATGGAGCTTATCTCCCTCGGCCTCGCCCTCGACGCTATATCGTATATTGCCTTCTCGTCTATCCCTTTCCCCATCACCGCGGCGCTCTGGAGCACGTTTATCAGCTTCCTGAGATCGCCTTCGCTCACATAGACAAGGGCCTCCACAGCCTTTTCGCTTATCTCGAGTTTCTCGCCCTTCTCAACCCTCTTGATGTACTTCTTTACCTCTTCCTCATTCAGCGGCTTGAACCTCAGGACAACGCACCTGCTCTGTATAGGTTCTATTATCTTGCTGGCATAGTTGGCACTAAATATGAACCTCGTGGTTGCGGAGTACCTCTCCATCGTCCTTCTCAGCGCATGCTGTGCCTCGGGCGTAAGCGCATCAGCCTCGTCCAGAAAGATTATTTTGACAAGCCCGCTTGTCAGCGGGAGCGTCCTTGCAAACTCCTTCACCTTGCCTCTTATAACATCTATGCCTCTCGCATCCGATGCATTGAGTTCTAGAAAAGCCTCATTTATATCGCCGCCATACAGCTCCTTCGCCAGCGCTATTGCCGATGTGGTCTTTCCCACACCTGCAGGGCCAGCAAATATCATGTTAGGAAAGCTCCTTGTCTTCACGAAAGCCTTAAGCCTCTCCGCAATGGCATTCTGGCCTATTATGTCTTCTATCTTCGAAGGTCTGTACTTCTCAGCCCACGCTATGTCTTCTATGCCCCCCATGAGATACAACTCTATATTAGAGACAAATATATTTATTGCTTGGTTCCGCCTTGTTTCTTGATAATCTTCCTCCTCATCTCGAGAATCTTTTCTTTAAAGACGATTATTCCAATCCCAACGAAAAGAGAAAGCAATCCAGTATACAGGAAACCTGTTCCTGCCGCTGCCAGATATACTCCAAATGACGCTGAGAATGCTCCCGCAATTATCCAGCATGATCCAACAATTGAAAGCTGCTGTGTTTCAGATCTATTTCCCATGCTATCATGCCGGAATTATATTGTCCACTACGAATTTCGGATCATATGGCATAAGATCAGAGTACTTCTCACCCATTCCGAAGTATATGACAGGCACATCCGTGTCGCTGAGTATCGAGAGCGTGTTGCCCCCTTTTGCATCCACATCCAGTTTCGTGAGTATCACACCGTCGAGCTTCGCGGCTTCGTTGAACTGTTTGACCTGTTCCAGCAGCGCATTGCCCGCTATGCCTTCGCCTATGAATATAGATACATCCGGTTTGTTCACCCTGACCATCTTCTTAAGCTCCTCTATCAGGTTCCTGTTGGTCTCTTGCCTCCCAGCGGTATCTATAAGCACCACGTCTATACCGTGCGCCTTGGCATATGCGACCGCATCGAATGCAATGCTTGCTGGGTCTGCGCCGTAGTTTCCTTTTATCACGTCTATTCCCAGTTTCTTTGCATGGAAAGCCGCCTGCTCTATCGCAGCTGCCCTGAAAGTGTCGCTCGCTGAAATCACGCAGCTCAAACCATTGATAGAGAGCATTTTTGCGATTTTCGCAATAGTGGTCGTCTTACCTGCGCCGTTCGGTCCGAGGAAAAGCATCTTGAACGGCTTCTCGCCCTTCTCCTTCTTTTCCTTTGCAAGCTTCATCAGGTCCATTCCGCTGTTTTTGGTGAGTATCTGCAGCAAGGAGTTCCTTATCTCCTCCCTTATGCTCTTCTGTATCTCTTTCGCCTCAAGCTCCTTGCCTACTAGGTTACTTTTGAGCTTGTTTACTATCTTATCAGCTACGTCATAATTCACATCTGTCTGGAGCAAGGCAATATGCAGCTGCTCCAGGAAAGGTTCAGCATCTTTCTCGCTTATCTTCACCTTACCGAGAAATGTTCCTTTTATTTTTGTGACGATGCTGACGTCTGGAGTTTTTTCCTCCATTTTCCTTTCTTCTTTCTTCTCGATTGTTTTCTTTGTCTCTTCCTGTTTCTCCTCCTTCTCCTCTTTTTTGCTGAGTCCTTCGACAAAATCAGAGAACTTCTTCTTCAGCCCCTCAAACATGCAATCATTCTGCTTTATTCTGCCTTATGCTCTCTATTTCATACTGTATCTTCATGAGCTCATTTTCGAGTTTCAGCTTCTCCTCATCAAGCCTATTTATCTCGTTCTTGCTCTTGCTTACGCTGTCGTTCATGAAGGATTTGGCCTGTTCAACGTTCTTCTCGATGAGATAGCCTGCGCCAACATAGGCCATCACTTTTCCTATCTCTTTCACCTTTGCCTCTATATAGATTCCACCCTCGGCATTAACCAATATGTTAGACCCCTTGAGCTGATCCTTCCTTTCAAGAAGGTGGAGGTTTCTCTCGATCGCAGCCTGAGCCAAGGCAAATGTCGTGAGATCGTTCATCAATGCCTCATATTGCTGACCATAGAGGTTCTGCAGGTATAGGAGCCTGCCTTCCTTTTCTTCGATACTGTTTTCATCGCCATCCATAACATCACGAAACATATGTTGTTCTGAATTTTTGAGAGATTCAATCAGAAAGTTTTGACCGGCTTTCCGTGTTCAATTTTTTTAAGTGCTTCAAATAACTTCTGGTCCGCCTCGAGAAGCGAGACAGCCCTTTCATAAATCTTGTCTTTTGTGCATTCGACTCCCAAAATAGGTTTTGATACTTTGCTTAAACCCTCACCTTGCTGTTCATCTTTATGATAAAATTCGACTCCGTGTTTTTTAGCCACCTCCGTAGCTATCGTGCAGTTTTTCATGTCATCAAGTGAAGAGGAGGTGGTTGGGCATATCTCTAAAGTATAAACATATCCCCCCTTTCCGTCTTCGCGTCTTGAGAGCCATATGCCTTCTTTTTTCAGTTTTTCAAATATTTGTTTGTCTTCTTCTGCCATCACACCACCAATAATATGTTGAACTTCATTTTTATATTACTTGGGATGGCTTGCTCATTCTATATTCAAAGACTCCGCGATCCTCGCGAGCTCGAATCCAGTCGTCGCCTCCCCTACAACCAGCCCGTTGGAATTGGCAATGGTGCACATCCCTATGCTGACAGAACCAAGGTTGGCTGTTGACTGTTCCACCTTCAGGCCAAGCAGCTTCTCCACCTTTTCGCATTCGGCTTCTGTCGCCCTGTTGTTTATCACGAAACCCTTGTTGGTCATTATGTTGTTCGCTCCCACCGTGCCGAAGTTCGCTATAGCGAGCCTCACGGTCTCGACATGAAGCAGTTCCCCTATCCTCCTTTCCTCCTCCCTGCTGTATCCTGGGTTTATTATCGCTATCTTGTCGTTTGTCAGTATGTTGTTCCTGAGTGCATTGTAGTCACTTGGGAATATTTCCACATTCACCTGAGGCAGAGTTTGTTTGATCTCTTTCAGTTCGTATTCTTGAGTCACATTTGGAAGAAGAATGCAATTAGAGTTCGCGACAACATAGATGCCTACAAGACCAGATCCTCCGATGCTAAGCCTGATCCCATCTATTCCTATGGTTTCTTTGATTATTCTTTCCTCTCCGTTGGTGGCTTCGCTTCCGCACAAAAAGAATTTGTCTGTGGCGGTGACCCAGGCACCGACATAATCATTACCAAGGATTCTTAGCTTTTCTATGCCGCCCATGCGAATCAGGTTTGCTTCTGCTGCTTGCCCTTCTCCTCGACCTTCTTTTCTTTCTCCTTACTCTCAGCTTTCGGATTCGGTTTTACCGCTTCTGCAGCCGACTGCGGTAGCTTGACTTCTACTTTGTCTTCGGATTTGATTATCTCCACTTTGAGCCTTGACAAGAGGACCGTCGGACCTCCGGAATTCCTCTCAATCATTTTGTTAAGCTCGTTGTTTACCCTTACGCTCCCGATCTCGCTCTTCGTGAACCTTGCAACATCCTCCTTGAGCATTCCGGCCGCGCGTCTCCTGCGCCTCGAACTATGCAGCTTGAGCAGCCTTTTTCTCAGGTTTATGGTCATTGAAATTTTTTGCACATCAACACCTATCTATGCCTTTATCTTAAGCTTCCTGCTCCTCCAGTTCCTAGTAAATTTATTGAAACTGAGACGCCTGTGCGTCTTCATCATCACAAGCACCGGGATTCTCCTGTTCTGCTTGAGCCTCTTGCCCAGCATCAGTTTCTTCTTCAAAGTCTTCTTACCCATTTGACCACTCATTTGTGCTTGAACTCTATCTTCGACTCCGGCCTGTAGGTCAGCCGTGAAAGGAGATCCGTGAGTTGCTCCTCTGTCAGCTTTCCCGTAATCCTGTTACCCTTCGCCATCGCAATCAGCAGTTCAAGCAGCTGAGAGTACAGTTCATAATTTGCGACGCGAACGTTCATAAGTCTTTCATAAGCTTCGGACGTCATGAAGCGCTTTGCAAGCGCCTTCTTCTCCTGTTCTATCTGCATCTCCCGAAGCCTTCTGTATACTTCCTTCTTTACCTTCGTTTGGTTATCGCTTTCAGGAGGATTATCATTAGCCAACTCAAACACCACGGACTATCTCATTCGCTATCTTGTCAAGGAATGATTTCCCGCTCTGCGTTATCTCCCTCCCCTTTGCAGTCTTCTTCACTAAGCCCTGCTTCTCCAGGGCGTTGAGAGCATCAGTTATTATGCTTCCGCCTGCGCGCATGTGGTGGTGCCTCGTTACAACATGTTCCTTCCTCGTGCCGTACCTTGTCCTCAGCTTTGAGATTCCCACAGGGCCGTTTATGTATACCTGCCTAAGAAGCGCCGAACATCTCAGGTACCAGAAATCCTTCTGTTCAGGGACTCTCTCCCTGCTTGGTCCGCTCTTCACATAGTCCACATATGCGGGCTTTTCAATTCCCTTTTCCTTAAGTCTCTGCGCCGCTATGCCTATCAGCTTTGCTGAATCGACCTCGAACACATTAGCCATTTGATTTACCTCAGGATTGCAGAATAATGAGCACGTTAAGCTATAAATATGTAGAGCTATCAATAGAAATTGTCTTATAAGCCTTATCAAGGCTTAGATTTGGTGCGCGGATGAAAGTAAATATAATCGAGGATGAGGCGAAGAGCTTCGTCGTAGAGTTTGAGGGAGTCGACAGGGGGATAGCGGAACTGATAAAGGAGAAACTCTCGGAAAACAAGGAGGTGGAGTTTGCGAGCGTGGAGAAGGACCATCCTCAGACAGGATTGCCAAGGCTCGTTGTAAAGTCTTCGAAGAGTGCGAAAGGGCAGGTCGTGAAGGCGATAGAAGCGCTTGAAGAGGAAATCAAGGATATTGCTTCTGAGATGCCAAAGAAATAAAGCATAGATGCGCATTTATTAAGGGGGAACTAAATGGAAGCTACTACATCAAAGGAGTCGGAAAAATCTTTGAGAAAGGTAAACGCACAGGATTTATTTGGGATACTTTCAAAAAACAAACAGTATCCATTCAGATTCGAAGTCTTTGATCCTGAGGAAGTGATTGTCAAGGATAAAAGAGGTTGGGTCGACGAAATGGTTGAGAGATGTGTTGAAAGGACAAACTTACAATTCAGCGGCATTGCAAAGATGGACGCTTCCGCAAGTTTTTCTGCGAATCAATCGGAGATTATCGGAAAAATCATTATTGAATTAGAATTTAACACCGAACCTAGGTTCTCATCAGAGGAAGAGAGGGCTAAATGGTTCAAGAGTGTAAAGAACGCTGCTTCTGAACTTTTTGAAATTCCAGAATCCTATATGGATGTGAATACTGATGGTGGGAAAGACTTCAAATATTCCATGCTGTTCCCCGCTGTTTTTACCACTGTAGATTGCAAGGCAATGAATAAAGAGACATGGCAAAAAGAACCATGGGAGCTTGCATATGAGAAAAGCGAGAAAAAGAAAATAGATATAGGTGAACCCTTTTTTCATGCCTGGAGAATAATCGAGTGGTATGATCAGTGCGTAAAAGTGTATGATAAGCTGAGCAAAGAGGCTGAAGAAAAGAAAGAAGCATATTTCACTTCAATAAGGAGGCACACTTAAGAGCAGATATAGAAGGATGAAAGAAGTAGTTAAATGGTTTTGAAAGAAGGGGCAAGAATACTTGCAATAGACGATTCCTCTTTCAGCAAGGAGGATAAGCAAGCTCTGATTGTCGGAGTAATTGGAAGGAATGACGAGATTGAAGGTGTACTCTCCTTCAAAATAGACATCGATGGCAGAGATGCTACAGAAAAGATAATACGGAAAGTTGACGCTTCGCGGTTCAGCGACCAGATAAAGCTTATTGTTATACATGGCATCATGCTTGCTGGTCTGAATATTGTTGACATTATCAAGGTTCATGACACTCTTGGAATACCTGTTCTTGCTTTGGTGAGAAAGAAGCCACATAGCAGCGAACTCGAGAAGGCGATAAAAGCGGCAAGGGCCACAGACATGAAGGACAGAATCTCGCTCTTGAGGAAAATAAACAGTACCATAAAAATGAGCAGGATTGGCGGATTCTATGCACAATATGTGGGAATCGAAAATGAAGAAACATCCAAGTTGCAAGAAATCTCAGTCAAATACCTGCGACTTGCACATATCATAGCTAACGGAATAGTCAGAGGAGAATCTAAGGGCAGGATTTAGCCTTTCTCAGCGCCTCGACCTGCTCCA
>JBEKPX010000046.1:0-7136 GCA_049520335.1 Candidatus Micrarchaeales archaeon | reverse complement strand
TGATGGAGCACTATACCAGCGGCGGAGGCTAGATTCAAGCATATCATGTATAAACTAAGCCTAGAGAAATCAATATAACTTTTTATCTCCACTTCTAATCGGTGTTCAGTTGCTGGGCAAGGCTTTCGAAGGCGCCATAGACTATCTTCAGGTGATGGACGAGACTGGAAATATAGACCTTTCAGTCTTTCCAAAGGATCTTGACGATGCTAAGATAGTCGAGATGTGCAAATACATGACATTTGCCAGGGCGCTAGACGCAAAGATGCTCAGCCTCCAGAGGCAGGGCAGGATGGCGACCTACGCCCCTCTCCTAGGCGAAGAAGCGACACAGATAGGCAGCGCATTAGCTCTGAGGGACCAAGACATATTCGTACCAAACTTCAGACAGCATGGCGTATTCCTTGTCAAGAACTTCCCATTGGAGAACTTCTTCATCTTCTGGAAGGGCTATGAGGACGGAGGCAAAACACCCAAGGGCTTCAACGGCACCGCCCCGTGCGTTCCTGTAGGCAGCCAGATGCCACATGCAGCTGGCATAGCATTTGCCATGAAGCACAAGAAGGAAAATTCAGCTGTCTTGGCTTATGTAGGAGACGGCGGCACATCCGAAGGCGAATTCTATGAAGCGCTTAACATTGCCGGAGTGTGGCATGCACCGCTCGTAGTAATAATAGAGAACAACCAGTGGGCGATATCTGTACCTAGGAAAAACCAGACTGCTGCGCAGACATTGGCGCAGAAGGCCATCGCAGCAGGGATAAAAGGCGTGCAGGTAGATGGAAACGACGTGATTGCTGTTTACAAGGCTACAAAAGAAGCGATAGCTAATGCAAGCGAAGGCCCGACTCTGATAGAGTGCGTCACATACAGGATGAGCATGCATACAACCGCTGATGATCCGACAAGGTACAGAAGCGACGAGGAGGTCGCGGTGTGGCAGAAGAAGGATCCAATCGCAAGAGTCAGAACGTATCTTACCAACAAGGGCATGTGGAATGCCGAGTTCGAGAAAGGAATTTCGGATGAACAGCTCAAGACAATAGACGAAGCAGTTGACAAGGCAGAGACCTTTAAACCATATCCGGAGGGCATGTTCGAGAACGTCTACAGTTTCATACCCCAAATATTGAAAGAGGAGCTTGATGACGCCACCGCAGCGGGTTTCTGGCAATAGATGATCATATGCAGACAAACATGGTTTCGGCTTTGAATGATGCGCTAAGCATCATACTTCAGGAGAACGAGGATGTGGTGCTACTTGGAGAAGACATAGGAAAGGACGGTGGAGTTTTCAGAGTCACCGAGGGACTGCAGGCGAAGTTTGGGGAGGACAGAGTCATAGACACTCCGCTCGAAGAGGCGGGCATAATAGGCTCTGCAATAGGAATGGCAATGCATGGGATGCATCCAATACCTGAAATACAGTTTGCAGGCTTCATGTATCCTGCATTCAATCAAATAGTCAGCCATGCGGCAAGATACAGGTCTAGGACAAGGTCGTCAGTCCAGATTCCGATGACAGTAAGAACGCCCGTCAGTGGAGGAGTTAGGGCACTTGAGCACCACTCGGAAAATCCAGAAGTGCTCTATGCGCACATAGGGGGTCTCATCGTAGTCGAGCCTTCCGGTCCATATGATGCCAAGGGCCTGTTGATAAAGGCATCGAGAATGCAGGACCCTGTGATATTCCTGGAACCAACAAAACTCTACAGACTATTCAAGGAGGAAGTGCCTGCCGGAGCATATGAAGTACCGATAGGAAAAGCGAACATACTCAGGTCAGGAAACGACCTCACAATAGTCACGTATGGAACAATGGTCTCATTGGTGAAGAGCGTGGTCGAGAGGAAAGGCACTGATGCAGAGATAATAGACTTAAGGACCATAAATCCGTTGGATGAAAATACGATAATAGAGAGCGTAAAGAAGACGACAAGACTAATGATAGTTTACGAGGCTCCGATGAGCTTTGGAGTCGGTGCGGAGGTTGCAGCTAGAGTCGCGGAGAAGGCGATATACGACCTATCGGCTCCAATAATAAGGGTTGCATCCCCAAGTTTCCCATACCCGCTACCAGGTTATGAGAATTACTATATTCCGAATGAGAACAAAATTTCAAGTGCGATAGACAAAATAATGAGCCAATGATACAATGAAGGAGATAAAGTTTGTAGATGTCGGCGAAGGCATAACGGAAGGCCATGTCAGGAAATGGCTCGTCAATGATGGCGATACAGTGAAGGAAGATCAGCCGGTAGTTCAAGTTGAGACCGACAAGGCGGTTGTGAATGTGCCTGCTCCTACCTCCGGAATCATAAAAGAGAACGTGGTTGAGAACTCTGATGTGCACGTCGGCGACACGATAGCTTACATAGGAGACTCCTCTGAGATTCAGTCCATCGGAACGAAGACACCACAGGCTGCACAGCCTCAAAAACAGCAACCTGAGTTCGCTGTGCCGCAACAAGCCCCGAAAGCAACTACAAATCTAGCCGAAGTAATCGCACCGCCATCCATAAGGAAGCTAGCGAGAGACCTTGGAGTCGACATATCAAAGGTTCCGGGCACCGGGCCTGCAGGCAGGATAACGGAGAATGACGTAAGGAATGTCGCACATGGCGCTGCATTGCAATCAAGGCCCATACCAAAGTTCTCTCAAACACTTGAGAAGGAGCACGAGGATGATGTTGAAAGGATGCCAATGTCGCAGACCAGAAAGGCTATTGCAAAGAACATGGAAGCATCATGGACCATACCGCGGGCTACGCACATGGACCTTATTGATGCATCTTCATTGTTCGAGATTGTGCAGAGAGAGAAACCGAACATCGAGAAGGATTTTGGAGTCAAACTGACATTCCTTCCATTCATAATTAAGGCAACAATAGAGGCGCTGAAGGAGAATCCCAACTTCAATTCAAGTTACGATCACGAGAAGCTGGAAATAATCGTGAAGAAGTATTACAACATAGGTCTTGCTGTTGAATCGCCATCAGGCCTGAAGGTGGCAGTCGTGAAGAATGCTGACAAGAAGAGCATGATAGAGCTGGCTAAGGAGATTCATGAGCTGGCGGAGAAAGTGAAGAATGAGACTATAACGCTCGATGAGATGCGCGATAGCACGTTTACCATAACGAATGTCGGGAGCCTAGGTGGAGGTTTCCTTTCTGTTCCAATGATAAACTACCCTGAGGTCGCGATACTGGGAATCCATCTCATAAGGGACATGCCTGTCATAAGAAACGGTAAGATAGTCCCAGGGAAAGTGCTTCCTTTCTCAATAGTCTTCGACCACCGCGTCGTTGACGGTGCTGACGCGGTTAAATTTGGAAATGCACTGATAAAATACCTGCAGGATCCTGATTTTCTCGAGATGCTAGGTTGATTTGCTATGGTAATGGGCTCGCTTCCTGAAGATATTGACATTGCAGTAGTAGGAGGGGGTGTTGGCGGCTACTTCTCCGCGATAAGGGCATCGCAGCTCGGCAAGAGCGTCGCTCTGGTCGAGAAGGAGAAGATGGGAGGCCACTGTCTGAATTACGCATGCATACCCTCCAAAACGCTGATAAAAGCATCAGATATGTTCTATGAGATACAGCATGCAGAGAAGTTCGGCATACATGCCGATTCTGTAAGCATGAACATGAAAGAGCTATACGACTGGCGCATGGGAGTTTCGAAGAAGCTTGAGGACGGGGTCAGTTTTCTATGCAAACAGAACGGCGTGGAAGTGATCAAAGGGACAGCAACCTTCCTGTCATCGAATTCTTTGCAGCTTACGAATGGCACTACTTTGGAATTCAAGAAGGCAATCGTTGCGACAGGCTCTGAGCCCACAGTCATGAAAGGATTCGAGTTTAGCAGCGAGATAATAGATTACAAGCAAGCTCTGATGCTCGACCACATACCTAAAAGCATGTCCATCATCGGAGCGGGCTATGTCTCTGTCGAGATAGGGATGCTCTACGCGAAACTTGGCACGAAGGTAAACATAATCGCAAGATCTGATGTGCTCTCGAAGTTCGACCGAGACGCCGTAGACCTTGTCAAAAAGAAGATGACCGAATTGGGGATAACGATATACACCGGAGCCACTCCGCAATCGCACACTCCTGGCTCCTTGGTGCTCTCGAGTGGCGACAAAATCGATTCCGAGATTACCGTAGTTGCGGTAGGCCTCTCGCCTTATACAAGCTCGCTAGGGCTTGAGAACACGCAGGTGGAGACTGATGATAAAGGTTTCATAAGGGTTGATGAGACGCTGATGACTACCGACCCAAACATACTCGCCGTAGGGGATGTGATAGGAGAGCCTCTTCTCGCTCACAAGGCGATGAGACAAGGCGTCGTTGCTGCAGAGGTCGCATGCGGGCAGAATTCAAGCTACGACAACACTGTAGTTCCGGCAGTGATATTTTCGGATCCTGAGATGGCTGTGGCAGGAAAACTAGAGGGCGAAGGGGTAAAAGTAACGAAATTCCCATTGACTGCCCTGGGCAGGGCCATCGCTCTCAATTCAACGAATGGGTTCGTGAAGATAGCATACGATGAGGATAACAGGATAACAGGGGTAGAGATAGTCTCGGATGATGCGGGAGACATAATCGGCGAAGCAGTAGTCGCAATAGAGATGGGGGCAACTCTCGAAGACATAGCTGACTCTATACATCCACATCCTACATACAGCGAGGCACTTCAAGAGGCAGCGGAAGCTGCATTAGGAAGATCAATTCACTTTTTCTATCCTAAATAATGAGTCTTCACATGTCGGTTGACAATTCACCAGATGCATCCTCCACTATCTTGTATGTCTGCGTGTCATGCACCCAGTTCGTGTTCTCATCCGCCTTGCCCGTAGCTATGAAGTAGGCTCCCAAGTGCCAAGGGCATATGAGTTCCTCGCCTTTCACCTTGCCTTTGTCTAATGGCCCGCCCATGTGAGTGCACACAGCATTCAACGCATAAACCTTGCCCTTGTGCAGTATTACCGCCATCTTCTTTCCCTGAACTTCTATGCCTACTGGCTGGTCCTCCTTCAATAGTTTCCTATTTAGATTAAGTTTGTATGCCGTCATGCTATGTCACTTATCTCTCCATCTTTGATTGAATTTCACATCAAGTTATATAAAGAAGGGAGTAAATCTAATAAATATGATCAGATGTCATTAGAAATAAACAAAAAAGCAAGCTTCGCACAACTGCTAGAAAAAATAAATGAAATACAAATGCGATACAAGGAAACAGACCCAAAACAGTTTGCAACTGAGATAGCTGATTTCTTCCAGACCCATCTTGAAAATAGCGCCGAATCGAAGGAATTCAAGGAAAAGCTTAGACACTCCTCTTTTGGAACATTCATATTATGGTCAGAAGAGACTCTATTAGAGTCGAAAAGGATTGAAAAAGAAATCAATAGTGGCAATACGATTAATATTGAAAAAATAATGGATGAAGTGATAGAGAACTCAGATAAAGTGATAAGACTAACAGAAAATAAGAATACCTCCTTTGAAAAATTATTGCGCATATTCTCATTAGAAATTGCTGAAAACGCATATGGTATGCTCTACAGTACCGAACGTTTCCTCTCGCAGATAAGGGAGCAAGAAGAGAGCCAAATAGAAAATAAATTGAAGAAATATAGTGACGCATTAAATGCAATTAGGGTATGTGCGAGAATCGAATCAACATCTCTCAAATACGATATGGAAACTTCACAAGCAAATGAATGGATAGATACTTTTGTCGTAACGTTCTCTGATACTAGATCCCACAGTATAACCGAAGGAATATCAAGAAATCCGTTAAAGGAAGAGTTCAGATATGTAGTTTAGGTGCCATATGGAGCATTTCGCAGAGTATAAAGTTCCCGGAGGTAAATTGCTGAGCGTAAGGTTGGAGTCTGGCAAGAAGATAGAGAAGATAAGAATATTCGGTGACTTCTTCCTGCATCCTGAGGAAGCGATAAGCAAGATAGAGAATTCACTGATCGGGATGGAAGCGAATGCAAGCAAAGAGAAGATATCCGAATCGATAAGCAAAACAATCACAAATGAGAAGGTAGAGCTATTCGGAGTCACTCCCGAAGCTATTGCTCACACAATAAGAATGGCGATTGAACGATAAGATTCTCTAGAGTATTCAAGGAAAAGTTTGCAGAGAAGGACGCTGCACTCATAGAGGATATATACCAAAGATACTTTTCAAACCTGATTGATGCTGATGTAAAAGTGGGATACACATCAACCCGTGTCTTGGGCAAGGCATATGCAGGATTGAACACAATACTTCTCAGGAGGATTTCATCGCATACGGTAGCGCATGAGCTGATGCATCTCGCACAACACAACAAGAAGAATAAAATCCCAATCGGTGAGAGATCCTGTGATGTTTACACTTGTGCTCTGGGCGAGGACGTGTGCGATACTATGACCTATCTCACGACTCAGGGGGCCGCACCGAACATAATCCATGACGTATGTAAGGAAGCAATAGCAAAGCGAAACCAAGGTTTTAGGAATTACATTTCATGGGCGGAAAATCAGTTCGGAATCAGGAAAAGTAAGAATGAGTGGGTTTGAGAAGATGAGATGGAGAATCATACCTCTGGAGATACACGATGCCTATCTGAATATGAGCATAGACGAAGCACTTCTCGAATCCATAAGGGACGGCAAGTCGGACCCTACTATAAGATTCTACAGATGGCAACCAAGCGCAGTTTCCATAGGCACTTTCCAGAGCATGGAGAAGGAGGTAAACCTAGAGAGATGCAAGGAGCTTGGAGTTGACTACATAAGGAGGATAACTGGTGGTGGTGCTGTCTATCATGACTTCTCAGGTGAGATAACTTACACTATTTTAGGTCCGCTTTCATACTTCCCTCAAGGCATACGTGAAAGCTACAAGTTCATCTGCGACTGGGTGATATCAGGACTCAGACTTATTGGCATAGAGGCGGCCTTCGTTCCGATAAATGACATAGTGATTGAGGGCAAGAAGATATCCGGCAACGCCCAAACAAGAAAGCAAGGAATACTGCTTCAACATGGTACGGTGCTCTACAACACAGATGTCAGGAAGATGTTCTCGGTTCTGAAAGTAAGTACAGAAAAGATATCCGACAAGATGAT
>JBEKPX010000045.1:0-7786 GCA_049520335.1 Candidatus Micrarchaeales archaeon | reverse complement strand
TAGCTGCCAGACGGCTGCAGGTTCATGCCATAAAGCCAGAAGTCATAGGAGTTGTACAGCTGGAACCTTATGGTCACATTGCTGCCAGCAACCACAGGGTTGGGTGACACCGACACGTTCGCGAACGATAGCGCGCTGTCCAATACAGAGACTGCTGCAGCTGCGCTGAATAGTAAATAAAGTAGCGCAATGAATACTGGAATTTGTACTTTTCTCATATTTTCACCAATAATCGTAATACTAGTATAATATCATAACTGCTCACTCGAGTTCCTGAAGAACCAAAACGCGAGCGCCATCATTGCAACCGTGAACGCAAGCAGAATCGCAGAGGTTGACAGCAACGTAGCTATCGGCAAAGAACCTTTTATCATTATATCCCTAACCGCATTTACGGAATATGACAGCGGGTCGACAGCCACAATCGGCAGGAGAAAACTCGGAAGTAGGGTCACGGGCACAAATGCGCCTCCAAGGAATGCTAGTGGCATCGTTATGGTCTGCGCCACCAATCCATATGTCTGAAGCTGTTTGGTCCTTGCGGCAAGCGCTATCGCCAGAGCGCTGAATCCAAGCCCGACTAGGAAGATGATCCAGACCAGCTCTATGAATCCAATCACTCCAGCTGCGATGGTGGCGCCGTACAGCATGCCTATCATCAGTCCTATATAGGCTGCCAAAATGGACTGGAATGTGCCGTATCCTATCTTGCTGAGTATTACGGAAAACTTGTTTATAGGAGTTATCAAAAATGCCTTGAGATTTCCTAGCTCTCTGTCGCTCAGCAAGGTGAAGCCGGCGCTGAACACTGCTCCGAATGAGGCTACCATCACCAGGAGGCCCCCGATGACAAAGCTTATGTAATTGCTGCCGGCTCCGTAGGCATAGTTGGTGATTACGGACACGATGCCTCGGCTTGGACCGGAAACGCTGCCGGTTGCAGTTGTTGCGCCTAACTGCGCTGCTATCGAGTCGACTTTGGCGCTCGCAAGCTCGGCAGACTGGGGCTGAGAGTTGTCAAGATAAACGTAAATGGTTGAAGCAGTTTTCTGCAGATGCGAAAAATCGCTCGGTATCACAACCACAGCGGCAACTGTGCCCTCTGAAAGAAGATTCATTGCCTGCTGCTGAGTCGTCGAGCTTACGACTTTGATGCTGTTTCCGGATTGGAGCAGGTTTATGAAGTTGAGCGCGCCCAGCCCATTGTCATAGTTGACTACAGCCACGGGCACATTCTTCGGAGAGCTACCGAAACTGCCGAGCAGGAGTATGAAGATGAGCGGGAATATCAACGACCTGACAATGCTCATTACTATGTTCTTCTTGAATATCAGCATCTCCCTAAGGAAAAGAGTGTAGGTGTCTCCAAGCAACCCCATTCTATCTGCCTCTTCTCATCATCATTCCGCCTCTCCCCCCTGCATACTCGCCAGTCTTGTCCCTTACCTCTGAACCTGTTAGCTTGAGGAAAACGTCATCTATTGTTGGCTCGTGCATGCTTATGCTGCGTATGACTATCTTACTCGATGTTAGTGCCTTCATGAGTGTTTCTATCTTGTCTACTGCCTTGTTCCCTCCGGGAGCGATGACCTTGTTGGCAAGAACCTGTGGCTCCAGCCCCACCTTCTTGAAAGCAGCTGCAACTTTCTGCAAGTCGTCTTTGTCAGCAGAAACTTCTATTACGCTACTCATGCCTATCTTCTGCTTCAGCTCAGCTGGCGTGCCGAGCGCTATCAGCTTGCCGTGATCTATTATGCCAATCCTGTCGCAAAGCAGATCCGCCTCTTCAAGATACTGTGTGGTCAGCAATATGGTCACGTTTTGCTTTTTGTTTATATCTCTCAGCAAGTTCCAGATCTTCGCCCTGTTCTGGATGTCAAGACCTGTTGTGGGTTCGTCGAGCAGCAGCAGTTGAGGCGCATGCATCAGCGACTTTACGGTCTCCAGCCTTCGTTTCATTCCCCCAGAGAAGGTGCCAGCGTATGCTTTCCTAAAGCTGGTGAGATCCGAAAGCTCGAGCGCGAAGTCTATGTCTTCCTGCAGTTCCGAAGCGGGAATATGGTAAAGCCTTCCGAAGATCATCAGGTTCTGTTCCGCGGTTAGTTCGGGCTCCACCACGGTTTCCTGCGTGACTATGCCTATCTGATTCCTAGCCTTTTCGGGCTCCTTCTGCATGTTTATTCCGTTAACGAACACTCTGCCAGATGTAGGAGCGAGAAGACCGAGAATTACATTTATTGTAGTGCTCTTTCCGGCGCCGTTAGGCCCAAGAAGTCCGAAGATTTCGCCCTTCTTTATATTCAGGGTGACGTCATTTACCGCAACTAGGTCACCGAACTTCTTGACAAGATGGTCTATCTCTATCGCATATTCACTCATTGAACTCGCTTTCTATCATGTTCTTTGCATCTTTCATGAACCTGACAAAGATTCTTCTGAAAGAGTTTACTGTTGCAGTACCTTTTGGAGTTATTGAATATACTTTCTGCGCCTTCGCGCCTGTGAAGGTCACTTTGCTTTTTACGAAGCCCTTATGCTCCAGCGAGCTAAGCATGTTGTATATATCATTCTTGTCTATCCTGCCTAGCACCGGATGGCTGAACTTCTTGAAATGCTTGAGGAGTGAATAGGGGTATGTGCTTTTCTTCTTTATGTGAATCAGCACGATGCTGCTGAGTATCCCATTGCGCATCTTAGCATTCAGGAAACTCTTCGGTGAAAAAATATCCCCCTGCATGAGATAGTTTAAATTCAAACTATATTAAATACTTACCTATTAGTCTCTAAATCATCAGATCGCCAATCAGAGCAGTAAGCGTTATATAGATATAAGCATAGTAAGGAAACGGTGATGCTGTGGATACTACTAAAGATAGAAGCAGAGCAGATGAAAAAATCGATGTCACATTTGAACTCTTAGTGGGAAATGAAAAGGGATTGTTTGAATCAATCGAGATTAAAAAATCATCATTTTATAGATTTCTGGATATGGCAGAAAAAGAACAAGAAAAATCAGAAAAATCCGAGCAGAAAAGCAATTATCATTTAATCGTATATCATACCTGCTTTACAGAATGCACTCAGGGCAGTTTTGATCTAACTAAGGAGTCTGCGGAATCGATCAAGAACTTGATGGTTGAATTTAAATCCAAAAGAGACGAGTTGAAAAACCAGTTTTTCACGATAAAGAGAGAGTCTAAAGAGAACAGGAGTAATTTTGAGAAAAACATCATCGAGGTTCTGAGATCTAGGGAGAAAGCTTCTGCCTAAAACATAAAAGGTTTTTCTAGCTTAGAGATTTCGAGCTCAAACAATAGCACTATTAAGTTTTCTTGAGATTTATACATACTTATCGCGGTCAGATCAGATGATAGACTACAAGGAAGTGGAGGAAAGGTGGAACAAGGCCTGGGAGGAGGCGAAGATTTTCGAGGCGGAGGTCAGCGACAAGCCCTCTTTCACTGTATTTGCTGCATTTCCTTACGTAAATACACCGCAGCACATAGGCCACCTGAGGACTTTTGGCACTGCTGACCTGCTTGCCAGGTATAAGAGAATGAGGGGCTTCAACGTCCTTTATCCGATGGGAATTCATGCGACGGGCACTCCTGTGCTTGCTTTTGCGAAGAGGATAAAGAACAAAGACAAAGACCTCATTGAAGAGTTGAAGATATTTCATGTTTCGGACGAGGATATAGCAAAGATGTCCGATCCCGTCTACATAACCGACTACTTCAAGGTGGAGATGGAGAACGGCATGAGAGCCGCAGGCTACAGCATAGACTGGAGGAGAAAATTCGTTTCGACGGACGAGAAGTTCAGCAAGTTCATCGAATGGCAGTTTGGCATTCTCCACAAGCTAGGATACCTTATTCAGGGATCGCATCCTGTCGGATGGTGCCCTAACGAGAACAATGCAGTCGGAATGCATGACACAAAGAATGACGTAGAGCCTGAGATAGAAAAGCAGGCTGCGATAAAGTTCAGGGTGGAAGGCGAGGATGCCTACATGCTCTGCGCCACCTACAGACCCGAGACTATATTCGGAGTCACCAACATATTCGTCAATGATAAAACCAAATACACGCTTTGCAGAATAAGCGGACAGACAGGCACATACTACCTCTCAAAGAGCTGCAGCGAGATACTCAAGTACCAGATTGATATCGAAGTCGTTGGAGAGCTGGATGGAACAGAGATGCTCAAGAAGAAATGCGTGAACCCGGTGAACAATGAAACGCTCGCCGTCCTTCCGGGATTCTTCGTTAAAGAGGATGTGGGCACAGGCATAGTGATGAGCGTGCCATCACATGCACCTTTTGACTATGCTGCTCTTCAGAGGCTCAAGGCGAGCGGCTACCCAATGCCCGAGATAAAGACAAGGAAGATTGTTGATGTGCAGATTGGAAGGTCGCTAAGCGATGTCTCTGCTGGCGAAGCAAAGCCGGAGCATCTGGACATACCCGCACTTGCATACCTTGAGGTGCTCCATGCTGACGAGAACGCGATAGAGGACATGCTCGAATTCGCGACCAAGCTCGAGTACAGGGAGGAGTCGCATTGGGGACGGATGATTGTTCCTGGCTATGAGGGGATGAGCGAGCCCGAAGCAAGGGACAGGGTGAGCAACGAGCTGAAGGAGAAGAAAGGCATCATAGAAATACACGTGCTAACGAATGCACCGGTGTACTGCAGGTGCGGCTACAAGGTCGTCGTGAAGATAGTCGAGAACCAGTGGTTCATAAACTATGGCGATCAGAACTGGAAGAACCAGGCGAAGGAGGCACTTAAGGATATGAGTATAGTTCCTGACAAAAGCAGGAACGCGTTCGAAACTGCATCCGACTGGATAAACCTGCGCGCCGTTGTAAGGGCCCAGGGGCTTGGAACAAGATTCCCTCTGGACAGAAATTTCATAATAGAATCGCTTTCGGACTCGACCATCTATCCGGCATTTTACACAATCTCAAACCTGATAAAGGACGCCAAGACAGAGTCTCTGACCCCGGAGTTCTTCGACTTCGTGTTTCTGGGCAAGGGGGATGCTGAAAGCGTTTCGAAGTCAGCAGGCATCGATTTCAGCACTGCAAAGAAATGCAGGGAGGCTTTTGATTACTGGTATGTGCAGACCTCAAGTCATTCCGCTACGGACCTGATTTTCAACCACTACACTATGTCCATATACAACCATGCTGCAATCTTCGAAAAGAAGTACTGGCTGAAGCAGATAGTGGTTAACGGGATGATACTTTACGAAGGAGAGAAGATGAGCAAGAGCCTTGGCAACATAGTGCCCCTTGTCGATGGCATAAAGCAGTATGGTGGCGATCCGCTTAGGCTTATAGAGATTGGCGGCGCCGATCTCTTCACTGACTCCGAGTTCAGCGTCGATGCTGTTGAAGGGGTCAAGGATAGGCTGCAGTACCTTTACGACTCAATAGATAGAATGGCGGACTTTGGGAGCGGCGAGCTGAAACCCCTTGACTACTGGCTCTACTCGAAGCTGAATAGCAAGGTCGAGGCTGTGACCGACGCCATGGAGAGGCTTGAACTCAGGGACGCTGTCGTGTCCGTGCTGTATAATTCGGTTCTAGAGTTGAGAAAGTACTTTGCAAGGGGTGGGAACAACAGCATCGTAGCTAAGGACTATCTTACGAGCGTCACGCTCATGCTTCAGCCTTTAGCGCCGCACATCGCTGAGGAGATGTGGCACATGCTCGGCAACGACAGCTTTGTCTCGCTGGAGAGGTGGCCCATAGCCAACAAAGATATGATGAACAAGAAGGTTGAGGAGCAGGAGGAGCTTATAGAGAAAGCCGTTGAGGATGCGAAGCAGGTGATTGCGCTCATGCAGAAAAAATCGGGAAAGAAGGCAAGAGAGATGAGGATAATCATAGCTGATGACTGGAAGAGGAATGTTGTAAATATGCTTGCGAAGGAGAAGGATGTCGGAAAGGTAATGGAAGGCATAAAGGATGACAAAACAATCAACAAAGAGGCCGCTGCAAAGATGCTTGCAGCGATGGCAAAGAGGATCAATGAGGTCAAGGAGGTTGATCTGACAAGACAGGAGGAGTTCGAGGCGTTCAACGAGGCGAGCAAGTATCTTGAGAAGCAACTGAACTGCAACGTGAACATAGAAGAGGAGGCAAAGTCGAAATCTCAGAGAGCGGGAAGGGCGATGCCGCTGAAGCCCAGCCTTGACATAATGTTTGAGTGATTTCCATGGTAGACATAGAACATGACCCGCTGAAGAAAATAGTGGTGCATGAGCTTTACCCTTACAAAAACAAGGAGGGGCTGATGCGCAGGGCAGTCAGGCCAAACACGGTCCTGCCGCTCTACTGGTGTGGGGGCATGCTTTTCATGTTCTTCCCGCTGGACAGTTCAACAGCAAGGAAGGAATATATCAAGGGGATATTCCATCTTCAGATGGTCGCTTACTGCACAATGCCGGAATACAAGAACATACTCGAGCTGGAAGACGAGCAGTTCAAAGGAGTGAAGATACCTGTCACAGACCTCAGCGGATTTGAAATCTTTGAGGACCTCACAAAGTGGCTCAAGAAGAAGAAATAATAATTGAAATATTATGATAAAAATAAATAGGGATCGTCATGGGAAATGAACGTAGCAGATTAGGAAGGGATAGCGAGAGAACTCCATGTCACGGATTCGATGAAAAAAGAGAGGAGTCAGAACCATGTCACGGATTCGGAAGTGATATGGAGCAAGATAGAAGGTTACGTCAATTAGGCATTGATGAAGAAGATAAAGGCTCAAATAGAAGGTTCCGTCAGGACCTTAAGAAAATGCACAAAAAGGGAAAGATCGAACTTAAAGACATATATAGAAAATATGAAGAAGAAAGGTTGGCAAGAATAGAAGCGATAAAGAAGGAGACAGATCCGTGGAAGATAGTCGAAATGGCAAAAGTTCACAAGACAGCTTTTAAAATGTCCCATGGCTGTTATGATCAGATAAAGGTAGAAGGCTATGAAGAAAAAATAGCCGCAATGAAGAACGTTAATACTCCCACTCTCTTCATTCTATTCCTTTACCACTATCCGAAGGAGAAGGAGAATACTTTGAGGATGGATGACTTAATAGGTCCGAGAAGGGATGCGACTGCGCCATATGTCAATGATGCAGTGAGAAAGGCTGCAAAAGAGGCTCTGGTCACAAGAGGCTGGGCATTGAACAGTCAGGACAGAAAGGACTTATCGAAAGTATCACCTGAAATGCTGGATTGGTGCGAGAAGACGCTAGAGAAGGACTTTGGCAATTTTAGGCTGCGCGAAAGCTTAAAGGGTAAAACAGAGATCGACAAGATGTCGCTGAAGCTGATAGACTTCACGAACGATAAGAAATAATAACGCTCAAAGAGCATCCAAGGCATGCGCAAGGCTTACATTCTTCAGCCCTGAAAGAGATGAACTGAAAAAAGCGGAGAGTTGAACTTTGATCCCCAATAACTCCCTAACCTATTCGTTCCCTCCCATTAGCGCTTTATTGTTTCCAACAAGGATTGCCTCTCCCGTTTCGGCAATTTCAAGGCTGTTGCACGGAGTTCTTCTTCGAGTTTTGATTCTAGAAGTCTGATATCAATATTTTCACCCAGTTTTCCTTGAATCTTGGACTCATCTATACCAATTATATATCGCGCTTCCTTTACATAATGAAGGGCGCTAGCGTATACAACCCCTCTCCATTCTAATCTAGCCTTATATTCCTTAACAGCATTCGAATAATGTTTAGTATCGAAAAATACGTCTTCTTCCTTTAG
>JBEKPX010000044.1:0-7969 GCA_049520335.1 Candidatus Micrarchaeales archaeon | reverse complement strand
GGGCGTATAGCTCAGTTGGTTAGAGCGTTTCGTTGACATCGAAAAGGTCTCCCGTTCGAATCGGGATACGCCCACTGAAAATTTTCAGTACTTAGTAATTAGTACTTTGTAGTTAGGGGTAAGGAATATTATATATAAAATCCAATATCACAAACAAAATTTATATGGCTTGAGAATCTAAGCTTCTTCCCCCATCCCGACCTTCGTTTTTCTCTGCATCTTGAACATCTCGATTATCTCTTTCGTCGTTGTTGCTTCCTCCGGGCTCTTGTCTTCGCGCACTCCGTTGCTCACTATCCTCGGGAATCTGAGTGCGTATCCAGTCTCCTCCTCGTCTTCTTTATGCCTTCCTGCTGTGTGCATTGGGGACTTCGTTATCTCGTCTGCCCTCACGGTGATCACGTACTTCGGCTCTATCCAGTAGTCAGGCTCTACGATGGAGTCCACCCTCGCAGGCTTCTTCGCCACCTTTATCTTTTCAAAAAGCTTCTTGAATGTCTTCATGTTCTCCTCGCTGAATCCGGTTCCTATCCTTGTTATCGTCTCGAACATGTCATCCTTTTCATTGTAGACTGCGGCGAGCATCCCACCGAATCCGAACTCGGTCCTTATTCCTTTCCCAGCGTAGTATCCTACAACGACAAGGTCAACGGTGTCGGAGAGCTCGCCCTTGTAGCTCCTCTTCATCTTTATCCAGCTGAACTTCCTTGCGCCAGCGATATATGGGGAATTAAGGTCCTTCGCGACAATTCCTTCAAGTCCATTCTCGACCGCAGTCTCGAAATATTTCTCTATCTCCTTAGGTTTTGTTGCGATTATCATGTCAGAATGTCTTATGGTGCCGTCGCCCTTCACGATCTTCTCGAGCATATTTCTGCGTTCGCTGAACTTCTTCTTCAGGTAGCTCTCGCCGTCCAGGTATAGTAGGTCGAATGAAAAGAGATGGAGCGGGAGTTCTTGGCTCTTCGCTTCTATGTCATACTTCCTCTTTCTCTGCATTGTTTCCTGGAATGCGTGGAACTGGTTTGTGACTTCATCGTATGCGATCGTCTCTCCTTCGAGTATAGCCTCGCTTGCATCCACTTCCTTCAGCGCTGCCTTCACAATCTCAGGGAACATTTCAGTCAGCCGCTCCAGCCTGCGCGAAAATATTTCTACCTTTTTATTCTTCTTGTCGATATGCACCTGCGTACGCAGTCCATCGTACTTGCTCTCAACAGCGCACTTCCCATTCATCCTCTCAAGTATCTCCTCCGCTGTCGGAAGTCGCTCTGCGAGCGCAGGCCTGATCGGGTTGAAGAGCGTGACCTTGAAGTTCTCCACCCCTTTTGTTCCCTCCTTCATCAGAGTCTCGCCAACAAATCCAAGGTCGCTGCAGGTGTTGAAAGCTTCCTCGATTTTGTCCTTGAAACCCCGATCTCCGGTCTCTGCCTTGGAGAGTGCCTCCATTATGGTGGCGTCGCCGGCTCCAAGACGAAGCTGCCCTAGTACAAACCTGATAACATACCTAGCCTCTATTGGAGTGCTAGCTGCAATCAATGAAGCAAGCATCTTTATTTTCGTGTCCTTGCTACCCTCGCCGCTAGTCGTTGCTATCTTCAGCATTGTCTCGAAGACTTCGTTTACCTCGAACTTATTACTACCCATCCTTCTGAGTTTTGTACTGGAAACGAACTGCTCTGCTGTTATGCCAAGGTCTCCTGTCTTCTTGAAGCTCTCCTCAACCATCTTCTTTTCGTTGCCTGTGGCGACCGCTATCGCGTCCTCGGCTATTTTTTCAGCGATGCCCGTCTCTATTCCCTTGAAAGGGGGCGCAAGAAGGCCAGTGCTCATGTATATTATGTTCCTTATCTCGTTCTTCCTGGCGCTCTTGAACATCTCAGTGAATATGTCTATCATGTCAAGTCTCGAGGATATTTCTTCCAGTCTTCTGTAATAATTAGCCAATTCCTCGAAGAGCATTTAATCAGGATACCATCCCAATTAAAGCTTTTATAAATGCTTATGGTGACGATGCGCAGCATTTTATAACTATAATGTAATAACATTAAGAAGATGGTGATGCGATGAAGAAGAGTGATATTGATAAGAGGAAATACACTACCATAACAATACCCAACTCCCTTTTCCTAAAACTTGAGGATAAGATAAAGAATACAGGTTTCTCTTCGGTCTCTAGCTACATTACGTTCCTGCTAAGAGAGATACTGATGGAGATGGGCAGCAAGAAAAGAGGGAAGAAAGCCAACGAGGACGTCATTGAGAAGCTCAAGTCATTGGGGTATGCATAGAGCCGTCGAGGGATCTATCCTCCCTGATTTTTTCGTCTTCTCCATTTTACTGGATTCTGCAATAGCTTCCTTTTCCCACTCATTGATTACACGGAAGAACTTTATCAATGGCACATCCTTCGGCAATGCATCTAAACGTCTCTCCAACTCCTTGTCTGGTGATGGGAGCTCGCCTACTGGCGCAATGAGCTTAACATGTCGACTCCTTTCTTTCTCCATGATACCATCAAACATGACTTCTAACTTTCTTTACTTATAAATACTCTTCTCCTTGGCCTGTTTGCAAAGTTCAGTTTTCTGGTGTCTATACCCTCGATTTTTGAAGGGTTTATTCTGACGTGCGTTCCAAAGCTCTCTGCGACTACCTTCTTGCCGTACAGCTGGCTAACCGCATTTGTATCTCCGCGGAGTGCAGCAAACAGGAATCTCCTGATGTTTATCAGCGATGAGTAGCTCTCCTTTTTCAGATGTCTGAATCTTTTCGGAAGCATGACAGCCATCGGTACCTTGACTATCTCGTCGTAGAGCATTGCGCCATGGCCTACGAAGCCATGCTCATTGAAAGCCTGCCCGTGATCTGAAATGAATATTATTATCTGGTTTTCTCCGAATCTCCTGACAAGGTCCTTGATTATCTCATAAGAGTAGACATATCCCTTCTTGCAGGCTCTGAGATAGAGCTTTTTCCAGAGTTCAAGCGTCTTCTTATTGACCGGTCTCTTAAGGTACTGGGTGCGCCAGTCCATTGCTGTCTTCTTAGATGATGTATATGGATCGTGCGGTTCCATCAGATCCACGAACAGGAAGAAGGGCTCCTTGAATCTCATCTTCCTTATTGCCTTTACCATCCGCTTCCCGCCCTTCTCTATCGGCCAGTCATCGATCAGTTTTGCCTTGAGTTTCTTTGCAGCTGAGATTGGGGTAAGCACAAGTCCTGAAAGTGCTGCCTCGATAAAAAGCCCAGGGTCCTCGGCTAGCGTTGCAATAGGTATCTTCACCATGTTCGTGAACAGGCTGCTATCACCACCGTACCTCTGCCTGTATTTCATGAATAGCGGCTTGAGCTTCTTGCTCACCTCGACAACGCTGCCCCATACGTCTACGAAGAAAGACTCTTCGTAAAAGACATCGAACTCATCGAACCCGTATACCGGGTTCAGGTACGGGTTTGCAGAAACGCAGTAGGTCTTGTATCCGAGATTTCCTAGCTCGCTCACCATCGTCTTTCTTCTCAGTCTTATTCTATCAACGTCCAGAGCCTTCAGCGTAGGGGTCTCATGCGCCCCGTGCCTACTTGCATATGTCCCAGTGAGCAATGATGCGCATGACGGAAGTGTCCAAGTCTCCGGAGCGATGCATTTGTCAAAGTACATGAAGTCGCCAAGCCTGGAAAGCTCCATGCCCTTCGTCTTTATCATCCTATTGAACGTGTCCAGCCTTATCGCATCAAGTATGACTATGGTTATGTTCATCTTCTCCATCTTTACCCTCGCATACTGATAATTGAGCACTTCGATTTTTAAGTGTATGCTGCTAGTATATTCTGGGGGATGACAATATGAGAATAGAGAAAAAGGCATGGCCAGAGTCCTTCGACAAAGTTTCGAATGGGACAAGGAGGCTTGAGCTAAGACTTGCAGACTTCAAGTGCAAAGCAGGGGATGTTCTGGTATTCAGGGAATGGGATCCGAAGAGGAAGGATTATACCGGAAGAAAAGTGGAGAAGGAAGTCAAAAGTGTGAACAGGTTCAAGATAAGTGACTTCTACAAGAAGGATGACATCGAGAAGTACGGACTGCAGATAATTGAAATCTGATTGGTTACGGTTAGATAAAGACTATGCTAGCGTAAGCTACGACCGAGCCATAGTCTCTTGTTGTGCTTCCAGAGTTCGAGTATTCCAACAGAACCCCTTTTTTCGCGCCCCTGTTCTTGGCGAACATGGCGGCGACGGTTATAGGTCCATACCCACATGCTGTATCCTTGTTCCTGTGCAGCATGTCATTGAACTTCACAGTGTCGAGCAGCTTCAGCGCATCAATCGCTGGCATATCCTTCTCCCTGGCGATGTTCGCCGATTCATAGTGGTTGAAATCGGAACTTGCGACGACTGCGGAATTCCTCTTCATCGCATCGCACGTCTTGGTTATAGCTTCCGCAAGCATCATGCTTGCATTATAGGACTGGTCTCCCATGCATATGAAGACGCATTTTATGTTCCCGACGCTCTTCTGTATGAACGGCAACTGCACCTCTATCGAGTGTTCTCGCGCATGCGCCGTCTCGTCTGTGCTTATCACGGTAGATGATTCGGCAAGTGCCTTTGAAAGTTCAATATCATTCTTGACAGTTCCCAGCGGCGTCTTCCAGTCCTCAAGTGATATTGCTATCGGTTCTCCATAGCCAGTATGGTTAGGCCCGATTACAATCAGGGAATCTATCGCATTCTTCCTGCATGCGCTCCTCAATGCAGCGTATGTATATGCGGCAACCTGGCCCGAGTATGCATAACCAGCATGCGGTGCGACGAATGCACAAGAGTTTGAGATGGCTTTCTCATCAATCTCCACTTTCCCAATCAGGCCGGAGACCATCTCTCTAAGCATTTCTGCGTTAGCAGGGTAAAATGCACCTGCCACCACAGGCTCTCTCACCAAGGAAACACTTTTATTGATTTAAAATGCCATTATGAGTATTTATGCCTAACGCAAGCGCTTACCCCAAGCTAGTCCTCAGCAGGCTTTCACGCAAGTACGGAGCTGATCTGCACACACAGCTAAGACATACAAACATGACACACCTCTTCGTGGCTGCGCTGCTGTCGCCCCAGTGCACGGATGAGCAGGTGAATAAGACTACGGAGAAACTCTTTCTGAAGTTCAGAAGCTTCGATGACTATGCGAATGCGGATCCCGGAAGGCTGAGGAGATACTTAAAGGGAGTCAACTACTACAAAACCAAGGCAAGGCATCTGAGGGTGGCATCGAAACAGATAATAGAGAAGTTTGGTGGCAGAGTTCCAAGAACAATCCCTGAACTGATGGAACTTCAGGGAGTGGGAAGGAAAGTTGCGAATGTGATTCTCAATGAGGGCTATGGAATAAATGAAGGTATAGCGGTAGACACGCATGTGACGGTAACAGCAAAAAGACTGGGCTTTACAAGAAGCAGGGATCCGTACAAGATAGAACAGAACTTGATGAGGAAATTTCCAGCGAAGGATTGGGGAAGGGTCTCAAATCTTTTCATAGAACTTGGAAGGGACACCTGCAAGGCAAGAGAGAAGGAGTGCTTCAGATGCACACTAAAAAATATCTGCCCCAGTAGCGATGCAAAAGCATGAACTACCGTCTCTTCTCTTCCTCAATACACACTCTCTTTATCATAGTACCTCTATTAAATTCAAAACTGCAGCCTTTCTGTATCTCTTCCAAGACTTCATCATTTAGTTTGTCCCGCAAAAATCTGCGCGATAGTGTTCTCTAGTGACGTAAAAGGTTGTGCTTGCTCTTGCTGACGCATTTCTCAACGCATCACGGTCTTTCCTGTCTGACAGATTTATGTCACCCCACCATATCTCCACGCCGTTCGAATCGAAGATGCACCCGTTGTGATAGAAGTCAGGGTACCTTTCTGAACGTTCGCGAACTTTTTCCAGAAGCCGACTTTCATCACCAAGACACTCGTTTATTATTCCCGTCAATGGAGATGTCCAGAGACCTATCATTCTAGACTCATCATCTGGCGAGGGGAAGATTCCCATGTCCCTATATCCATAACCTTTGACTTTTAACTCTTCCACTCTTTGCATTATCTTAAATTCCTTGAATAGCTGTTGTTTGCTCATTTCTTTTTGCATTTGTTTTTCATCATCCATCTTTCCACCTTTTACTTCCGTATAGTATTATGCATTCTTCCTATTTATTAGTTAACATTAACTAATAGGGGTTAATGGAGATAATAGAAAGCATCAAAAAAGCAGGGATGAGCGAGTATGAGGCGAAAGCATACTATGCGCTGCTCTTCTTGGGCGAAGGCACTAGCAGGGAGGTCTCGAATGAGGCGCACGTACCGATAACAAGAGTATTTGACGTTCTGGAGGGCCTGGAGGAGAAGAACTTAATACAGAAGATGAATGACAACCCAAAGGTGTGGAAGGCGATAGGCCCGGAAGTCGGCTTGAAGGGCTTCATAGAAACCAAGGTGGAGGGGTATAAGCAACTAGAGGAGTATCTTATCTCGAACCTGAAGCTTGTGAAGCCCGAGGTGAAGCACGAGGTCAGGAGCAAGGTGATTCTTGTAAGCGGCTTTACAAACGTCTTCAGGACTGCAGCAGATCACATTGAGAAATCATGGAAATCCTTAGACATAATATCTGTCGGAGAGCGGCTCCCAGTCAAGATGGAGGTAGAATCGGCCAGAGCGATAAAGAGAGGGGTCGATATAAGGATGATATGCACCAAGTACGACTCGACGAACGCGGATATGTTGAAGAAGTGGATTAGAGACGGATGGAAGATAAGACATGCGGAGGAATCGCAAGAATATTCACTTGGAGTGTTCGACGAGAGAGCATGTATCATAATAATAAAGGCCCCAAAGAACGACAAGGACAGAATAGGTGTGGTATTCGAGAATGAGAGTCTGTCCAAGTCACTGCACGGATACTTCAAGACGCTATGGGAAACTGCAAATCCAATAAAGACCGGTTGAATCCATGACAAAAGCATGCCTATTCAGCGGTGGAAAGGACTCGATGCTAGCATTGCACAAGGTCATTGAGCTTGGGATTAAAATAGACCTTTTGATCACGATGAAGACCCTCAACAAAGAGAGTTATATGTTCCACTATCCGAATGTGGATTTTTCTAAGTTGCAGGCAAAATCGCTGTCGATAAACCAGGTTTTCGGAGCAACCGAGGGAAAGAAAGAGAAGGAACTCGAGGACCTTGAACGGATATTTGTTGAAAATGATGTAAGATTGCTGGTCACTGGAGCGACTTACAGCAAATACCAGGCAGATAGGATAAATGCTATTGCAAAGAAACTGGAGATAGACCACATAGCTCCTCTCTGGCATATAGAACCGCTCGATGAGCTGAATGAGCTCGTGGAGAAATACAATGTGATAATAACCTCCGTATCTGCGGAAGGCCTGGATACTTCCCTTCTCGGAAGAAGAATAGATATCGAGATCATAGAGAAGCTCATAGAAGCAAATAAAAAGCACGGAGTCAATCTTCTTTTTGAGGGAGGAGAGGCGGAAACGTTCGTGCTGGACGCACCCCTTTTCAAGAAAAAAATAAAGGTAGAGGAGGCGCATGTCGAGAAGAAAGGGGAGAACGGAGTCTACCTGATAGACAAGGCAAGGCTCGTGCCTAAGTAATTTAAGCTTTGCAAGTTTACTAGCTTGCGAGAAGATGTCGGTGCTCTCGAGCAGGAGCAGGTATGCCTGCAACCCGATTGATGAAGACGATGTGATAGCTGAGGCGATAGAGAAGAGAGGAGAGAAAGTAATAAAAGTGAACAGGGGTGATCCTGCTGTCTATTTTCCTACCCCTGAATACATAAAGGAGGCTTACATAAATGCGATAAGGGAAAACAAAACACATTATACCTCGGCAAGGGGGGTCAATGAGCTGGTGGAAGCAATAATCCTGAGATACAAACGAATGTAC
>JBEKPX010000043.1:0-8006 GCA_049520335.1 Candidatus Micrarchaeales archaeon | reverse complement strand
TCCAGCGTAGTCCTTCGAGACCTCTTCAAGCACAGGAGCGAACAACCTGCAGGGCCCGCACCATTCTGCCCAGAAATCCACCACGACATACGTCTTTGATTTTAGGACTTCCTTCTCGAAAGCGTCATCCTTAACATCCGCAACCACAAGATCACAGGAAAGGATTGTTCCAATAAAAATATATATTGCTTCCTAACAAAAGCAGAACCTTCTTTTGCGTAATGATTACGGAAATTATTTAATATGAACTGCGCCAAGTATCTATAGTGATGAGGTCTTTTCTGATACAAGATGATGAAGATCTTGAGTGCTGATATGGCAACCATACCGAGACAAGCGGTCAAGAAGATAGTCAAGAAGTATTTCGGCCTGCAGATGACGGACGATGCTGCGGGAGCCTTCGCTGGCTTGCTCGAGGAGAAGGCGAGGAGAATATCCACTTTTGCAGTGAAGAATGCGAAGAAGGAGAACAGGAGCAAGGTCACGAAGAAGGACATACAGGATTACGTCCTCAAGGTAGGCTCTGATGAAGATTAACGTATACAGAAGCCCTGATTCAAGGCTACGCACAGATGGCTACAGGGTCAACGATGAAGAGTTTTTCAGCGTAGCAGAGCTTACCTATTCTGGCATCTTGATAACTGAATTCAAGAAAAATGGTGAGATAGTAAATCAGATATATGATAGAGACAATGACCTTGACAATGCGCTAACAAAGCATCTTGGCACTTTTGGGAAATTGGAATTCCTCGATGTTGATGCTTATGAGCGAGTAAAGGTAAATGTTGCATGTGCTAAATGCGGTACCGAGAGCATAGAAAGGGAACTTGATAGAGCAGATATCGGCCTTGTCTCCAACGTGCCGGTAGTCCCCATTTTCGTCTGCAGAAAATGCGGAAGTAAGTTTTATTCCATGAGCGATGCCTACCTGAAACATCTTGTCGAGAAGAACGTGATGCTATTCGAGACGAATGAGGTTGAGCTGAAGAAAAAGGATGATGCGAAGTTCATGAATACACTTCAGGAGTACATAATAAGAATTTTTGCATCGAAAAGAATACAGAAACTGTGTATCAAAGGTTAGGTCATGACTCTAAGTGTCTCAGAACTTTATGGAAAGAAGATAATATCAGGTACTGGTCATTGGATAGGCGAGGTTGGGGAGGTTGTGATAGACCTTGAGAATGGTACAGTTTCGCATCTTCTTCTTGGAAAGATAGATACAGGGAAGACCGGCGAGTTCATAAAGGAACTCTTCAAGAACAGCATTGAATATAACAGAGTGAAAAAAGTATCCGAGACCATCTTAGTAAGCGGAACTTGATTTTTTCTTACTTATCATTCGCTGTTCTGAGATTAATCAGAAGATACCTCTTTAGCCAATGATGATCTCCTTTTCCCAAGCACCCTGTAACCACAGTAAGGGCACCTGACGAAACTCTTCTCGAGCACCTTAATCTCCTTTCTGCAATGGATACATACGTAAGCCATACTTCTACCTTTTCTTAACATTATCCTTGAGCCATTTTATGAACTCCTTGTGGAGCGAGGACGTGCTTGTGTCTATCACCCTCACGTTCATGGTGGACTTGTACTCCTCAGACTCGAATGATATTATAGGAACATACTTCTCCATTCTCGCAAAGTGAACCTCAAGCCAGTGTATTTTGCCCTTGAGGTATTCCTTCACTACATCATCGCTCATTGGAAGCGAAGAGAAGCTGAACACTATTCCGTTACACCAGTAGAGCGGCATATTCCCAGCAGGAGTGATCCTCTCCAATAGTAGATCGTTACTTGGCATCTCCACGACTTCATGCACTACGAGTTCGGATGCTGGTGCAAATGTAATGTGTAGCACATGATCACTTTTTAATCTGGTTCAAGAGTCTCTCTACCGTCTTTCCTGTCTCTGTTTTAAGCGAGTATGCACCTCCTGCGAATATGGCGCCGCAGTGCTTGCACTTCCATATTCCTGTGCTTATCCTCTTCACGGCTTCCTTGCTGCATACCTCACATTGGTAGAGTTTCCTTTTCTCCTTCGAAATCGCAGTATATCTCTTCCTAAGGCTTGCGCCGTATCGTATGCTCCAATTTGCCATATTATTTACCTGTTGCTTTCTTTAAAATTTCCCTCAGTTGTTTAGACTTCTCGAATGTTTCGTCTATCATTCTCCCTATCTCTTCTGTTGTCAGCGAGCCTCTGAGCCCTTTTTGCATCGCCCTTATATATTTCTCATCGTTTGCGATTGTCAGATTGGCGGTCATAGCGCTCTCTTCCCGTCCGTTTGGATCCAGCAATATTTTGCCGGCCGCCTTCGCGAATGTGCATGACGTTGCAACTCCATTCGTCTTGAGCTTTGCGAGATTCCCTTCCCTGATCACCTGCTCATTCTCATACTTTGGCATTTTCGCCGTGAGAAGAGCAGCAGTAGCCGCAAGCGTGCCTGCATCGAACAGATTGCCGTCGTAGTTAAGAGCGTAAATGTCTACGTATACTAACCATACCTTGTCCTTCTCTATGAACAATGCATCGGTGTCTATCACCTCCGCTGCCCTGATTCCGCGGTCTACGACTCTTGCGAACTGTATCGCTTCGGGAGTTGGAGGTCCCGGCTCAAAATCAGGTGATGCGAGCGGCAATAGGTCGGCCCCCGTTATGAGCGCACCTTCGTCTGGCTTGTCTGGAAGTGGTTCACCTACGTCTATTTTTACTCCCACGAGCACCTTCGTGTTTCCTATGTCCACCATCGCAGAGCCCTCTGCATGGGGAATCTTGTTTATCTCTATATTTATGTTCCTGTATTCAGAAACGCCACGGTTTCCTTCTCTGACCCCTTTTCCAAGGAGCTCATTTATGTAATCTTTGTTTGATACGTTGATCTGCATAGCATCACCTACTTGTACCTGGCCTCCAGAGCTTCTCTCTGTATGCCGATTATCTTTTCGCCTGCTTTCTTTGCCATTGATACCGACTTGTCAAACTCTTCCTTTGTTAATGAACCGTCCATCTGTATCAGCAGTATCTCTCCGCTTCTTGGAGCTATCGCTATGGGCAGATCAGCGTCTGAGTGGTTGTCCTCTATCTTGTTCAGGTCAAGCAGTATCTGGTTGCCCGCCTTGCCTACCGCAACCGCATAAGGTATGTCTCTCATAGGTATTCCGCTGCTCGCGACTGCTACCGCCGCTGCCGTTATTCCCGCTGCCCTGGTGCCGCCGTCGCTCTGGAGCACCTCTATGAATATATCTATCTCGCACCCAGGAAACTTCTCCAGCATTATCACATTCTCAAAGACTTCCTTCGTCACCTTCGAGATCTCTATTGCCCTTCTGTTTGGGCCTGACCTGCTGTGCTCCTCCAGCGATGAGAATGGCGCCATCGAGTATCTGCACTTTATTATTGCCTTTTCAGGATCCTGGAAGTGCTTTGGCTGCGCCTCCTTCGGGCCGTAAACAGCTGCCATGACCTTGTTTTCACCCCATTCCAGGTAGGCTGAACCTTCCGCATTCTTGAGTATTCCTGCCTCTATCTTAAGCGGCCTGAGTTCATCGAACTCTCTGCCGTCCGTTCTCTTTCCATTGACTATTAATTCTGGTTTCTCCTTCATTTAGATTCCTCGTTTAGCATCTTCGCTATTCTTTCTGTAAGCCCACTAACGTGCGCCTCGTCCTGTATCTTCTTTATCGCCTTTATTGCAAGCGGTATATCGCCTCCTTTTATCCATACCATGCCATTCATCCCAGTCAGTATTGTCGACTTTGTGCCGGCCTCAAGCTGCTTTATCATGGTGTTCTGCTTGCCTATTATCCTAGGCACCTTAGATGGCCTGACCATTATCAGCTTTCCTCCGAAGAGCTTTCTCTCCCTCCAAAGTATATTGATTATCTGGTCGGATTCCCTTTGAACGTCCCTTATCGAGGCGCTCACCACATCTCCGATGTTCATGCTCGTTTCGCCTCGCCTTCCAATTATCAGGCCTCTGAACGGGGAGCTCAGGTTCACGTTGTACACGCTGTTCCTTGAGTTCTCTACGATGCCTATTACGAAATCATCACGCCTAGGATACCATACCGTCTCGAGAGGTATGAAAGCCTGGCTTGCTTCGTCGAGCAACCCAATCACTGTGGCGTACGTTTTCCCATCCTCAATTACGCCATTTTCCATTCTCACGGGTTTGTCCGATATCTGTTCCCCTGGTAGTATTGTCTTCATGTTTACACACTGATTATCTTTGCAATAGCAGTGCCCTTAGCGGCATTGTTCAGCTTGTCGAAAAACTCGCTCTGCAGACCTGCTGGGAATTCCAGAGATACGAAGAGCGACCCATCTTGGAGCCACTTCTCTGATTTCAATCCATACTGCTTCAGTAGTCCATAGCACCTGTTGGAATATTGCGGTGCAATCGTGACCTCCATCTTTACTGTTGAGAATTTGAGCGGCAGCTTGACACTCAGCTTCTTCACTATCTCGTCTATCTGCTCGGTTGCCGGCTTGAATGGGTCAATGTTTATCCTGACTTCCTTCATTGCATTCTCTATTCTCTGAAATGTATGCGGCGCGTTCGTCCTGGGGTCTATTGCATTCGCAGATATTATGGTTATTATCTGCCTCCTCTTCTCCTCCAGCAGCTTTGCCCTCTGCTCGGTGGTGAGAGGCACGCTTCCATTCTTCAATATTATCGCGGCTATCTTTCCTATATCCTCTGTGTTGAAGACCTTCTTCAGCTTCTCCTGGCTCTGCCTATCTCCTTTGTTTGCATCCTTGAATACATCCTCTACTTCAAGAACCGACAAGGGATCCTGTATCTTGCCGGTTATGAACTCGTAGGCTTTGTCCGAGTCGACAAATATCTTGAAATTCTCGCCTGCAGAGGTGTATTTTGCTATTACAGTCTTAGACATGATTTCACAATAATCAGAAGTATTTCGTTATCTCCTGCTCGTTGAGTATGGTGAACTCCTTGCCATCTCCTATGTAGCCTATGTCAACGTGACTGCTCTCGAGCTTGGCCTCATTTATCTTATTGAGTATCTTTATTCCTAGGGTTATGGACTCTTCCGTATCCATGCCTTCCTTGTACTCTTTGACTAGCATTTCTGTAGCGGTCTTCTTCCCTGAGCCTATGGCATCAGCCTTGTATCCGAGCAGCGCAGCATCAGGACCTATCTCAAATAGTCTATTTTCAGTATCCACTCCACCGATGAGAAGCGAGACTCCGTATGGTCTCACTCCGCCGTAGAAAGTTGCCTGAAGTATGAAAGAAGAGAGTCCCTTCGCTATAGCTTCCACTGACTTGACCTCGTCGTAGACCATCCTATGAGTCTGCGCGTCCGACCTGGTCTGGTCTATCACATGCAGCCCATCTGCCATGTTGCCGCTGTATGCGGCGCCTATGTGCGCGTCTATCCTGAAGACCTTCTGCATGCTGGATAGCACTGAAAGTGGTTCATCAACATTCTTGTATGCAACAAAAACGACGCCGTTCTTGGTAAGCATGCCTATAACCGTCCCGCCCCTTCTGACCGCTTCCTTGGCATACTCTACCTGGAACAGTCTGCCGTCAGGGTTGAACATCACTCCCCTATCGTAAGCCTGTATGTTAGGATACATTCATTTCACCGATAAATAGGATTCAAAACTTAAAGAACAGAATACGCTATCTATTAGTTGCCCTATAATTATATACCTTTTGTTTTTTCTTGGTAGCGACACCAGAGAATGCTTCATGTTACATCTACTAACAAGTTTGGCGGACTTGGTGTCACCTAATCGAGATGGATCTAAAAAAGTTGCCATTTAAAGATTTAAGTGAATCGCGACACCGAGGATTATTAAACCGATGTAAAAGTAGAGCACAACTATCGAAAAGAGCCAATGATGGAAGTTCATGCAGTATAAGGGGCTTTCGCTATTCTTATTTTTCATGCTCTTTTTTTGTCTCATAATCTCCCTCTCATACAAGTGAGTATGCTACGCGAATCGCTACAGCGAGAATTATTATGGCAAGGAAAATATAGAGTAAAATCACTGGAAATAACCAATGGTAGAATTTTATATATCCGAAGCCTTTTTTATTATCTATGTGTCTAATGCTCTTTTTTTGTCTCATACCCTCTCCTATAGAATAAATATGATAAATAATATAAAAAGCTTTAGGTTGCTGGATAACCATCATGTTTGATAGCTGATACTCGGCAGTCAAAGATTTATCAGAATCATCTATCGGAAAGAGTTATTAATTTATCAACTTCTTATGTTCGATTCCTGTAGATAAGGAATGCAAGATTAGGGAAGAGTTTATAAGTAATAAAGAGATAAATTACTGGGGGCGCATTATGGACGACAAGTTTGCGGGACTTTTCAAAGAGAGTAAAATATTCACTAATAGAGAAATACTTTCACCTCATTATCTTCCTGAGCACCTGCTATTCAGGGACAAGCAGTTAGATGACGTGGTCAAGGCGCTTACGCCTTCGCTTAAGGGCGAGCGCGGTAGAAACATCTTCATCTATGGGAATACTGGAACGGGCAAGACCTCGTGCATGAAGCACGTCATAGATGAGGTCAGGAAGTTGCCTATAGTGAAGGCGAGAATATCGTACATAAATTGCAGGATATACAATTCTAGGTACAGGGTGCTCAGCAAGATAGTCAGCGACCATCTGCCTTTCCTGGCTAAGAGGGGCTATGGGCTTGTTGAAATATACGAGAAGATAATCAGCTGGATAGAGGAGGATGGCAAGGTCCTCATAGTCGTGCTTGACGAGATAGATATAGTTAAGGACCTTGACGACTTGGTTTACACTCTGACCAGGGCGAACAGCGATCTCAGATCTGGAGGTATAACTATAGTGGGCATAAGCAACAAGATATCGTTCAAAGAGTCCCTAGATCCGAGGAGCCTGTCTACGCTCTACGAGCATGAGCTCGTGTTTCCACCATACAACTCGAATGAGCTTGCTGCTATACTGAAAGAGAGAGCCGCAAATGGATTCAAGCATGGCGTCATTGCCCCTGAGACGATAAGCCTGGCGGCTGCGATAGCCGCGAAGGAGAGCGGCGATGCGAGGCTCGCTCTTAAGATAATCTCACGCGCAGGGGAAATAGCAGAAGAGAAGGAGAGGAGCATTGTAGGCGATGCTGAGGTGCAGGAGGCGCAGAAGGACGCGGAGGAGGACATAGCATATGAGGTAATTTCTACGCTGCCGGAACACCAGAAGCTGGTGCTCTACTCCATAGCAGTGCTTTCACTGCAAGGCACCAGGTACAAGAAGCTCACAGACGGAAATGACACTTACCTGTTCAGCGGAGAGGTTTACAACAAGTACACCAGGCTTTCTGGCGCATTGAGCAAGGAGGCGAAGAGCAGCAGGTGGTACAGGAAGTACATAGCTGATCTTGAGATGCAGGGGCTGATAACAACCTATGAATCGGGCAAAGGGATTAGAGGCCATACTAAGCTCATAAAGCTGGCCTACTCTGCAGAGAAGATAAAGGAGACTATAGAGAAGAATCTCTTCATGGACGGGGAGGGAAAGGGGGAAGCTGCGGCAGCGCAGGCTAGTTCTTGATTTGATGCGATTCTTCGATATTGTTGCAATTGACTACAATTCCCTAGATCGGCTAGCTGAGAGGTTGGGCTATAAGAAAGTGTTCCGCTTGGGCAGCGACGTTGAAATTGCGGAAACGCTCAAGGAAGCTGACTCGAATGGAAAGAAAATAGTGAGAAGCGACAGGTTCGAGGTAGTGGCGAAGTCGCTGAGACGGAATGAGGTTCTGGGAGCGCTTCCCTACAACGATACGGTAAGCAGGAAAGTGCTTGAAATTATAAAGAAGGAGGATAAGTTCCTCTTCATACCGATATCGTCTGTAATCTGTGCAGATGATGCGGTGAGAATCCAGAAGCTCGTCAGGACGAGGGCGATAATCAGGAATGCGCTCGCAGCCAAGGTCAAAATATGCCTGGTTTCCCTCGCAGAGAAAAGAGAGGGAATTGTGTCGAGCA
>JBEKPX010000042.1:0-8041 GCA_049520335.1 Candidatus Micrarchaeales archaeon | reverse complement strand
TGGAGATGGAGTAGGCATCTCCAACTGCACTCACCAGCATCCTAGCATATACATAGCCAAGTAGATATCTGTATTTCACTTCACTCATTTCCCTGACTTTCTCATGCGGTATCTTTCCGTCCTTGAAGGCGTTTTTCAGGATAGAGAGGCCCTCCTGAAGGTACTGCTCGTCAATTGAGCTTAGTTGGAGCTCAGCAACCACTTCTTTCGCCTCCCGAGAAAATGGATACTTGTAGGCAAACTCAAGCTTATCTGCATCAACATTCTTCATGTATAGAATTAGCAATCCAAGGTTTATCAATATTAGGGCAGACCGCACTCCTCACAGTCGATGCCCTAAATCAGGTTATGTCTCCGTCCATTCCCATTCAATTCACCCATCTTTCCCTAATTACATTTGGCCTTCGGCCATGTTTCTCCTTCTCTTAACTAGATCCTTCATCAGACATTCTTCTCAACTCCTTCAAGTGTTTCCTTCTTCAGCCATATTTTCACCCATCTGTTCCTTCCATGCAAACTGCCCTCCTATTATCCAGTTTCTGCTCCCATCACAATCCCTCTTAAGTACCCCTTTCTTCAGCCATTTTATATCTTATCAAGCGCCTGTTGATTCCATGTAAATTCACCTTTTATCTTCCGCCACTTTCGTCTCCAATTCTCATCACAATCCCTTAAATAGAAACTTCTGCACTAAATATATATTCATCCACCTACTTCATCTCCAACCACGTCATCACCCTATAATTATATTCTCATCCATCAGTTCCTTCCATGCAGCCACCTTTATTATCCGGTTCCTTCTTGATCTCCTGATTTCATCACAATCTCCTTAATCTATTGCATCTTCTCTAAGCATATTCTTATCCTACTACTTCTACATTAATCAGTGTCGTCAGCCATATCATCAAATTACATAAGAATGGCAATTATTTAAACATATAGCTAAAGCTAGGATCATATTTTCGGAAGCACAATCACTCTTCGACATACGGGGCGAGAAAATATGTAACCGTGGCGTCCCCAATATTATACGCCAGCCTGAGTGGCTGGTCCGACTTTATCGAGAGCTTTATGCTGCTTCCCGTCTGGCTTGACCTGACCATGTTCTCCAGGAACTCAAGGTTGAACACTGCCTGTGCCTCCTTCGATGTGTCAAGCTTCTTCACGCCAGCTCCGTCTATCTCGTTGAGCTCCTCAAGCTCTCCCGAGTCGCCCTTTGCGCTTATCGTGAAGTTGCTCTTTGCCGCCTTGAACGCTATGTATGACGAGATGAGTGATGCATCCTTGAGTGCATTCTTCAGATGTTCGCCGTCCACCTCAACGCTTGCGTCGAACTCCACCTTAGGTTCCTTATCCTCCTTCTTCCTGACATCTATCAGGTGCAGCCTGTACCTTCTCCTGCTCTTTGAGCCGACGAATTCAAGTGAAAGTTTGCCATCAATGTCCTTCAGCACGAGTGCCTCATTCTCCCTGGTCCTCGACATTATCTTACTGAGGTTGTCGATGTTAAGTCCTATGTCTATGCTCTTCTCAAGCTCATACTTCGAGAATACCTTGCTCGGTATGAAGAAAGAGATCATGCTTATGCCCGACGGGTCCATCGCTTTAAGGCTTATTCCATCCTTAGTTATGCTAAATATTCCCTCATCAACGAGGCTAACAATTGCCTCTACGCAATCTCGCCAGTATTTCGCATTGTCAAGTTTCAGCTCAAACATTGAACCCCCTTAACATATAGGTAACGATATTAATATATAATCCATCTCATCGCCCTCTGGGAGGAGAATAACACAACGAATAAGATCTCCAACTCTATAATAATCTGTTTTGTATAATTGATTTGGCGCTCGCATGGGCAAGATTGGCATCGTCTACTCCAAGCTCGATGAAACAGGAACGAACATGACGGAGTATCTCGCCAGAAAGAACGAGTTTGAAGAGATAGAGGGAAATCCTCCTCTGAAGTACAGAAAAGACAACATAAGCATATGCGAGATCGATGTCTTTCCATTCGAAGCCGATTTCATAGATTCCTTGGGCTTTGACCTAGTTATGTTCCTTAGCAAGCACGAGAGCGAGGTAGGTATAAGTCTTTTCTCTACCCACTCGCTCGGCAACTGGACCAATGAAGCGCGCGTAGGAGGGAAGCCTAAGCAGCTCTCATATGCCGCGCCAATCGTGATGCTCGCTGCACTAACTAACTTGAACCTTATAGAAGAGAATGTTGAGAAGGTCTATGAAGCTACGCATCATGGTCCCCTTCTGAAAACGCCTTCTTTTTTCGTCGAGTTAGGCGGGAACGAGGAGATGAGGAAAAGCAGGGAGAACGCCCAAAGAGTGGCTGATGCTGCCTATCTCGCTTTAACTGGCACTGACAAGAAAGAGGACGGATACAAAAAGGTGGTAATTGGAATAGGGAGCAACCACTATCCAAAGAAATTCTCGGCTCTCGCGTTGGAGAAGGGATATGCCTTCTCGCACATAATGCCCAAATATGCGATGAAGAACAACGACGGTACTGGCAATTTGGATATGCTCGAGCAAGTACTTGAAAGAAGCATCCCTGCACCTGAAAGTGCAGTTATAGAGTGGAAGAGTCTGAATTCATCGACAAAAGAGGAAACAATTAAAAAGTTGGATGAGATTGGTCTAGACTATGAGAAGATATGAACTATTTTCAGCGTTCTGCTTTGTTGCATTCCTTCTCGCGGTCAGCATCGCACATGCTCAGTACTGGTTTCAGATTGGAGCAAGAAGCGACTCCAGTTCAAGCAACAACAACGGTGCAAGTGTAGAGATAGAAACCGTATTTCCACAGGACCTCACTACCGGTTCGATGGGTTTCTGGGTCGGAGAGAACCTACCCAACGGCGCTTTTGCTCAAGTAGGTTACATAATCGAAAACCAGACAGGTAAATATCCTGTAAACTGCACCATAAATGAATGCAGCAGCAACGAATACCTGACTGCAGGCAAGGCAGAATGGTTCTATGAATACTTCCTTTCTGGAGAGAGCCAGGATTTCCTGGGTTCAGTCGGTCCGGACGGTTCCGCAGGAAACAACGGTCAATTCAACAAATACTCCTTCTACTCGCTCGGAAATACATGGTATTTCCTATTCAATAATAAAACGATTGGAAGCGTAGATTTAGGGACCTCAGACTCAGGGCCATATAGTCCAATAGCTGTGGGAGAGCTCGCGAATACAACAAATACGAATACCAGGATGAACGCAGTGGTATTTGCTAACTTGTCAGTATACAAGCACAACTTGTCTCTTCCAATCTCAAGCGGATATGGAGTGATAAATTATGGGGTAGGGAGCAAGACAGGATTGAAAAACCCTTACGGAGTGCAGGAGCTTGGCAACAGAGTGAATTACTTTGAAGTGGGTTCCGGTCTGCCACAGTCAACGAACAATACCAAACTATGGTCTCTTGGCTACCAGCTCAAGGTAATGTCAAAGTACGGAAACCTTACAAGTGGAAATACATATGTTGCCTATTCCACAGTTAGAATCTCAGCCCCGAAACTCATTTACCTTAGCAACGTCTCAAGGGCAGCATTCACTGGCTGGTCTGGAAAAGGCATAGGTTCGTACACCGGGGCATTAAACAACACAACAATAACAATGGACAACAATATTACAGAAACAGCAAATTGGCAGTTGCAGTACTTCGTCAACGTATCATCGCTTTATGGGAATGCGACAGGTACAGGATGGTATGCAAATGGATCAACATCGCTCTATTCTATCAACAATTCCACATACCAGAACGGTGCGGAGAGATTCAGATTTTCACACTGGAGTAACAACAACCAGAACCTCAACGGCAGCATCCTTGTCAGTGCGCCAGTCAACCTGTCTGCAGTATGGCAGTACAGAGTCCTGCTCGTAGGAAGGAACGCTTATGATGAAGCGCTGAATATATCTTCCTTTTCAATCGACGGTTATCGCACAAACTCAACACCATTTCTCAATGTGGGTGCTGCTCATATACTCCAAGGTGCATACTACAAAGGTCTTTTACTAAATGCTAACTACACTATCACGCAGAATGCTTCACCGACGTTTTACTTCTCCCTGCCAGTTTACAACATCACGATTAGAGTGAATGACCTCTTCTACATGCCCGTCAATGCTTCTGCAATGCTTAGTTATGATAACGGCACCCAAACGGCACTTTTCTCAGGTTCGAGTGGAACCATAAACATACCCAATGTGCCTTATGGTTATGCCAATGCGACGTTGGAATACTTAGGAATAAGATCCAAAGCAATGGTAAGAAATGGAGCAGCATCGGCTGTCCTCTTCATCTCGCCGCTTAACATAGCCACCATCCTTGCCATAGTCATCATTCTCGCATACGTCGCATTTAGGCGCAGGTCATAATTACCGTACTCAGATGCAAAAGTTTAACTTCTTTTGGAGCATAGTAGCAAAGGGATGGATATGAAAGTCGCTATACTCATCGCACCTAGGGATTTCAAGGATGAAACTGTTTCCAACCTTCAGTTGCTCTTCGCAAAGAAGGACATAGAAAGTGTCATCACCGGCCTAACGCTGAAAGAGTGCAGAGGCTATCACGGAGCTACAATCAAGCCAACGGCGGAAGCAAGGGAATTGGAACCTATGACCTATGACGTTCTCCTAATAGCCGATGGGCCAGGAGTTGATTCACTCAAACTGTATGATCACAGGCCGCTTCTCGACCTGATAAAGGCATTCCACGATGCAAACAGGATTGTGGCTGGAGTAAACAACGGAATAAAGGCGATTGCAAGGGCTAATGTTATAAGGGATACTAAGATAGCGAAGCCAAATGATGACGAAACCGAGAAGATTGCAAGACTTTATAGGGGAATAATAATCGATGACTACATAGTGCTCGACAAGAATGTGCTTACCTTAGCGGATTCAGAGAGAATAGACGAGCTGGTGAATCTGCTGGCGAAGAAAGCATCAGGAACTTAACCTCTTCCAGGATTCTTATAGAAAACATGCCTCTCTTTCCCGCATTCGCATACATAAGCCACATAACCGTGGACACTGGCGACCCTGACGCTGCAGTCAATCCCAGGTATGAGGAAGTTCCCGCAGTTTGTGCACACTTTATTCTTGAGTTCCTTCGGAATGCTTATTTTGTAATGCGAACTCATTTTACGTGCGAGAGTTACATATCTCTTCGCAAGCCTCCTGGATTCCTGTGTGTTCTCAATCGTTTTTGCCTCTGCTAGTGCAAGGAGTCTTCTTATCCTGCCTAGTGCAACTTTCTTGATGAGAGAAACGTTCTTCATCGCAAGAACAGATTTAACGTCAACCTATTTATAGGAAGCTCCATCAACTCAATCATGCAAACAACCAATGCATCAAGTGTGCGGAGTGATTGGTATAGAAATACATCTCTTGGAGTGCGTAACTATATCCTAGAACGCCTCATCAAAGACAGTAGGCCTATTGAGACTCTTAAAAGTGCTGAAGCATCTTTGTTTGTAGTAAGCAAGCAGTATACCAATTCGGAAAATGCCTGCCTATACATGCAAGTTCCCTACTACAATCTTGAATTCCATATAGCTCAAGACTATTTTCAGAATTATTTTCAAGAAAACAAAAAAGAAGGAGCGTCCGATCTTGCGGTTTTCCTCGAAAAAGGATTCTTCAAGTTTGTAAAAACTCTTAAAGAAAACGAAAATGCAGTATACGACCTCGCCATTAAATTCTGGTCTTTTGATCCTAAAGTAGAATTAGCCTGGAGTTTTGCAGTTGCTTCACCTATGGTCAGCAGATATTCAAGAATCACTTTTCTAGGGTATGACGATAAAACAGGAAGTGCGCTCTTTTATGCAGCAGAACCTAATCCTGCCTCTGCGATCAAAATTGTCTTCAAGAAAACAGAAGAAAAGGCGACTCTGAGAGAGTTTTTCGAAGGCCAAGCTCCTAAACTTCGCGCATGATGCATCGTGCGATACAAACTATGTCAGATGGGCCCGGAGCGATTTGAACGCTCGACCTACGGCTTTCATACCTTGTAAGCTATAAGACCGCCGCTCTAACCAAGCTGAGCTACGAGCCCTCGATATAAATTCTTGAAGAAAGTATTTATACTTATAGAAAGAGGCTACGACCTAGATACCTCTATAGATACGCAAACCTCTCTACAAATTGCATCATTAATTTCTGTTTCTTTCGCGAGTAATCTTAGCCTTTTCCTCCGCTAGCTCTTTACGCAGTGTTTTTCTGAGTGAGACAGGAAGGGAAGAATCATTTGCAAGATCCTTCATAACCTCCATCGGAATTACATCTTGGAACCTGGGATCGTTGCTCATAAGTTCAATCTTCGCAGCACTCTTTAGTGCCACCTTTAGAGTTAAATTGATAAATTCCTCGAATCTTGTTTTTACCAATGACCATTTCTTTTTATCCAGTTCAGCAAGCCATGCAAGATTTGGTATTTGAGAGGGATTGACTGCCTTCTCTCCTTTCTGCACCGTTGTCATCTGCATTCCTGTTAGCTCTCCAATTCTTTTTTTTACCAAATTCCATTCCGTGTCGCTAAGCTTAGCGATCCATGTAGCGTCCGGTGTTGAGATATTGATTTTGCTGCTTTCCATAGAACTCACCTGCATTCAGTATGAATCCAGGCTACTTATTATTATCTGTTAAAATAGTAAGTATAACAGACAGCAATGGACCCGTCTTTCGAACATTTATATACCTGTTAAGCCCCTAATTATTGGAAAGCCATTTACAGGTTAATTTATGGATCTAGGCGAAGGCTTAAGGAAGGCGATTGCAAAGCTGACCGGAGCCACTATAATAGACGCGAAGACGATAAAGGAGTTTAACAAAGAGCTCCAGAGAACCCTGATATCGGCCGATGTTAGCGTAGAGCTCGTCCTTTCGCTGACAAAGAGGCTTGAGGATGCTGCGCTAAGAGAGAAGCTGCCTGATGGCGTAAGCGCCAAGGACTACATCACAAACATGCTTTACGAGGAGCTTGTTAAACTGATGGGTGCGGCTTTCGAGCCTGTGATGAAACCTAAGAGAGTGCTATTGCTCGGCTTATATGGTGCCGGAAAGACGACTGTTGCGGCGAAGCTCGCAAAATTCTACCAGGATAGAGGTCTGGGCAGCGGACTGATATCGTGCGACGTCACAAGACCAGCCGCATATGAGCAGCTCGAGACGCTCGCAAAGCAAGCAGGTGTAGGTTTCTTCGGAATAAAGGACGAGAAAAACGTCAGAAAGATAGTCAAGGAGGCTTTAGTTGCATTCAAAGACAAGAAAGTGCTGCTCTGCGATACAAGTGGGAGAAGTGCATTGGATAGCGACCTCATCAAGCAGCTGAAAGAGATAACCGATGAGTTTAACCCCGATGAGAAAATTCTAGTGATAAATGCAGACACTGGCCAAATAGCAGGCAAACAGGCGAAGGAGTTCGATAATGCGGTAAAGCTCACAGGTGTGATAGTAACAAAACTCGACGGCTCAGGAAAGGGCGGAGGGGCGCTAAGCGCGGTTAATGCAGCCAACGTCGGGATAGAGTTCATAGGCACCGGGGAGAAACTAAACTCATTGGAACTCTACGACTCGAAAAAATTTGTAGGAAAGCTTCTTGGCATGCCCGATTTGGAATCTCTGATATCTAATGTCCAGAATGCGATAAAGGAATCAAACCTAAAGCCTGAGGAGGTTGAAACAGAGGAGCTAACTCTCAATACCTTCTACACCCAACTCAAAACGATGTCAAAGATGGGCCCGATGAAAGGAGTCCTGAGCAATCTCGGGATGGCCGACCTTCCAAAAGGAACTGCTGAGGAAGGTGAGCGCAAGATGGGCAGATATAAGGCAATAATAGACTCGATGACCCAGGAGGAGAGGAATGACGCCAAACTGCTCTCGAACTCAAAGAGGATAGCTAGAATAGCAAAAGGCAGTGGCACCAGCGAGAAGGAGGTAAGGGAACTGATAAATGACTACAACAAGATGAAGAAGTTATATTCGATGTTCAAGAATGACAGGAACTTAAGGAAGAATACC
>JBEKPX010000041.1:0-8114 GCA_049520335.1 Candidatus Micrarchaeales archaeon | reverse complement strand
GCAGCTACAAAAGGCTGAGCCTGGCGATAATATAGGCTTCAATATAAAGGGTGTAGACAAGAAGGACATAAGGAGGGGCGACGTGGTTGGCCCAAGCTCAAATCCGCCGACAGTTGCTGATGAATTCACTGCCCAGATAGTCGTAATAAACCACCCTACTGCAATCGCGCCTGGCTATTCACCCGTATTCCACATACACACTGCGCAGGTATCAGCGACGATAACAGAGATAACAGAGAAGAAGGATCCTAAGACAGGCCAGACCGCCCAGAAGAATCCTGAGTTCATAAAGACAGGAGACGTTGCCATTGTCAAAATCAAGCCGAGCAGGCCTGTGGTCATCGAGAAGTACAGCGATTTCCCACAGTTGGGCAGGTTCGCGATAAGGGACATGGGTCAAACTGTAGCTGCCGGAGTGGTGCTTGACGTAACAAAGAGGCAAAGTTAATGCCTGTAGCCAGAATAAAGCTGATAAGCAAGGACACGAAGTCTTCGAGGAATATAGCCAAGCAAATAATTGACATAGCCAAAAACATGAATATCAAGTATAAGGGGCCTATTCCTCTTCCTACAAGGAGGCTGATAATACCCACAAGGAAGACTCCTGCTGCAGATGGATCGCATACTTTCGACCACTGGGAGATGAGGATACACAAGTGGCTGGTGGAGATAGAGGGAAGCGACCAGGCGCTCAGGCAGATAATGAGAATACCTGTGCCCGACGGCGTGCAGATTGAAATGATTCTTTCCTAAGCGTGGTGTCTCAGCTTAAGCTGCGTTAGTGCGCTTAATTTCTTCTCCAAATTCTTAAAGTCATCGAAAAGAATAGCCTCCATTCCTAGACTCTTTGCGGTGTCTATGTTATTCTGCTGGTTATCAACATAGATGCATTCCTCTGCTTTCAGGCCATTGTCTGAAAGCACCTTCTCAAATGCCGCTTTGTTAGGCTTTACAAATCCTGTCTCCCAAGAGTAGTATACCCTCTCAAAAAGTTTGTCCAAGAAACTGAAATTCTGCTTATAGTATTTCGATCTCTCCACAAAATTGTTAGAGAGAACGAATCTTCTAATACTTCTGTCTTTTAACTCCTGAGCAATATTGATCATCTCAGGAACCTCCTTCTCAGCACTGAACCAGAAGTCAAAGAACTGCTCCTTTGTCAGAGATATTTTCCATTTGTCCAGGTAAGGTTTCCAGTATTGGAATGTATCTCCAGCATTTGGTTTTCTTACCTTGTCCATTATTTCCTTCAATGCTGCTGTGGACTCTTCGCTAGGAACATTGAACGTATCCCTGAACCTGTCGCTAAGAAACGGACTCTTTATGAATACTCCGTTCAAATCGAATATGACTGCTTTAATCATCTCAGATCCCAGCCTAACTTATTGTCCATTCAGGTATTTTCTAAGCATTGCAGCCTTGTCAGTCCTCTCCCAGGTGAACTCAGGTCCGCTCCTTCCAAAGTGTCCGTAGCATGCCGTTTTCCTGTATATCGGCCTTCTAAGCTTGAGCTCCCTTATTATGGAACCCGTCCTCATGTCAAAGTGCTTCTTAACTATCTCTTCTATTCTCTCATCGCTTAGTCTGCCTGTTCCGAAGGTGTTTACGTAGAAGGATATGGGCTCTGCGACGCCTATCGCATAAGCAACCTGTATTTCACACTTGTCCGCCAAGCCAGAAGCGACAACGTTCTTCGCGATATATCTTGCGAAGTAGGCGCCCGATCTGTCTGCTTTTGAAGGATCCTTCCCGCTGAAGCACCCTCCTCCTGACTTGCCTACGCCTCCGTATGCATCGACAACGGTCTTCCTCCCTGTGAGGCCAGAGTCGGCCAATGTCCCGCCTATTGCAAACCTGCCTGTGCCGTTTATCACGAATCTTGTTTTGCTGTCAAGCATCTCCTTGGGTATGACCTTTCTAATTACCTTCTCTTCTATGTCCTTCCTTATTCTTTGGAGGATGACATTGCTGCTGTGTTGTGCCGCAATGACTACTGTATCCACTCTCTTTGGCACTCCATTTATGTATTCCACAGTGACTTGTGATTTGCCGTCGGGCCTCAGGTAAGGTATTATCCCTTTCTTCCTGCATTCGGTCAGCCTCATAGTGAGCTTGTGAGACAAGATAATTGACATCGGCATGAGCTCCTTGGTTTCGTTGCATGCATATCCGAACACGAACCCCTGGTCTCCAGCACCCATGTTCAGGCCCTTCTTCTCATTTACCCCAAGAGCTATGTCAGGGGACTGTTCCTCTATTGAAGTCACCACTCCGCACGTTGCCCAGTCAAGGCCATCTTTGGCATTATCGAGCCCTATTCCTTTCAATGCATGCCGTGCTATCTCAGGTATGTTTACATACGTCTTGGTAGTTATCTGACCTGTCAGTACGACAGTACCCTGCATTATTAGCACTTCGCAGTCTACATGTGCAGTCGGGTCCTTAGCTATTATAGCATCAAGCACGGAGTCCGATATTATGTCTGCGACCTTATCAGGGTGCCCTTCAGTCACACTCTCAGACGTTATCAGGTATCTACTCATATTCTCACGATAAACATTCAAATCATATCAAGCGCAGAAAACATTATTGGCAGGAGTATGGTCGCATCACCATCTATGGTCACCTGCTTCGCCTTCTCCTTAACCTTGCCCCATGAAACCGCTTCGGTGAGCCTCGCGCCAGAGAGGCTGCCGTCAAACTGCGTGGCTGTGGTTATGTAAACCGCATAATCAAGCCCGCCCTTGAACTGATTCCACCATATCACATGGTGCTTGCTTATGCCTCCGCCTATCATGAGCGCTCCCGTCTTCTTATTGTCGAAGGCTATATCGCTGAGCTTCAGCTCGTCCTTTATCAGGTTGAGCTTGAATTTGTGGTTCTGAGAGAAGATCGCAAGCTGCGTCCCAAATGCTCCATCCAATATGCCTGGGTTGAATATAGGCACCTTGTGGAGATATGCCTGCCTGATTATAGAGCCTCTATCCTTCATTCGCCTGCCGAACTCGAAGAGCAGTTCGCTCGCACTGTACTCGCCAGCATACTGAGTCGAATCGTATACCTCCTGCATTATCTCATTGAAATATCTCTCGACCGCAAGTCCATACTCCTTCTGCTCTATGAATATGTTGCCGAGCCTGTAGACTCCCAGTTTGTGGAGCTTTACATCATCGGCATAGAAGCTGCCCATGCTATACTTGCCGCCATATGCCCTCGCCAGGTCATGGTCTACCGTGCCGCCGGTGGTTATTATCGCATCGAAGTGTTTCACTGACTGCGCTAGCGCTCCGCGCAGTCCTGTGGCAACTATGTCCGCTGGAAATGACAGGAAGTTGAAGCAGGACTTGTCATCCAACATCTCTCCAAGTATCCTTATCCCATTCACCATGTGCTGTGCAGAGAACCCTCCTATACTCCGCATCTCCTCTACTAGCTCGCTTACCTTCATTCCTTTTCTCAATTTCAGATCCTTAACGTTCCTTCTGAGTAGATCCTTCTTGCTATTTCCCTCCATTAGAACACATCGAGCCGTAGATAACTGCTCTGACTTCGTCAATATGTGATATATCAGAAGACAAATAAATGGTTATGCTAGCTAAGAGTAACGTGAATGTCAGAGCACCCGGGGTAATAAAGCTCTTCGGGGAACATGCCGTAGCATATGGAAGGCGTGCGGTAGCTTTAGCGATAACGAGATATGCTAGCTGCGAGTCGAAGGATACAGAGTCAAGTAAAATTTCAGTAGATCTGAACAGTGCTGGCTTCGGTTCCGCCGAGTTCAGCAGCGAGGATCTGTTGAGGTTATATGCCTCTTACAAAAGGAGGAACAGCCTTGAAGAATACGCCAGCGCATCCGGCATACTGCAAGAATTTCTTCCCTTCGCTACGATAGCATCGAGACTGAAGAATGATTGCGGAATAAATGTCCTTGGGAAGGAGCTTGTTGTGAGTTCAGAAATACCGATAAGATCAGGGCTTGCCAGCAGTGCTGCATGCTTCACTGCCTTTACTTGTTCCCTAGTGATCCAGAATCGTAGCGATTTATCTGATTTACAAATAATAGATATCGCAAGAGACGGAGATAGAGTGGCGCACTTAAACGAGGGGGCAGGAGGGATAGACACATCAACATCATTCTACGGCGGCTGCATTGCATTCGATGCGAAAGAGGGCATAAAGAAGGAAAAGATGGGCATGGAATTAAACCTAATACTTGTTAATACGGGTCCAAAGCTAAGTACGGCAAAAACAATGGGCCACATAGCGGATCAGTACAGAAGCAACAGAGAAAGGGTTGAAGGCATATTTGACGAGATGCATGCGTGCGCAATATCAGGGCAAACTGCACTTAAGAGAGGAGATGCGCTCATGCTGGGAAAGTGCATGTTCAGGTATCACGAATCGCTGAAGACGCTCGGGGTATCAAATGATAAGCTCGACGCTGTAGTGGAACTATCCAGAGCAAACGGTGCTCTTGGCGCTAAGCTCTGCGGTGGAGGCGGAGGAGGAATTGCAGTGATTCTGACAAGGGGAGGGAATAGAAAAGAACTGCTCAAACTGTTCAAAGAGAATGGTTTCGAAGCATTCAACGCAAGCCCTTCTCTAGCAGGTGCAGGAAGTTTCTTCATACAGAATCTAAAGGCATAAATCATTATGATTCACAAATCACGTTGCAGGAAAGCCAATGCAAAAGTGTTTTCATGACTCTTAGAAAATTTATAGAAAAATTAGAGACTAAGGGCAAACTGATAAGAATAAAAAAAGAAGTATCGACTGAGTTTGAGATTGCCAATCTACTTGCCGCTCTGGACGGCGAAGTCGTGTTTTTCGAAAATGTCAAGGATTCTAAGTTTCCTGTTGTTGGAAATCTGGTTTCTTCCAGAGACCTGGTTGCTTCTGCCCTAGGAATCCAAAAAGAGCAGTTGCTAGAAAAGTTAGCATATGCGATAAACAACAAGAAAGAGCCAGAGATAATTGACAACGGCCCTTGCCAGGAAGTCGAGGAAGAGCTTGATTTGAACAAACTGCCAATCCTAAGATACATGCCGAAAGACGGAGGAAAGTACATCGCCTCGGGCGTTTGCATAATAAAGGATCCCGAAACAGGAATAAGGAACTCCTGCTTTCATAGGCTTATGCTGTTAGATAGAAATCATCTTGTTCCGAGAATAGTCGAACACCGCGGAACTGATACCGCCCTGAAAAAAACAGGAGAGCTTGATATTGCGATTTGTATAGGCAGCTCAGTCCCTGTCTTGTTGGCGGGTGCCACCACATTGCCAATAGGTGTAGATGAACTTGGAATGGCGAACTCTATGGAAGAAACGAAGCTCGTCAAGTGCAAGACTATCGATGTGGAAGTACCTGCAGACACCGAGTTCGTGATCGAAGGGAGGATAACAAAACAGATGACTAAGGAAGGTCCATTCCTTGACCTGACTGAAACTTATGACAAGATCAGGGAGCAGCCTGTGATAGAGGTCAAAAAAATCACCCACAGGAAGGATGCCCTATTCCATGCACTGCTTCCTGGGAAGGGCGAACACAAGGTTTTGATGGGAATGCCAAGGGAACCAACGATCTTCAACGAGGTAAACAAAGTTTGCAGATGCAAAAATGTCTTAGTAACGCCTGGAGGCACTTCTTGGCTTCATGCAGTAGTCCAGATAATAAAACAAAACGATGATGACGGTAGGAAGGCGCTCGAGGCCGCATTCAAGGGTCACACCTCCCTAAAACACTGTGTGATTGTGGATGATGACATAAACATCTACGATCCGAGCGAGGTCGAATGGGCGATCGCCACAAGATTCCAGGCTGATAGAAATCTTGTTGTAATGCCGAACCAGTCAGGCTCATCCCTAGATCCATCAGGTGATCTGACAGAAGGTAAGAAAGCAATGACCTGCAAAGCTGGCTTTGATGCCACGATTCCATGGGGAAAGAAGGATAAGAGCTTTAAAAAAGAGAAGTACGGAATTACCGACCCGAAGAGTTATTTGTGATATCATGTTTCTGACGAAAGAAGAGGAACTGATGCTTTCAGGTGAGAAAGGGGAAGGAATGCAAAAGGCGATGGAAATAGTCGTCGCCCTGGGCAAAATTTATGGCGCTGAGAAACTAGTAAACGTGAACAGTGTGCAAGTATCAGGTGTAAGCTACAAAAATCTAGGGGATGCAGGCATAGAATTCCTGGAAGAATGGGCAAAGAAGGGCGGCAGAATCTCGGTAAAGACGACGCTGAATCCTGCCGGCATGGACCTGGAGAACTGGAAAAAACTAGGTTTCAAGGAAGAATTCGCAATCAAGCAGTTAAAAGTGATCGATGCCTTCAAGAAAATGGGAATCTCGCCCGTATGTACATGCACTCCCTATCTGATTGGAAATGCGCCGAAGTTTGGAGAACACATAGCGTGGGGGGAATCTTCTGCTGTAGCATTTGCCAATTCTGTGATAGGTGCCAGAACGAACAGGGAGGGAGGCCCTTCCGCGTTGGCAGCAGCGATTTCGGGAAGAACTGCATGCTACGGATTCCATCTGGAAGATAACCGCAAGGCAGATTTTATCTTTAAAGTAGACTGCAAAGTTGATGGATTCTCGGACCTCGGCGCGCTTGGAAACATCATTGGAAAAATCGTGAAGAACAAGGTTCCTTATATCATGGGAATCGCTGACTCCAACCAGGACGATTTGAAAGTTTTTGGGGCATCCATGGCTGCCAGCGGGGCGGTTGCATTGTTCCACATAGACGGAATCACGCCTGAGGCGAAGGTCAGCAACATGATTAGGGACTCTGCAGAAAGGATAAACATCGAAAACCTCGAGGAGGGCTATGCTTCCTTGAACTCCAAAGTGAGCAAGATAGATTTTGTTAGCATAGGTTGTCCTCATGCATCTGTCGATGAATTGAAGAAAATAGCGGAGCTGGTTATAGGCAAGAAAGTCAAGGCAGAACTCTGGATAACGACTTCAAAATACGTAAGCGGGAAAGCAAAGGATGCTGTAAAGATTATAGAGCAGAGTGGAGGGAAGGTCCTGAACGACACTTGCCTGGTGGTCGCACCGGTCGAGGATTTTGGTTTCAAGAATCTAGCCACAAACTCAGGAAAATCCGCTTTCTATGCACCTGCTTACTCAAAACTGAACGTGAGATTCGGAACTCTGGAACAGTGCATAAATGCGGCAATAAAAGGGAGATGGGAATGATACTGAAAGGAAGAGTCATAAAATACGGCAAAGCTGAGGGCGAGGCCCTGGTCTCAGATAAGCCAGTAGGATTCCTCGGCGGAGTTGATCCTGAGACTGGTTTGTTCATCGAGAAAGGCCATCCTCTTGAAGGGAAAAACATCAGAGGCAAGATATTGGTATTCCCTACTGGCAAAGGTTCCACAGTGGGCTCCTATACTTTGTACAGGATGAAGAAGAAAGGCGTGGCGCCATTGGCGATAATAAACGAAGAATGTGAACCAATAGTAGCAGTCGGTGCAATAATCTCTGAGATTCCTTGCGTTGACAAGATCAAGATAAAAAAAATCAAAAATGGAAGCAAGGTGAAGATAGACGGAGAAAAAATCACAGTTCACTAAGATGGAAAATTCATTCGGTTATCTATGCTTTTATAGTAGTGCCCAATCCTCTTTCCCCAGTCAGAGCTCTTTTCAGAATATCTTCCTTTCTGCCATTTATTATCTCAGCTTCAACCCCGAATTTTGTTAATTCGAATATTCTTTCAACTCTGTGCATCATTCCGCCTGTAACGTCGATTCCTGCGCTTCCACCAAGATACTTCTTTATGCTCTCGTAGTTTTTGGAGTTTATCTCAGGTATCAGTTTTGCTTCAGGATTTTTCTGAGGGTCTGCCGTGAATACGCCGTCCACCATTCCAGCAAGGATTATTCTTTTCGAGTCCAGCCTAGGTGCCAGATAACTGAATATCTCTTCCGTTGATATTATGCAACAGCCTTTCTTTAGGTCAAGTGCGACGTCTCCGTAAGGAACAGGCAGCAGGTTATGCTTCATCATCTCTTTTATGGATTCCAAATACCACTCCTTTATTCTTCCGTCTTCTGCGACCAAAGAAGCAGAGGGTTGAGCGGATATGGCATTCTCTCCAG
>JBEKPX010000040.1:0-8345 GCA_049520335.1 Candidatus Micrarchaeales archaeon | reverse complement strand
GGTTTACCTCGACCAATACCTTCAAGGACGTCGTGGGAATGGAGAAGGCTAAGGAGTTAATACATGATAACATAATACTTGCGCTCACTAAACCGGAGCTGCTGAGGGCTTATGGGAAGAAGCTTGGGCTTGGCGCAATCTTCTACGGTCCGCCTGGCTGCGGCAAAACATACATAGTCAGTGCGATTGCAGGAGAGACGCACTCCAAGTTCATAATAGCAAGGATAAACGAGATAGTCGACATGTATGCGGGCAACACCGAGAAGAACATGCATGCCATATTTAAACAGGCGAGGGAGAATGCGCCCTGCATAATTTTCTTCGATGAAGTTGACGCGCTTGGGACAAAGAGGGAAGGGGAGCAGCAGAGCACTATGAGAATGGCAGTAAACCAGTTCCTGCAGGAGCTGGATGGGGTGGAGAAGAACCCAGAAGGACTTTTTGTGATAGGAGCAACGAACCAGCCATGGGACATGGATCCCGCTCTCAAGAGGCCGGGAAGGTTTGGAGAGGCGGTCTACATGCCAGCCCCCAACTACAAGGAGAGAAAGGAGGCATGCAGGTACAACACAAGGAAGATGCCGCTGGGCAGGATGATAAATTTCGGTAGGCTTGCTAGGGCAACAATGGGATGGTCACAGGCGGATATAGCTGAGGTCTGCGACAAAACTGCACTGAGGGTGGCAGCCGAAGTGGACAGGACAGGGAAGAGAAGAAAGATAAAGATGGGCGACTTCATCGCGATAATAAAGAAGAAGAGCAGTTCGCTCGACGAATGGTATGGAATGGTGAAGAAGGAAGTAATAAGCAAGACCGAGACTCAGATAGTCGAGGGCAAGAAGCAGACGATAGTAAAGGAGGGCAAGCTCACGCCTGAAGAGAAGGCGAGATACAAGCCGATGGTCAAAGACATAAAGAAGAACCTGAACCCTGTCAGAATCTTCATAAAGAAGTTCATAAGGAATTTTGCAATATACTTGTTTTAGTCGTAACCCGTATAAAATTTTAGTGAGAGCAGTCATACGCACATGAATATTAAAAGTGACGTCCAATCTAGGAATATGCATTCGGGGAGAACCCAAAAGGGAGAGGAGCGTAGTCAATCAGCTATTGAATATCTAGTCACATATGGCTGGGCCATACTCATTGTGGCGGTAGTTCTATCAATTCTTTTCCAACTGGGCGTGTTTCAGAATCCGATCCTGCCCTTCGTCTGCCTTGGTAATCCCACTTTCTTATGCCATAGTGAGGAAATGAGTTCTAGCGGAGCGTTGACCGTCACCTTAGATTATTCCGGATCCACTCCAATAACCATTACGGGATTGGGCTGCAATGTCACTGCACCTCCAAAGGGGCCAAGTATTGAGACGCAGAGCTTTACTTTACAGCCACAGCAGACGGTTAAGTTAGTCTTCCAGTGCCCAATCACGAATACTGCATTAGGATCAACTTCCTCGATATACCTTTGGTTCTTCTATAATACTCCTACGGCAACAGGTTTGGAGCAGCAGTATGCTAAGGGGATTGTAAAGGTCAATTATGCAAGTCTGCTTTGGAACGTCAAACAATGGACCCCAAGCGACAGCGGTATACAGTTATTGCCATATTCCTCTGTAACTGCAAACCCTGTGCTTCCATCAGGCACAACCATAACCAGCAGCGGAGTATGGTCATCGCTTATATATGACCAAGGAGAAGGCTGGAGTTATGCAACACAATACCATCTTGGTGATATTTATAACGGAATAGAAACTATAGGCTTTCCATCCGCACCTTTGAACCTGGATAATGCACCTTGCACAGGCCCGCCTTATGGATCGCATGGCTATACGGCGATAACAAACACTGTGATGTCTGGCACTTACACCTTCGGCACTTGGACTGATGACGGAACTGAGATGTTCTACAGAAATTTACAGGGAGGGGGCTGGACTAGCATATTCTCTGGCAGCGCATGGAGCCAGCAGGCGCCGACATTTTATGCCAATAAGGTTACGTTTCCATCTGGAACCTACCAGCTGGCCGTCGACTTCATTGATACGTGCGATCCGGCTGGGATGAGCATGGTTCTCATCAATCCGCCACCTACGCCGGCTTAAAATCGTTTAACTAATCAAAGTAACCACTTTCCCAGTCAGTTCTCTAGGAAAAATCAGAGTAGGGTAAAGTCCTTCCGGTGAGCCATCATTGGTCCATTCCGATTCGTTGTAATATTGCTTGCTCTTGCTTGGCACTATGTGTCTTTCCACTACAGTCTGATCGAAACCGCGAAAGCTCTCTTTGAAAAGCTCTCCATCGAGCCTGGGATTGAGAAAAATAATAGGTTTCGTATAAAACACAGTGAGCGCCTTTCCTTTAAGGTATTCCGGAACTACCGCGCAAGGATAAAATCCTTCTTTCGATATGAACTTGTCTCTCGGATCCGTGGGAATCACATACTCTTCATTAACCCTCCTTTCGAATGCGAACTTGTGAGCATACTGCCCCTCGAAATTCGGGATTTTGCTTATCGATATGTCTATGCGAGCAGGCTTTTCTTTTTCCACAACTATCGAAAAACAATAGTAAGAGCAAGCTTAAGAAGCATAGAGCAGACCAAGTCTGTTTGAGCTCAATCCTTCTACTTTGTTGCACGCAGTATAAACCTGTGAGAGTTTGTTCTTATTCCTTTGTTTTCGGAAAACTGTTTTTGGATATATGCCCAATGTTCTTTATCCTCATCCATATTGAAATTTGGAATGATTGGACGACCGCTCAATCTCAGTACGAGATCATCGAAGGTCGCAAAGTACTCTAAAGTATCATACTCTTTTACCTTCATTTTGGAAAAACCAATTTTATTCAGCATGCCTGCCATTTCTTCGCTTCTCTTTCTTCCATCAATCAGATACTCATAGAACTGCCCTCTTCCAAACACTCTCTTTATGTTTTCTTTATCCCTTTCACCTATCCCTATGGCAAAGAAAACCCCTTTTTCTTTCAAAACCCTGAACATTTCTTTTGCAATTCTTTCGGAGGTGGCGATGCCTCCCTGCTGCTCGATGCTGGTAATAGGACCTCTCTGCTCGGTGATGATGTCAAAAGTATTGGCTTTGAACGGGAGTTCGATGGCGTTAGCGACTGTGAAATGCACATTGGAAGGAGCAGTTCTCTTTGCATCTTTGATGAGTTTTGGCGCTATATCGACTCCTATAGCTTCTCGCGTCCTGTTCGCGACCAGCTTAAGAGTTTTCCCAATTCCGCAGCCAATGTCAAGGAACGTCTCATTTCCGTTCAGATTTCTTTTTACTCTTAGCAGAAATAATTTTTCGGGATCAGAACCTACTTTCCAACTTTTCTCTTTTCCATCTTTCTCTAACTTAACAGTAGTGCCTGAGTATGCATTTGTCCAGTATTCTACTTCCCCCATAAACCTACTTACATTTCCCTTGTATTTAAGTATTGACTTTGTTGCAGAATCTGATTTAAAATTATATATTGATTTCGATTTGTTATCGCTATGAGCCCGCAGAGAGTCGAACTCCACTCTTCCAATTATTTAGCAAGTTCTTTTCTTATTATTTTTATTAACTCAGGAATATATTCATGTGGTACAAAGTTCTTTGCAGTTTTGGGGTTTTTTAATTCTTCTTCAAATTTAGAGATGGGAATGAACTCTATGGCATCAACCTCCTCTTTCTGTAGCTTTTCTGGCAGTTTATTTAGATTAAATATATAGATGTGGCTAAATTGGTTGTTATAATAGTTAGGTTTCAGACGATCGCTAGCTTTCCTCACCATAACTTGTTTGATGTCTTTAGAATTTGCCTTAATCCCTATTTCCTCAAATATCTCCCTTAGTGCTGCTTGTTTAGATGTTTCCCCTGCAGAGATGTGCCCCGCAACAGAAGCATCCCATAATCCAGGCCAGCCTTCCATTTCCATAGAGCGCTTCTGAAGCAGTATCTCTCCTTTAGAATTGTATATCCAGACGTGTGTTGTTTGATGCCACAGCCCTTTTGCATGTGTCTCTTTATAGGTCTTACTTACACCTGTCTTGTTACCATTTCCATCCAAGATGTCTATCAATTCTTCAACCATTTATTATCACATTCAATTTTATCTTCGATTTATCATTGGCATGGGCCCGCGGAGAGTACGCCTCCAAGTCCGACTCTCCAAATTATGTGGCTCCAGTATCTTCTGTCACGATACTATTTTATACTTGATATGCCTAATGTAATAATAAGAGAGATGTTAAGATGGGAGCGAAGCTAGAGATGAATATTTATGGTTTCAAAGCCTTAGTGACAAGAAGCGGCGGTTGGTACGTAGGCGTCATAAAGGATCTCCATGTTGTTGACCAGGGCAAAACGCTTTACGTGCTGGAAGAAAGGCTCAAGGAAGGGGCCGAGCTGGCTTTGGAAGGGCTTTTCAAGAATCCAAGAAAGGAGGTTAGGTACTATCAAAAACAGGTTCTTGTCAAGCTTGGGATGAAGGCTTATGCCTAGGCTTGTGATAAAAGATGCTGAACTCGTCAAGATACTCACAAAGCACTACGGTTTTTATCCTATAAGCAGGAAGGGAAGCCATCTTAAACTATTCGACAACAGGGGCCACATGACCATAATCTCCATTCATAACGAGGAATTAAAACAAGGGACGCTGAACGCACTACTTAAACAAACGGGCCTAACTAAAGAAGACATCATAAAGCATTTTTAGTTTCATATTCATTTAATAGCATCAACTAGTTTTATTGCTGGGAGAAAGATGAAATACAAAGTCACCTGTGCGGTTTGTGGGCTAAGCCAAACTATAGAAGTTTTTAACGGGAGAAAACCTCTTGGAAATTGGTTCTATTTTGGAAGAATCAACATCAATTCATCGGCTACTTCAAAATACTATTATGAACTTATATCATGGGATCCGCTAATAACAAAGAAGATTAGTAACTCTAAATACGATCGGAAAGCAAAAGCAAAATACATCGAATATTGGGAACACAAAAGGTGCCCGAAACTTACTTAATGGGCCCGCGGAGAGTCGTCATAGAATTCCGACTCTCCTTTTAATTAACAAGTTTTTAAATTCTTCTAGCTAGTCTTACTGCTTCGGTACAGGTTTCTTCCAGACTTCCGAAGATTTTCTTATCCGGTGCATCTAAAGACAAGTCATACTTTATAACGTCCAAGACTGGAAAAGTACCATCACTACCTATACAGAAGCTTACTGATTTGTCGATTCTGTACTCGCTCGTCAACTGACCCAACTCGAACCTTGTTGTGGCGCCATAAGGATACTCAGAACTCCTTACCTCTTCCCCCGGAAGCCAGAACATTACTGTCCCTTCTCCTTTCCTTGAAGCTAATTTTAGATAATGTCTTTCCCACGCCCTTTGTCTAGGAAAGAAAGTTTCATCTCCTTTTAGGATATATGACTCTATGCTTTGTCTGACTCCTCGACGGGGAGAAAGCACAAATAGTTCCGGATCTTGGGATAGAATGATAACTACTGCCTTATCTTGCCAATTGGGTGCATTTTGTATAGGTCCTCCTAGGAAAATAAGTGGTGCATTGACATCGCGCACGTAAGTTTTAGGAATTATCAAACCTCCCATTGATATCATTTATCTATTGGTTTCTTTGTATTTAATTATTTGTATGAAATAATTTCTTAATTTTGTCGTCGTTTTGCCTTCGGTCTGGGCCCGCGGAGAGTCGTCATAGAATTCCGACTCTCCATCTTGCCCTTACATCAGTTATTTTGTCTTTACTTTTTAATACCTACTAATAAGGTATGCTCGCTACTACCTAAAATGCTCGGTTGATTGCAAGTTTTTAAATGTGTTTCAATCCAGATTTTCCATCTTTTCTTGTTTTTGTATAGTTTGTTAACTTCATTCAGATGGCTTGAAGCCAATCCTTCAACTGCAACCATCTCAATGACTCTGGTTTTCTTCTCAAAAAGTCTCTTTAAATCTTCAGGGATGAAGAAATGGCACGCCGTAAATCCATAGTTTCCTGGATAATCTCCGGTGTCCCTGATTCTCTTAAACAAAGAGGTTTCTATTTCATTTTGAAAATTAATAAGCTCAGAAGTTAAAACTCCAAATCGACTCATCACAGAAATAAATATAGGCGCCCCTTTTCTAGCAACTCTCACTAATTCAGAAGCTGCTTTTTGTCTGTCTCTCTTACTAAGTATATGAGAGAGTGGCCCGCCTGAACATAACACAGCATCAAATGAATTATCATCAAAATCAAGCAGATCAGTTATTGAAGCTTCAGCTATCTGTTTTACTCTTTTCTCAACTCCAGCTTTTTTTATTTGCTTCTTCGCTATTTTTAACAAGGTTGGTGTAAAATCTATTAATGTTACATCATACCCCCTTTTCGCTAACTCTATCGTGTATCTTCCTGGGCCTCCACCAGCATCTAATATGTGACCTTTTGAGGGTAGATATTTTTTGAGAAAATGCATCGTAGTGGTGAATTCTATTTGATGATAAGGATCTTTGGCTAAACGTCGCCACTCTTTGATTCCAAACCCAGAATAATATCTCTTAACTCTTTTTCCTAGTATCCCTGCTCTAGTGGTCGACATTTAGATGCCTGATTTATTACTGACATAATTCTTTATATCTCTAGTGTGTTGTAATCTTTTTGTCGTCGATTTGTCGTCGGTATGGGCCCGCGGAGAGTCGGACTCCGCTCTCCACTCTGTGAAAGTGGCGTCTTGCCGCTGGACCACGAGCCCTTAATTCTAATTTGCTAGTTAATATATTAAAATAAAGTATCCCGATGGAAGGATTGGTGCTTCAGCCTGTGATTCCGTTTATGTTAAACTTGTTCTGTCTCCTTATCTTTTGCATGAGACTTTCGATGGTGCTGCTCGTACGCAGGAAGGATACATGCTTCTCAGATTCACTTATGTCTATTCTATCGCCTTTCTTGATCCTGCACACGAGATTATGAGCATCAAGACCGACGAGCGCATCCGTGTATATGTTCAAAAGGAGCAAGTCCTTTGATTCATACACGTAATGTGACTGCAGTATCGGAGAACCAACAAAATTCATGTGTGTGCAGTTCTCAACATCGATGTTGATCGCTCCTCCTACAGAAAAGTTCCATGCTGTAGAACCTTGCCTTGTGGACACTAGTAGCAGATCGCATTTTGGTGAAGGCAGAATCTCTTTCTGACTTGTCTCTTTTATCTCCAACATCGCCGAGAACAACAATGTCGAGAAAGGTTTCTTCGGTCTTATGGAAATATCGTTGATAGCGAGACCCTTTATCTTGGAATTGATAACACAACTAAGTAATTTTGTCTTCTTGATGAAGCACCTGCCTTTAGCTATGTCATCCAATGCTTTTGGGAGGTCTTCAGGAGTCAGATCCGCGGTGAATCCGAGTGATTTCCTGTCATTCAGATCAGTACTTCCTTTCTTATAGTGCACATGAAGTAGGGGTTTCCCATCGAGAATTCTTTTTTTAATGTCCTTGAAAAGTATTGCACCATCTCCTCCGACAACTATGTGAAACTCTGGGCTATCTTGGTCGTGTATGAAATATGATGAGGCTTTGCTAAGGTAGCGTGAAACTACCTCTATGTCACTCTCCTTCCCCAACGTATCATACCTCCTGAGTACCACGCTGCTCATAAGAAAGCCTTGATGATGAACCTAAATATCATTCTGCAAAAGAGTTTTAAAAGCAGACAGGTAAGATACATCAAATGTTTGCATGCCCTACTACACTAGAAAAGGGGACGATGGCTATAGCTGCCTGCTGGGGAAGGGAAGGGTATCAAAGAATGACCCTGTTTTCAACGCGATAGGCGCTGTGGATGAACTCAATAGCAGCATAGGCGTCGCGCTCTATTATGCACGCGACAACAGGGTGAGGTCCGCACTGAAGAGGATACAGAACGACCTTTTCATAATAGGCGCTGGACTTGCATCGGTCAAGGTCGATGTCCCAAAGGTGAAACTTAAGGCTAACAGAGTCGTGATGCTTGAGAAAGATATAGAATTTATGAGTGGACAAATTCCGGCGCTGAAAAGGTTTGTGATACCAGGCGGCTGCGAGGCTGCCGTCCACCTGCACATGTCAAGGGCGATAGCGAGGAGAGCGGAAAGGACAGTCGTCGCCGTTTCGAGGAAGCGAAGGATTGACAAAAATCTTGAGAGCTACATGAATAGGCTTTCCTCACTCTTTTTCGTGGCTGCGATATACCTGAACTACATCGAGGGAATAAAGGAGTCACATCCCAGTTACTGAACACCTACATTGAAGTATTCCTTGAATTTGTTGGTAATGCTTATCCTGCTGCTCCTTCCTTGCTTCCTTTTCTCGATGAAA
>JBEKPX010000039.1:0-8424 GCA_049520335.1 Candidatus Micrarchaeales archaeon | reverse complement strand
GCCGAGTACCCTGTTGACCTTTGCATCTAGAGGAAATAACTTTTCTGGCATCTGACTCGGTTCCTATTAGAAAGCTAAACCTTTTATTCCATGATGTGAACTCAAACTTAACCTTTAATGTTAGGTACGAATCTAAACGTATGCGAGAAGAACTTCAAGCAAATAATTCTCGGAGACGAATTTTGTGTTCTCCGAGTTTTCCTTTGTAATTTCCTGCCGAAATCATCTTCACTCCGTCAACGCCCACAGCCGCGCATATGCCCTCTCTCATTGCGCTTTTTACCGATGGCAAATCTAAACCATCTATAACTATCTCTGGTATGGAGTTCACACCTTCCGGAACCTTTGAGTCTCTTATTTCATTTTTTAATGTTGGGCAGTACCGATAGTTTGTCGGTGAACCCTCTTCTGCCGTGGAGCCAGATGGGCAAATGAAGAACGGAGTAATAACCCCATCGACCTTTTTTATTGCTTCAATGGCTGCCCTACCAGCTCTTCTTCCTGTTTCAACACTGTCACATAATATCCAAAAATTTGCTCCTGATATTCCCAGTCCAATTCCTATATTTTTATCGATTTTAAAATCATAACCCATCATCAATGGAACATTTATCTTTTTTTCCCCATCTCCACTTGAAATAGTTTCAAACCCACCACCACATAACTTACCAATCCTCCCTTCAGAGTCTATTGAAAAAACCATCATGGCAGGTTCCATATGATCAAAAACTCTACTTGTGCCTCCGGAAGCGGATAATATGTCTTGCCTTATTCTTTTTGCCACCTCCTTGAAAAATTTTTCAGTCAGTTCTTTAGGGTTTTTTCTATCAAACATTCCCCAATATTGTAGCACAACGCCTTCTCTGCCATCGGGTGTCTGTTCTTTTGGCAACCACTTCTCAATTCCAGCCTCAATTCCCCCGAAGACTGTGGAAGGAGTCGATGTCGCCCTGTAGGCAACAAATCTTAGTGGGTCGTACTCTATGAAAGGACTGTTTGTGTCTCCTTCGTTCAATCCTCTCTCCGCAGTTACTAGAAGTCTGCAATACAATCCGTCGAAAGCCTCGGCATAAGTGTCTTCAATCTTTTCTATGGATGCTTTTTCAAGATATCTCATATTAATACTTTATTAGAATCCGTTAACTTATACTTGGCATTATAAGCTAAACCTTTTAATGTTAGGTGACAACCTAAACTTAACCAACATGTCAATACTCTAATAAAATATCAGACTAGTGAGTTTGGTATCAAATAGTTGTCTTTTTTCACCAATGCTTATAAAGCAGGAAAAGCCATAAATAGCGTGATAAAATGGAGAAAAATAAAGTGAACGAACATATATTATCAGAGTTCAAGGGTGCAAAGAGTATCGAAGAACGTGCGGCTGTGCTTCAGAAATGGCTTGGCCTCGCAACTGAAAAGGTGCTGAAAGATAACGGAACGTTCGTAGAAGGTATTGTGGAAGAGGAAATGAGGGAAGCCAAAGTGGGTGCTGCAAGCAGAATTAAGATTGTACTTAACCCGAAAATCAATGATGAACAGCAGAAAGCGATACCTTATCTCACTGAGATAGCGCTTAAAGCTGGCTGGGAGCCGGAAATAGTAAAGGACGCTTTCCAAGAGAATTCCTTATTGCATGGAATTGCTGCCAGGTCCAAGATAGATTCAACTGTAGAACTTATGTTTAGCATGGTGCTGAGAAAGGAAGGTCCTATAAAACTCAAAACATAATCTCATAATGAATATTGCAGTTTTTCCTGTACCAACTTTAAAAGTTTAAACCTTTTAGCCCTTTTTCCTGCGTTTGGCAACGCTCTTCACAGGTTTCATCACCTTGATGATTATCAGGGTGAAGACTGTTGTGAATGCCAGCATTATGATGAACGAAATCTGCTTGTATCCGCTTATTAGTACATACTGGGCATTCGCCTCGTTAGCTGCCTTATTCGCGAAGATCACTGCGCTTGCAGGTGATGTGTTGTATAGGCTTATCGACCTGTTCAGGTCTAGGTACGCCTGCGTCAGATTGGGAGAGAAGATCAGATAGCCGCTCTCGTTGACCAGATTCACTACTCCTATCGCCTGGTTTATAGTCGCGTTGGCATACTCTCTCGAGAAGCCAGAGATTGTCGACTGCGCACCGCTAAGGGAGATTGCGCAGGCTAGTGAAAGAAAGAAAAGAGGCATTATGGCTCTCATCGGATCACAAGACTACAGGTTCACGTCTATGTTCAGTTCCTTCTTTAGCTCCCTGTACCTGTTCCTTATCGTAACTTCAGTCACTCCCGCGACCTCTGCCACTTCCTTCTGGGTCCTGCGTTCGCCGACTAGTGCGCTCGCTATGTAGACTGCAGCTGCGGAAACGCCCGTAGGGCTCCTTCCGCTGACCAGCCCCCTCTTCATAGCTTGCTTGAGCAGCTGTATGGACTTCTCATGCGCCTCTCCGCTGAGCTTCAGGGCTGCAACGTACCTAGGGACATAGCTGACCGGATCCGTAAGCGGTATCCTGAGACCGAGTTCGTGCGCTATCACTCTGTATGTCCTCCCTATCTCCTTCTTCGGCACTCCTGATATCTGCGATATCTCATCAAGCGTCCTAGGCATCCCTGACTGCCTGCAAGTGGCGTATAGGGCTGCGTTCACTACGGTCTCTATGGGCCTGCCCCTTATGAGGTTGTTCTTCACGCACTGCCTGTATAGCAATGCGGCGCTCTCCCTTATGTTGTCCGGAAGTCCGAGATAGCTTGCCACTCTGTTGAGTTCTGGAAGCGCGACAAGATAGTTCCTCTCGCTTGAGCTCGCAATACTTGCCCTCTTGTGCCATTTCCTTATCCTATAAAGCTGTGCCTGTCTCTTCGAAGGCAGTTTCGCTCCTCTGATGTCCTTGTTATACATGTCTATTTCGGTGACGAGCCCCTTGTTTGGCTTCATGTACTTTATAGGCGCTCCTGTCCTGGCTCTAGCGTTTCTCTGGTCAGCATCGAAGGCACGCCATTCGGGTCCAACATCAGTGACGTTCTCCTCTATAACTAGGCCGCAGTTGTTGCAGATGTACTCTCCCCTTTCGCTGTCGAATATTATGTCTCCACCTCCGCAGCTTGGGCAACGCTTAATGCTCTCCATGACCTTGGGCCCTTCCTCACCGTGGATTATGCTTATGTTAGGCTCTACTTCCTTCTTGTACTCCTGCACCGGAGCTGCCACATTAAGCACAGGTCTCTGAGATGCTATTCCGGTTGTCTTCGAGACAGCCTTTTTCTGAACGATCTTTTTGACCTTCCTCTTCGCCTTCGTATTCATTTTTACATTTCTACTTCTCTTTGCCTTCGCCAATTTCTCACCATTAAACATAGTTAGATTTTTAAAACTTTCCTAGAATCAGCAATAAAATTGGATACAATTAGATATTTAAATCTTTCGGTAGGGTTGTCGTCTCAAACACCTAAGAACAGATGCATCTGGAAGTGGAAAAAGGAAACCATCAATCCAAGTATCCTTCCTTTTTCAAGTTGATTGATAATAATCGTTATAAATGTTCCCGCCACAGATATAACAATATTTCTCCATTACTTTGTGGTAGAATGGCTAGGATGCATACAGGAAGACATGGAAAATCGAAGTCGAGGAAACCTCTCGAAAGTGAGATGAAAGCCGAGATGGAGAGAGGAAAGTTAGAGGGCATAATAGCCGGCTACGTCAAGCAGGGGATGAACGGCACGCTCATAGGCCAGAAACTTAAAGATGAGCACGGCGTCGGCTACGTCAGGCCGATACTGGGAAAGAGGCTCAGTGCATTCATGGAGGAAAAGGGTTTCAATAGGGAGATACCGACCGACCTGCTGAACCTGATGAGGAAGGCAGTCAACATGAGAAAGCACCTAGCAGCGAATCACAGGGATGTTTATGGTTCTGTAAGACTGCAGAGAGTCGAATCGAAGATTTGGAGGCTTAGCAAATACTACAAGGGCTCTGGAAAACTGCCTTTAAACTGGAGGTACGATCCTGAGCAGGCGGCACTGATTATAAAGGGAATGTGAGGTTGATTGAATGGCGGTGCAGAAAGGAGCTGACAAATGGAAAATGAAGCAATGGTTTGACGTTTACGCGCCGAAAGTGATCTCCACCGAGGTCATAGGCAGCATACCTGCCGCCGACGAGAAGAGCGTGATCGGCAGGATAATGAAAGTCAGCCTCTCATGGATAACGCACAACCCTAACCATGCCGCCACCATCATAGGGCTCAGGGTCACGAATGCAAACGGGAATATAGCCAACACTGATATCAACTACTTCGCCCAGCAGTTCAGTTATCTGCACTCTTTTGTCAAGAGACATGCGGATGCAATTTACACCTTCGACAAGGCGAAGAGCAAAGATGGAAATGAGATAACGGTCAAGCTACTTATTACCACTAGGACAAAGATAGTGGGCAGCACTAAGAGCGATATAAGGAAGGCCGTGAGCTCATTCGTTTCAGATTACATTTCTGCGATGAACAAAGAGGACTTCATAAAGGCGCTGATGACCAGCGACCTGCAGGCGGAGGGAATAAAGAAGCTCATCCCGATCGCTCCGGTCTCAAGAGTGGAGATAAAGAGAATAGAATTCTAATGAGAATTCAATTTATACCAGAAATCTGAAATTATCCTCAAATCTCAACGATATGCAACTTATCCTCACTTTATCAAAATAACAACAGTATATGTGTGTTTTGTAAATAATATCAATGCTTAAATATGTAGAAATTCACAATAATACTAGATATCATGGTGGGCGAAAAAACTGCTCAAAAAACAGAAAATTCAACTGAAAAAGAGGGCGATGTATCTGGATCGCCGTTGTCTGTTCTACAGAGGGACAGCATTAAAGAAGATAAGAAAAGCCTAGTCCTAGAAACCTTGGAAACAGTATTGAGCATTAAGCTAGGCATAATAAATGGAAAATTGGAAAGCAAGGAATGCTACTACACAAAAGAGCAACAGGAGTTTAGGGGTCAGCAAGCTCCGAGATATGAGGCATGGATAAAGTTAGACGGAAAACTGCTTTTGGACATAGAGGAATATGGAGAAACTGAAAATCCTCCATTTGGAAAGATACCTCCCACATATGTAGCGATGCTATGCCCTAGCGACATACCTGCATTCAATCACCTGTACGACATCTTTCCTACAAAGAAGAGGAAAGCAGCGGAGAAGTTGCTAACAGAGACGAACGTGGCAATAGCAAACACCATAGTTAAAGGATGCGACGAAAGGGTAATCGCAAAAGAAGTGTTCAAAGAAAAAGCAATAGAAAGGGTGCCTAGCTCTCACTAGCACTCTATGAGAACTTAACTGTTTGAAGAACAATAGCATGATTGTTATGCCAAAACAAACCACTAGAGAGTTTGTAAAGCCACAAAGGCTGAGACCGGGAGACGAAGTCGCAGTCATTGCAGATTCGGATGGCGATGCTGCAGGGAAGCTTAGGCCGGTATTCAGAAGGGGCGTAAATAATCTAGAACAGCTTCTAGGTCTCCAAGTGAAGGAATACCCCACAACAAAAATGAGTTCAGCCTATCTGCACAATCATCCGGACATTAGAGCGCGAGATATCAATGATGCATTTGACGATAGAGATATAAAAGCAGTCTTTTCTGCAGTGGGAGGTGATAATTCTGTTTTGTCACTCCCTTATCTGAATATGAAGGTAATTCACTCCAATCCCAAAATAATTATGGGTCTCTCGGACTCCACTGCACCAATTACTGCAATACACTATAAAGCCAACTTGGTAACCTACTACGGTTTATCTGTGATGTCTGACTTCGCGCAGATGAGGCAGCTGCCCGAAGAGTCTATCCGACACGTAAAGGACATGTTTTTTGACCCGAAGGAAACCTACGAATACAAACAGTATGACTATCAATACGCATATAGACCTGGGACAAGCTGGGCTTTGAAAGGACGAACCGCAAACACCGATTGGAGAAAACTTCAAGGCAATTCTCCGGTACGCGGAGAACTGTTCGGCGGATGCATAGACGTGCTTGAATTCATGAAAGCAACACCCTTCTGGCCACCAAAGGAGTTCTTCAATGGCAAGATACTCTTATTCGAGACTGCCGATGACGATAGATGGTCACCCGAACAGGTCAAGTTTTCACTTAGAAATTATGGCTCCCAAGGAATACTGAGCAACATCAATGGCATAGTATTCGGCAAATTGTCAATGTATTCTGAGAAGGAGAGGAAAAAACTTGAGAAGGGCATGTTAATGGTAGCTAGCGAGTTTGAGAGGTCGGATCTTCCGATAATATCCAACGTAGATTTCGGGCATACCCAGCCAGGATCTATAGTGCCAAATGGCATAAAAGCAGAGATAGACCCAGAGAAAATGATTTTCAGGCTGCTGGAACCGACTGTAAGGTGAACCCTCTAACAAAGCATTAGACTACTGAGTTTAATCGTCTTTTATTAACGAAAATCACCTCTGCTGGTGCTATCTACAAATAGATGATTAGATATTCAAACGCTTTTAGCAACAAGGTATATTAAGAACAGATTGTGAAATACAACATGATGAAATGCATACAAAATCATCTGTTCTAAAACCCAAGAAAGGAGAAACATTGGAGATTGTACACTTAAATGGTCCTACTTTTACTTATGAGACTGCCAAAACCGTGAGTCTAACTGCACAACTTGACAAAAAACGAAAGGTTTTGATGCCGATATTGCGCGTAGAACTCAGAGATGGAGGCGTAGCACAGCATTCGGGAGTCATAAAAGCACAGATAATCTCCGTAAAATCTGAAAAACAGTAAGAGAATGGAGTTCTAACTCGTATTTTTCAATCTCTCTTTTATGAATTCTCCGAGCGCAACCGCATTGTTGTATTTCGTGTCCTTTGCTGCATAAACAAGGGTAACATCATTCTCCTTCACCATCTTAACTAATTCCTCAAGCTTTTTGCTGCTGTCAAGCTCTTTTTTGTACTTCTTCTTGAATCCTTCCCATTTTGCTGGATTGTGCGAGAACCACTTCCTGAGCTCATTGCTGGGAGCCACTTCCTTAATCCAGAGATCCACATTCTGCGTGCCTTTCTTCACTCCCCTGGGCCAGAGCCTGTCTACTAGGACGCGCCTTCCATCTGTCAGGTCCCTCCTCTCATAGACCCTCTTTATCCCTAGAAGCAAGCAAACACCAACTGCATTCACTTCACTCGCAAATTTTTAAAAGGTTAGTATCAGGTTTTTGTCAGAAGCGCCTTCGCCAGGAAGCTGCGGCTTCCTATGATTCCGAGAAAGTCCCTGGCATTGAGCACATATCCGTTCTGCGTATGCACTCCCATGAGCTCGAACATGAGTTCGTCTTTCTTTTCGATATTCTTCAGATAGATGCCTCCCTTCAAGGAATGGCCGGAAGAATCGAACATCCCAGCTGCGAATGACGCTGCGAGTTCCTTTCCCTTTTTGGGAAGGAACTGCCTCTGGTCTAGCACTTCCTGTATGATTCTGGCGAGTTTCGAATGGTAGAAATAGATGTGTTTTTTTGTCTCTTCCTCTTCAATAATCATCTTCTTTGTGCTTACTCCCAGTCTGATCGCGCATTCTACGAATTTCTCGGCCAGCTCATCGTAGGAGGTTGTAAACTCGATTCTGCTCCTCTCATGTGAATGCACCCTGTCAGCAAGTCCTGCAAAATAGCAAAGCTCGCTGGTAAGTTTGAATCTCATGATAGGAATTGCCCAGATAAAGATTTAAGCCTTGGAAGCATCCCTTCTAGCCAGATGTCCTGCTGCATTGTCTATTTTTCTTTTTTCCTTACAACATTCTTGATCTGCAGTGTCGTAGTGCAATCAGGAAGCAGAAGTGTGTCCTTGATTTTATCTCCCATCGCTTTGAACTCCTTAGCAAGCAGGTCCTTCTGGCTTTTTGAAAGAGCTTCTCCATCGCAGATAAGTCTTATCTTCATTACCTGCACTCCGTTAAGCTGCTTGTCATCTTCGGTGCCTCCCCATGAGATAACTTCCTCCTCCATCAGCTTATTAGCAAGTTTAGTTTCTCCGGAGTTGGAAAGTCTTGTCTTGAGATTGCCCTTCTCCATCTCTATGAGTTTATCGATTTCAGTGATGCTTTGTCTCGGAAAATAAACGAAATTGTACCATAATTTCATTCCCTCCTTAGTCTGCTCAAAACCGAACGGGAAGAAATCTGCCCCTTTCGACACTTTTATATGAATCACTTCTCTGGGAACCCCAAGAACCAATTCCTCTACCCGCTTCTCGCTTATAATCACAGAGACGTCGCTATAATTTACAGATCCGCGTTCAAGATTATTCTCAATTGTCTTTGAGGTTACACCCATAAGAACACCATATTATTCGGTATTAGGGTATAGACATCTATTAATAGCTATTGCTGGAAAGACGAAAGCTTACTCC
>JBEKPX010000038.1:0-8606 GCA_049520335.1 Candidatus Micrarchaeales archaeon | reverse complement strand
GGGGGAAAACCTGACGTGGAGGGCTTTCCCGATGCCAGCCTTAACGACTCGCCAAGCCGCCCGTAAACGGGTACGGCAGATCATGGAAAGCGCGTTGGAACGAATGATCCCAGCGGATGGGAGTAAGCCGCTGAGAGGGTCGGTGTTCGCGGACTTTGAGAACCAAGCTTACGAAGTCGGGAACGAAGTGCTCACCACGCTTATGGAAGAGCGCGCAAAGTTGGAACAGAACGCGCAGGTGACGATCAAAGCGGGAGAGGGTGTCGGCCTGTTGGAGGCGCCCAGAGGTACGCTTTACTATATGCTTTCGATAGACAGCACAGGCAAGGTCAAGTATGGGAATATAATAGTGCCAACGCAGCAGAACCAGATAGGCATGGAGAAGAGCATAGTGCAGCTTGTCGAGCAGAACATCAACAGCGACAAGAAAAAGATCGAGTATGAGATAGAGAAGCTGATAAGGGCCTACGACCCCTGCATGAGTTGTGCGAGCCACTTCCTCAGGATAAACTGGAAGTGATCAGATCAGTAAGCTGTTTGAGTGCCTCTTTCTTGCTTATTTTCATCGGAACGCCGAATATCTTCACGCTGTCTATGTAGCTGAGTTTCTTTAGCAGTTTTAGACTGTAGCCTAAATCAAAATCGTGCATGGAATATAACCTAGATGTCTTTATCGAATCGATATCGGTTATCAAAGTTGCTTTGTTTATCCCTTCGACGGTGTCTATAATGTTGAGTTCCCTGCCCTCTTTCTCAAGGTTCTCATTTGGGTCGAACTCTTTGAAAGTTATTTCAGGAAACTTCTTGCGTAAGTCTGAAATAATTCTGATGGGAAGGCTGTCTATTTTTAGAAGTGGATTCCCGAAGACAAGAATCTTTGGTCGCAATCAGGCACCTGTTTTCAGTTTTCTACCTGTATTCGAAGATATTTTCATTCTCTTTTCGGTCTCAGCAGAGATTCTCTCTGTTATGTAATTGAAATGCACAGCTACAAGTTCTCCCACTTTCGCGTCTTTCAGAAATGAAGTGTCATACTCTTTTTTCCCGATTGCATCTGTCTCGACAGTGGCAAGTCCCCTCTCCATACTTATGATTCTGCCTGCATGCACCTTGCAAGCCACACTGTCAAACGTCCTTCTCAGTTCGGATCTCTCATCAACTACGCTATTGTGCTCAAACAAGAAATATTCGCGTATCACTTCAGAATCTATTGAGCTCTTTCCCATTCTCATTGCGATGTGAGTGCACATTGCGGTTGCAACTTTGAAGGTTTTCTCTATCTCAATGTCTGGAACCTTGCTCTCTGAGACCTGTTTTACAAAACTGTCTATCTGAGATTCAGAAAACTTAACTGGGGCACCGCTGCACGAGCCGAGGGAGCCTGTCTTTCCTACAATTGAAGGCAATGCATACTTTAGGAAGAGAAGTTTATCTTCGATGTTCATTCTGCACCCCCACTAATCATCTCTGCTTCCTCCTTATCTACCTTGTCTATCGCGATATCCAAGGAAAACATGACATAATCTCCAATCTTCACATCGCTTAGCTTTGATCTGAGTTTTCTTGTTTCTCCCCTGCACTCTACGATTATGCTGTCTTTGTCCATTTTTACTACTTTACCAACTAGTCCCTGGCACATGTAATCAATATTATCTCTAGTTTGGTTTATTTATTGGTTTCTTTAGAATTAATGCTATCTATCAGAGAAGGGCTGAAATAGAACTCATTGTTTCACCAGATAGCTTTTAATTCTTAACTTTTAACTATTAGTGCGGTGAATATGAACTTTAAAAAATGGAAACCTATAATTTCGGTAGTACTCTTTTGGGTCACATTTAAGCTGGTTTCCTTTTTGTTTGGTTTCAGTCCGTGGCCAGACATTACCCAACTTGCTTTGCTCAGCGAAACTTTCCCTTTTATAAGTGCATTGGGGTTTGGGTTCTGGATTGGTGTGGAATCATACAAGGATTTCAATTTAATGGAGGCGATAAGGAACTCGGTAATAATTGCTTTTCTTATAGGTTGCCTTGAATTGACTCTGCTGGTAGTTCTAGTCAATACTTCTACAACGTTCCTGGTGTACGCTCTTGCGATCTATCCAACTGAGGTAAACGCGCCTATCCCATTGCTAGACTTAGTGATATCTACGTGGATTGGAGGAATGTTCATAGCAGTTCCGACAACCGCTGTAGGCTACCGTCTCATGAATAAAATTAGTAAGAAGTAATCTCCAGAGTATAGTAGAAGTAGTAGGAAAAGTCTTGCAACAGAATTTAACTACTTAACCTTCTCTTCTAGAGGATGAAAGCCAGCGGAAATCTAGCGTTTCTAAGTCTTATAATCGGAATGTCTTGAGTAGAGAGGAGCTCTTTGTAGTGAAGCTTATCTACTACTTTATCACATTTTGAGCAACTGCATAGAGAAAGTGCTAGTCAGTTTGCCTTTGCAGTAAATACTGCCATCTTCGTATATTGTACACTCGTGCCGCTGCAGATTCCTGTGCCGTATGTGTATCCTGTAACGGAACCTGATCCAATAGCATAGCATGCCCAAATGGTGCCAGCAATCGGTGCTCCAACAGCAGAGGTACCAATAGTCCAAGATACTGTTGACTGCTGTCCTGCGATAAGACCTCCGGTAATTGTATTTGCGTATGCTGCTGAAGGTGTTTTAGGTCCATCAGTACCCATACTACTCCCTTGAGGCGCGAGAATTATTATGGCGGGTGCATTCCAATTGATTCCTGTACTCTGACCTATTGTCACGGTGAAAACTCCAGGAGCAGAGTGCACGTATGTTAAGCCACTGCAGTAGAATCCTGAAGAAGCAATGCAGGATGTTCCTATAAGAGATGCTCCGCTGAACACTCCCAAGCTGAAGAGTGCTCCAAGCACCACTGCAATTATCAATATGGCCCATCCGTAGGTCATCAGATATTCCATTGCGGACTGTGCCTTTATCCTGTGCATCCAATTAGTCTATTATTTAATAGAAAGTGAGATTTAAGTAACTATTGATAATAGCTTATTGCTTTTCCTGGCTTTAAGAATCTGAATAACTCTGACTGAAAACTAGAGGGCTACTATGAAACATCTGGAGGAACAGACATACTGTCTAGCAAAATCAATATAGCCCCGACCGGATTCGAACCGATGTTCGCGGGTCCAAAGCCCGCTGTGCTTGGCCGCTACACTACGGGGCTACGTAGAGCATAATGTATTTTTAATATTAAAGTCTTGCTGCATAAGATAAACATGGTTGCATGACTGTCAAGCTCTTCTGGAAGGATATGTACATGAGGGAGTTCGACTCTAAGGTTGAGAAGATAGAGGGCGACAGAATAATTCTTTACGAGACTGCATTCTACCCTCGCGGAGGAGGCGCTCCGAACGACACCGGAGTTCTCCGCATCAATGGCGTAGACTACAAAGTGATAGACGTAAGCAAGGACAACGGCACGATATCCCACCAGACGGAAGGGATTGTGGATGCCAAGCCTGGCGACTCGGTCCACGGATTGGTAGACTGGGATAGGAGGCATATGCTCATGAGGTATCATACTGCACTCCATTTATTGGATGCGATTGTCGAGCACAAGTATCCTAATTGCACTATAACAGGAGGGGAGATATTCACCGACAGGGCAAGAATGGATCTCGATATGCCTGAATTCAACAGAGAGATCGCGCAGAAAAGGGTGGATGAGACCAATTCGGTCGCACAGGAGGGCCATAACGTATTTGCAAGGGAGATAAGCAGAGACGAGGCACTGCAGATGCCCAATCTTGCAAGAACGGAACCGGGCAGGCAGATGATGATGAGCATGGATACTGTGAGACTTATTGAGATAGAAGGCGTGGACGTTCAGATGGATGGGGGAACGCATGTTAAGAACACGAAGGACATAGGGAAGATCTCGCTTAGCGCATACGAGAACAAGGGCAAGCACAGGAAACGTATCGAGATAACGCTCTCATAATTCCTTCGTGACAGCATCTATTGGCTTATTCTCATACTCGAATGCTGCCTCCTTGAAAGCCCTGAGCGGAAGCGTTGCGCAGTGCATCCTCACTGGTCCGGGGTCTATGCTGATTATTCTAAGCACGTCGTCTTTCCTCATGCTCTCAAGGTGATCGACGCTCTTACCCTTCAGGTAATCAGTCAGCATGCTTGCTGTGGCCATCGAGATAACACAACCGTTGCCCTCGAAGCTCGCATCCTCTATTTTCGTGCCTTCTATCTTCAGGTACGCCTTCACCACATCTCCGCATGAGACGTTCTCCTTCTCCATGCTCGCGTTCGCGTTCTTCATTCTGCGCTTGTTGCTCGGATGCTCGTAGTGGCGTATCAGCTCCTCTGCATAAATGTCCAAGGCCATGAGACTAATATCGCACAAAAAGATATAAAATATAGGTAAGAGAATCAGTATGAGCGGAATAGATGGACGGCTTGATGTTCAAACTTCTTTTTGTGATACTCTTAGCGCAGCAGCTGCTCTATGGCGCTGTTCTGGGTGTGGTGCAGGGAATTTCGGAATGGCTTCCGATAAGCAGCAAGACGCAGATACTTGTGGTTTCGGAATATCTGCTGAAACTCAACTTTAGTGAGGCTTACGCTTTCGGGCTCTTTATGGAGATAGGCACGATAGCGGCTGCGGTCATCTATTTCAGGAAAGAAGTCTCCTCTTTGATAAACGCAATTATGAGAAGAGGCAGCAGAGCTGATAATGCGCTGCTCAAGTACGTAGTTGTCTCGACTCTGTTTACAGGAATCGTCGGAGCACCGCTCTTTCTGATAGTCGATTCAATAAGCGGCAAATACAACATAGGCATACCCATGCTAATAATCGGATTTATTCTCCTGATAGATGCGGCAGTGATAAAATATGCGAGGAAGAAAGAAGCAAAAAGCAAAGGAAGGAGGAAACTCTTGGATATGGGAATCAAGGATTACATACTTGTTGGAATTGCACAGGGGTTTTCTGCGCTACCAGGAGTGAGCAGATCCGGAGTGACAACCAGCACGCTCATACTTCTTAATGTTGACACTGGCGAGGCATTTAGGCTCTCATTCATAGACATGATATTCGCGACAAGCGGTGCTGTAGTGCTCACGCTAATCGCAAGCGGAAGCTCGATATCGAGCTCAATTGCATTGATAGGCATATCCGGACTTGCCGTATCAATAGTAGTCGCCACCGTTATCAGCTTCTTTCTGATAGGTCTGCTTTTGGGAATCGCAAAGAGGTCAAGCATAATCTACTTTATCGCTGCGCTAGGAATAATAGCAATGTTGGGCGGCATAATATCGTTCATTTATTCCATTTAGAACAAGATCAAAGGAAGAATATGAAAGGCATCATCGTTGATACCAGTTCGATACTGTTTGGAGTAGCGAAGAGGATCGACGTGTTCGAGAAAATAAAGGAGGAGTTTCCCAGATACAAGATAGTTATGCCAAGCGGAGTGATGGATGAGCTGAAAGGAATCGGAAAAGGCCGAAGAAAAGAGAGCATCAATGCGAGGTATGCACTGAAGATGCTGAAGGATAAGGATGTCGAGATAGTTCAGAGCGGATATGAGGTGGACGGATGGATAGTGAAGAATGCCGCAGCGATGGGATGCGAGGTCTGCACGAATGATGCCGAGCTTAGGAAAAGGCTTAGAGCTGAAGGGGTAAGGATAGTCAGCCTCGGTCTAGGGGGATCCCTAAGGTAAAGCAATTGTTATTTATTCTTATGCTGCTAATAGTATTATTCTGATCCTGAGTGGTGAGTAGTTGTATTATTTGTACACGGTGAAAGATTCTGTCAGTGTTCCTCCGAAGTACATTGGAGAGGATGTTGAGAAGGCTACGACTGAGATACTAAGGGAAAAGTACGAGAGGACTCTTGACAAGGATTTCGGCATAGTGCTGGTAGTGCACAACGTCAGGGATGTTAGCGACGGATACATATTACCTGCAGATCCGAACATACACCATGACGTGACTTTTGACCTGCTTACCTTCAAACTTGATGTTGATGAGGTTGTGGTTGGTGAGGTTTCAGAGCTCGCTGATTTCGGCCTGTTCGTCAGACTTGGGCCTGTCGATGGACTTGTCCACCTGTCGCAGATAACAAGCGACTTCATAACCTACGATAGAAAGGCGGGCGTATTCATCTCGCGCAACACAAAGAGGACTGTTAAGAAAGGCGATTCAGTATATGCCAAGGTATCCACGATAAGCATAAGAAACACGATACAGGATGTGAAGATAGCGCTAACCATGAGGCCGGAAGGCTTCGGAAAGGCGGAATGGATAAAGGAGGAGAAGATAAGGGGAATCAGGGAGAAGAGGAAGAAGAGGTAGTATAATGGTTGAGAAAGCATGCAGGAATTGCAGGCTTATAATGTCGCAGGGTGACACCTGCCCTATATGCGGGCAGAGCAGCCTTACATCAAAGTGGTCAGGATATATCGTAGTGCTCAATGTCGAGAAATCGGAAATTGCAAAGAAACTCGGGTTAAAAATCAACGGTTCCTATGCATTGCACCTAAATGATACTTAATTCTATTTCTTTTCTTCCGCTTTTGTCCTTATGTAGTTTTCTTCCACAGAGACTCTGGTAACTTTCTCCATGTAGCGCATTACTGAGCTCACAAAATCATTCTTGTTTATCAGGTACTTGCTGTCCTTCTCCACCTTATCCCCGAAAAGAACTCTGACCTCTCCGTTATTCACGGACACGCTATCTGGGGTAAGCGAGCACATGACAACGATCTCTTTTACTCTCTCATCCTCTTTGTCCACTTTACCGACGACCTTTATCTCGTAGAGCATTTTTTCTCCTGCGAGTGGATGATTTGCATCCACGACCACTCTCCCTGAGTTCACGCTCTTTATGGTCGCGATCGCCCCGTCTATGTCTATCTGCATTCCGGGATATGGATCTATGTCCCTTTTCTTGAAATCGGCGATGGAGACTACTTTCACCAATTCTGAGCTTTTCTCTCCGAATGCATCCTTAGGTTCGATCTCTACCTTCTTCGTCTCATTGAGATTCATCGTCATTATGGCTTTTTCTACCCCCTTTATTGTATTGCCTTTTCCTATCACTATCAGCTGCGGAACATACTTGGCTTCGCTGTCGAACATCTCGTTGGCTTCTGCCATGTTTTTGCTTGTGGTGTATATCAGTTTGTTATCCGCAACACGCCATGCGCTGTATTCTATCTTTACGAAATCGCCATCGTTGAAGACCAAAGACTCACCTTTATTTAGATTTAAGTATTATATGTGATAATTATTAAAGTTGTTGCAGTGGAGAAAAAAAAATTAATCGAGCTTATAGGATCCATCTTCGTGGCGATGATATTCATAAGTTCCTATGCCGCATTTGGAGTAGGAAGGATAACAGTCAATACCACAACTACAGTGCAGCAACAGCAGACTTTCTATGCGATTGCACAAACCACAGCGAACATAATCTCGTATGGATCGACCATGAACATAAACATCTCGTGCCAGAACGTAATGAATCTCTCGAGACAGGTAAATGATCTGTTGGCAGACCTTGAAAGCAATAATTCAGTTAGTTATTTCTATTCACAGCAAGCGGGGCAGATAATAGTTCAGTCAGGAAAGGTAGACACGTACGCAAACTACAATTCAATCTCCAGTTACATGGGTGTGAATGCAAACTGCACTGAGTTCACTTCGTCAGCAACAGTGATGATTCCAAACAAGATGAATTTCTACGCACCGCTCCAGAAAAGCAGCATGATAATACTCATTTCGAACAACAGGAGAGATTACTCGGTACCTATAAAATTTGTGAATAACATGAGCAACACTCTGAATGTCTCTGTCTCAGCACTGTTAACGCTCAATGGCTCAATCTACGGGAACCTGAGCGTGCAGAAGAGGTAGGCGCTGAAGATGCAGAAGGAAGAGCTAAACAAAGAGATAAGGAAGTTCGCCCTAAAAAATGCGCTTGACTATGGCAAAGCGAATACAGGCTCTGTGCTGAGCAAGATACTTGCGATTGACCCTGCCCTAAAGTCTGACATAAAGAAGATTTCTGAACTCGTAAGAAAAACAGTCGAAGAAATAAACAAGATGAAGAAGAGCGGGATCGAGACTGAATTTTCCGCCTATTCGCAAGAGTTTGAGAAGAGGGAGAAGGAGAAGGAGGAGAGAACTGCAAAGCCGAAAATGGAGTTGGAGGGTGCTGTCATGGGAGATTTCGCAACCCGAGTGCCTCCTGAGCCAGGAGGTTACATCCAAATAGGCAATGCAAAACAAGCAATCCTCGCGGCGGAGTTTGCAAAGATATACAATGGAAAAGTTTTCCTTTATTTTGATGATACCAATCCTGAAAATTGCAAGCAGGAGTATGTGGATGCTATAAAGGAAGATTACGAATGGCTTGGGATTAGATTTGATAGAGAATACTATGCTAGCGATCACATAGAAAAAATCTATGACCTTATCCGCAAATTAATAAATAAAGGCAAGGCTTACGTTTGCAATTGCGACCTTGAAAAGATGAAGAAGTTGCGTTTTGAAGGCGAAGAATGCGAGCACAGAAAAAATAGCATAAACCAAAATATGTTGGAATTTGA
>JBEKPX010000037.1:0-8804 GCA_049520335.1 Candidatus Micrarchaeales archaeon | reverse complement strand
CAGCCAACAACATGTTGAGCGGTGCGCTCAAGACTCTTTTTGCGGTCGCGGAAAACTACCCTGACCTGAAAGCTTCCGACACTTACAAGAATCTGCAGGAAGAACTGGAGAACACAGAAAACAAGATCTCCTTTGTCAGGACATCTTACAACGACTACGTGCTTGATTACAACAATGCGACACAGCAGTTCCCCGGAAACGTATTCGCCGGACCATTCGGCTTCAAGAAGTTCGATTTCTTCCAGGCTCCGGAGCAAGCTCAGGAACCTGTAAAGGTGGACTTGACGAGCGACGCCGCGACAGGTGCAGCACAACAGACGCAGGCGAAGCCTCCAAAGGACCAGAAGAAATGATAGCGAGGTGATTTTGCGTCAAGCTTCTTTGACGAGATAGCTAAGAACCAGACGAAGTCACTGTTACTGATGGTCATATTCGCTTTGCTCTTCATGGCAGTTATCTTTTTAGTGGTGCAGATTTTTGGGGGTGGAATCTTTGCTTTCTTTATCGGATTCATCCTAGTGGTGCTCTATGCTATATTCACCTACTTTGCAGGGGACAAGCTGGTGCTGGCAGTCTCAAGGGCGAAGGAAGCTGACCCGCATCAGTATGCAACACTGTACTCTATCGTGGAAGGTCTCGCCTCTGCCACGCAGATAAAGATGCCAAAGGTCTACACCATAGATGATCCAAACCCGAACGCATTTGCAACAGGCAGAAAGAGCAAACCGTCCATTGCTGTAACCACCGGACTGCTCACGATGATGAAAAGGGATGAGCTGGAGGGCGTCATAGCGCACGAGATATCGCATGTAGCAGACAACGACATTCTGGTGATGACGATAGCGATAGCCTTCGCAGGAGTGATAGGGCTGGTAGCTGCATTCATAAGGAACATGATATTCTTTGGTTTCGGATTCAGGGGAAGAGACAGGAATGAAGGAGGTGAAGTGATAGTCCTGATCGCTTTCTTCATTGGTCTGCTTGCACCTCTCTTCGCGTTGCTGATAAGGCTTGCAATATCAAGGAGGAGGGAGTACATGGCAGATGCCAATGGTGCAAGGATAACCAGGGACCCAGGCGCTCTCGCAAATGCACTAAAGAAGATAGAGGGATACTCGTCCAGGCCTAATGCACAAAGCGTGATGCATGCCAACGAGGTGACGGCACCTCTCTACTTCTCAAATCCATTCACTGCAAAGAGCATCATGAACATCTTTTCGACGCATCCTCCCATAGAGGAGAGAATAAAGAGACTGGAACAGATGTATTAGAGATCCATTGTCGGGGTAAAGGATATGCATCTTTACAACATCAGGACAAAGGACGGCACCGAGTACAGCCATGTCTTGCTGACGGATGAGAGAGGAGCTATAGGGAACGTGTTGGCGTCTATCCTAAGAGATGATCCGCGCATACACATAGCAAAGTACACTAAGGAAGGACAAGCATCACACAGTATAAAGCTGCTGGAGATTGAGAGTGCAGTGTGCGAACAGGAAAGAGTTGATGCGGGACCCTTGAGGGACGTGGATGAATTGCCTAGATGGCTGGAGCTTTACAAAGTCTACGTCGCCCACAAGAAAGAGATAGATGCACTTCAGGATATCAATGAAAAGACCAGGGTCGCCAGAGAGTTGATTGTTGAGCTCAAGAGGAACCTGTAGGGAATTATTATAAGGAAGCAGATGGAGTGTGATATGGTGGTCAAGTGGTGGTGAAGAGAATAAAAAGGGTGGATATGCCAGATACGCTGATCATTCCTCATGCCGATTCGGAGGCATATAAAGTCGAGTTTGTAAAAGAAGGAAAATTTGATACCGAAAAACTATCCTATCTACTAACAGAGAATATGCGTAACAGCATAACCAGCATAACTTTTGGAGCACAAGTGAGAGATAGCAACGGGAATGAAGTAGGCCTGGTACTTGAGACAGGGAGGGATCCTGAAATCCCTAAAGATGATGCTGTATTGGTGGTTGAGACTGAAAATCCTATTGCTTTATTGAAGGTGTTCTGCAGACTCACCCAGACGCAAACGGACAAACGCATTAAACTCCTTAAGCAGAAGTACTCGAAGAATGTCACTTCGCAACATAAGCGCACTTCCTGATTCGCAGCCCTTCTAGAACTACACCAAATAAATTGTCGGCCCAAGAGTTGAATATCAGAGTTCTCTTAGTGCGTCTATGGGCTCCATCCTGCTTGCGCGCCATGCGGGATATAGTCCGGCAGCTACACTTACTATCACTGCTATCAGCAGCGCAGTTGCAATCGTAGTTAGTGGGAATGCCGGCTTGAACGATATGCCCGAAGAAGAACCGCCCGCAAATACAGCGCTGCCTGTTGTACCTGCTGCCGCCCCTCCCCCGCCAGCACTTCCGAATCCTCCCCCGCCTCTGAATCCTCCAGCTCCAGATGCGTCTGAAGTTGTTGTGCTGCTCGTTCCGCTTCCGAAGACTGCGGCGAGTGAATAGGAGGCAGTAGCCCCCACGATTATCCCGGATATGCCGCCTACAAGCCCTATCATAAGCGCCTGGAGGAGGAAGACCAGCATTACGTGCTTGCTCTTGAATCCTATTGCCTTCATTATCCCTATTTCGTGCGTCCTCTCCATCACAGCCATGAGCATGATGTTCATTATGCCAATAGCCGCGACAAGCAGGGATACTCCCGCTATCACAGCGAACAGCAGCGTTATCGAACCTATTATCGAAGATGCTGTGGAAAGCAGCTGAGAGGTGGTGAGTATCCTCGCGCTGCTCCCGTAGATTGTCGTTATCAGCGATGAGGTAGCATTCACGCTGGAGAGGTTAGATGCCAGCACCAGCATCTCGTTGAATGATGATCTGTGAAGTAGCACCCCGGCAGCCTGCACCGAAACAAATACGCCGGTATCTACAGGTATCAGCGATCCTCCGTGAGCGGATAGTATTCCGAGTAAAGGCACCGTGACCGTTTGACCGTTCCTTCCGCCGAACTTGAGCACGGCGCTCTGACCGATCGTTACAGTTTGCTGGCCCGCAGCCGATGACGGGAATGCAACACTGTGCCCAACAACAGCATCAGGCGCTATCGTATCCAGGTATAAAGAGCCTTCGTAAAGCGTGACGTTGCTCCCGACCAACTGGCTAAGGCCCTGGGTTGATACGCCTATTACTGTCACCGAGGTATTCTGATTGCCTGCATATAGTGTCGCAGAACCTGTGATTAGCGGCGTAACGCTTGTGACGTTCGGCAGCGATGACAACTTGCTGACGTCTGCCTCCGTGAATCCTGTGCTTGTCCCAGAGCTCACTATTATGGCAGTCGGCCCCAGGGACTCAAGCTGTGTCGTTATGCTGTTGTTTATTCCTGCGGTAAACGAGGTGAGCGCAACTATCGCAGCGATGCCTATTATCACCATCACTATCGTCAGTATAGTCCTTACTTTCTTCTCGTTCAGGTCCCTGTAGCTGAGCCAGAAGATATCCTTTATGTCCATGCACAAAGCCTTACTTCGCCTTTCGCGCCCGCTTTCTTTCCCTCATATACAGGAAAGCAAGTGCAATCACTATGATTATGACTATCACAAGAATCACGGGCATCAGCACGAAACCAGCAGCGCCGCTGTAGCGGCTGACGGATGTGCCTGTTCTGGTGAAGTTCGATGTCAAAGCCGCTCCTATGGTCACTGGAACAAGTATTGTGGTATTGATATTTTCTCTCAAGTTGTTGAGATAGCTTATTCTGATAGGTATTGTGTAACTGCCGTTCTTTAGGGAGCTGTTTGATTGCATCGTCATTGTCACAGGCGTCTGCGTATCCACAGACATGTCACCGATGAAGACGGAGTTGGAACCATAGGACGTTATCCCTCTGGGAGGTAATGCGGTCGCTGTTACAGCAGATGCGCCTGCTGTTCCTGTATCCGTAAGTATCAACGAAACCGAGAATATACTTCCTATAGTAGGGCTTGCTGGAGAGATTGTTACGCTTGATGGTGTTATATTTATTATTCCACTGGAGAGGAGGGGTATCGTGTCAAGTAGCTGCACCGGGCTGGTGCCGTTATACAACTGTATCGATACGTTGAGCGGAAAAGTTTGCGATGCATTCCTGAACATGAAGAGTCTTTCAGTGACTTTTTTTGATACTCCGGGCGCTATTGTGCCTATCTGGATGGGTTGATTTGTCAATATTGCAGCATCCTGTGAAGGCAGTGATATCCGCAATGAGACTGCATTTAGCACTGTGTTTCCGACATTGGTGAGATTCAGCGTCATGTTCTCTATGCGGCCGGAAGTCACTGTCGAGTTCGTCTCTACTAGAAGAGGAGACGGACAAGTCTCAACCCCGAAGCTCACGTTCCTCACCTCGCTGTCCGAATAGAGTGAGTAGTAATTGTAGTTCACAGATATTCCAACCGAAACGAGTGAAGAGGTGTTTAGACTTACGAAGATCGGCAAGGTGACCGCAGTCGTGCCATTCGCAGGAACAGTTGCCTGATTCACCGTGCCGTTGCCTATCGCATATATGTTTTTCGAAGCCACCAGCCCCAGTTGCAGGCTCGTCATCGGCTGGCTTCCTGGGTTGGATATGTTCACCAACACTCTATTGACCACTCCCCTGCATAGGGTCAGGGCAGGCGTTCTTATCTGAAATGCAGGTGGCGGTGGTATAGGTGAAGGGCCACTCGTACCAGCAAACACTACTACAGGCAAAAGTCCCGAAAGCAGCAGCAAAATTCCCAGCAAATTTCTTATTCTCAATTCAAAACCTCTTGTTTCTCTATTTTTCCATCTTTTATATGGATTATTCTATCGCAATATTTCGCAATGTCAAGATTATGAGTTACAATGACAATCGTCACCTTGCCGCTCCTGCTTATCTTCTTAAGCAGCTTTATCACTTCCTCTCCGCTGTGCGTGTCCAAGTTGCCTGTGGGTTCATCTGCAAGCACAAGAGTCGGATTGTTTACCAACGCCCTAGCAATTGCCGCTCTTTGCTGCTCCCCTCCGCTCAACTGCGTTGGCCTTAATCTAAGCCTTTCTCCCAGACCGAGCTGAACAAGCAGCTTCACTGCTCTTTCCCTACGCTCGGTATCCGACATGTTCGTTGTCATCAATGGCAGCTCAACATTCTTTTCTACATTGAGACCCTTGATGAGATTGTAGGATTGGAATACGAATCCTAACTTCTTGTTTCTGAAGTCAGCGAGTTCATCACCCGTCATCTTCGAAGTGGGTATGCCATCTATGTAAATCTCGCCTCTTGTCGGTTTATCTATAGTGCCAAGCATGTGCATCAGCGTCGACTTGCCGCTGCCAGAAGGACCGACAATCGCGACGAACTCACCCTCCTTAAGAGTGAAGGATACATTATCAAGCGCATCCACTTCTATCGATTCTGTTTTATAGATCTTGCTGACGCCACTTACTTTCACCGGATAATTAGCCATAGTATTATTTCTCGAGAAGATTAAAAAAGCGCTTGGGATACTTCGGTTTCTTTGCACTTATGTGTTCCTATTATCACGTTGAAAGGAGATTAAGGCATAAAATAAGACAAAATTCATATTTAACACCAAACTTTTTATAGGATGGCGAAAGATGATATTGGAGATGATATGGATGCACTATTGCTTTCGAAACCTGCTGCGAGGGAGCAACTTGATAGAAGTATAGGACACCTGATGCTTGTGGCAGATGCTCCTGTATTAAAGAATAAAGAAGGAGCAGATCTGACGGAACATCTGGAAAGAGCTGTCGAATTTCGGAGGCTGGGAGCAGAAGTATGGGAATCCCGACTAAGCCAAAAGTCAATCGAACGTGTAGAGGGAGGGTGGGGGGACCACATTGAGGAACTACGAAAAGCGGTAAAGTTCGGTGGCATACCTGTCAATGAGAAGGTGAGGAAAGAGATACTAGATAGAGTCGCCGAACTTGTTGCGGATGTGCGGAGCATCTCCCACAGCATGGATGCATTCGTGAACTACAGGGCAGCGTTCGTGGAGAAGGTCATAAACGAAGGAGAAAAACAGAAATGCAAGGAGCTGATGATTGCTGGCTACAATGCTCTATTGGAAGGAGGAAACAGACACTTGGAGTATCTCGAGAACAGACTCGCCTTTTGCGAGAAGTATAATCTACACACAGACAAATTCATTACCGATGTCAAATCGGAGAGAAATCTCAACAATCTGCGTAAGAAACAGATTGAGAGACTAGAAGAAGCAGCATCTAACAAAGAAGCACTCCAGATAATGATGCTAACTTTTGATAAAAGCCGAAGGGAGGCGGCGCTCTCAAGTTATGAAGCGCTGCATGGGAACCTCAGAGAGTGAACAAAAGGTATCGATATGTCAAAGAATTCTGCTCTGATAGTGGTGGATTTCCAGAATGATTTCTGCCCGGGAGGAGCTCTCGGAGTCAAGGATGGAGACACGATAGTTAGCGGAATAAACAAACTAGTAGAGAAATTCAGCAACAATGGACTCTTGGTTGTATTCACCAGGGACTGGCACCCTGCAAATCACTGCTCTTTTGCGGCTTATGGAGGCATCTGGCCTGCACACTGCGTAAGCGGCACAAAGGGCGCGGAATTTCATCCAAAACTGATGATTCCGAAGGATTCTATGATAATCAGCAAAGGCACAGACCCTGACAAGGAGGCATATTCAGGTTTCGAAGGTACTGAATTATCTAGGATATTAAAAGAAAAGGAAATAAAGCAGGTATTTGTCTGCGGTCTTGCAACTGACTATTGCGTGAAGAATACCGCTGCCGATGCGATAAAACTGAGTTTCACAACATACTTGCTATTGGACTGCATCAAAGGAGTGGATATAAGGGAAGGGGACTCAGCTGAGGCGCTGAAATACTTGGAAGGACTCGGATCAAAAAGCATCCGCAGCAAGGAAATTCTGGACTTGGTAGATATGAAGTGCAATGAAGCTAATACGAAATCAATAAGAAGAGGCAGCGATACTGCTCCGGTAGTCGGAAACGCAAGGAAGCCGAAGGCGGTAGTGGGCTAGAGCACTGGAATGAGAAGGGAAATACTCATTTCTTATCCTTTTCGGATATGTTTTTAGCATCATTTGGCTTTCGATTTTTTTCAGACCGCATGTAAAGCTTTATCTGAGCTAGACCACCAATACCAGCGGTAACTGCAACGGTTCCAGCTGTTATAATCCCAGCATCGATACCTAAATTTCCTCCTGCAATATTGGTCAACTTTGGAAGCATAATCTCCACGCCTCTCCTAAGGGTAGGCTCTAGGATTTCCCTGATTCCCATCAAAGTACAAAGTGTGCCACCTGTAATAAGTGCCTTATCCATCCTTTTCGCTATTTCAAGGCCCTCACGGCTTTTATCAATAGGCGCATTATCCATCTTCTTCGCTTTTTCCATTAAATCATCAAGCATTCTGTCACGGCGTACTTATGCTTTCGACATATTTAACTGTATGTAAAAACACCACATATCAAGAGGTTTTAGTTTTTTCTTTGTTCTCTTCATGTTCTTTGACCTTCTCCTCCCCGACAGCATTCCTGGCCCTAGAATCCCACAGTCCAACATCCCCCTTCGAGAGGAGCTCCGGCCTTACAAGCTTAACATACTCATCAACGTCTTTAGAAATATCATGAACATTATAGCCCTGCTTCATCTCCGCCTCAATATAGCTTTTTTCCTGATTGCGCTTGACAACATATAAAAGAGTTGCAAACGGCGCAACATCTCCTGCGATGAGAGCCCACGTCCAAACCCCAAGAGTTTGGCTGAACACAGCTATCTCGGAGAGCATAAGAAACGGCATGCCAACTACGATGGCGATCGCAAGGCGGCCATCTACACTACCTTTGTTGGAAGCTGCCATATCTCTGATATCGGACGCTACGGCGTGTCTGGTTTCGTCAAGCTTATGACCAAACTTCTCTTTCAATCGCTTCCAGAAAGAGCTCTTTTCCTCCCCTGTTTCATTCGAATTGAGATAGCGAGAAATGCTGGCTTCTTTGATAATATCTCTTCTAAACTCATCAGGTATATGATTATCCGAATTCAAACCGACAGACACAAACCTAACTACCTCCTTCTTTATTTATTACTTTCGCTTGGAAAGCATGCGAAAAACAAGGATCAGCTGGAGTCAATATTCATAAAACCGTTTCATTAAAGAAATCCAAATTTCTTTCACAAATGCATAAATACCAGAAAACCTCATCAGAAATTAGATGGGCAACTATGATGGAGAAAGGTGCTAAGAAATTCATACCGCCTTCGCAACCTGAAAAGGAAATAACCGAAGACAAGAACTATAGCAGCGCTCTTGCCATATCTAACGTTTCTCTGGAATCGTTAATCAGAAAACGTTCTGAGAAGGAAAACATACCCGAGCTTGAATTGCGCAAAGGCATAGAGTGGTTGATAAACAGAACTAAGGAACTGATTTCATGTGCGTCTGAGCCTGTTCTGGTGGGTATTGCCGGTGGATCAGGATCGGGAAAGAGCGAGATTGTTGCAAACGGACTGAAGGAAGCGTTCGATGATGATTCTGTCGTGCTCGTCCACATAGATGACTATTTTCGCGGTTTTAAATATAATAGTGACAATGGACTAAATTGTGACCAGCCAGAGGCATATAATATAGATTTATTCAGAGAGCACCTCAAAATCCTTAAATCAGGGGAAAGCATACTGAAGCCCATATACAAAAAAAGCATGCCTGAACCGATAATGAATGCCGAGTCAGTCGAACCAAAGAAGATCATAATAGTGGAGGGGCTATTCCCGTTAATCTCAGGAGTGGTAAATGAGATGAATCTC
>JBEKPX010000036.1:0-9021 GCA_049520335.1 Candidatus Micrarchaeales archaeon | reverse complement strand
ATGATTCTGGGTTTAGAACTCGAGAGGTCAATGACCGTCGATTCCTTCTTGTACCTGATTTCTGGGTCCTCAACGATTAATTCAACATTATCCAGCAGTCTCCTATCTATTTCCCTGATGTCAACGGCACTTTTTAATCCGGATATGTTTGCGGAAGTTGCGGTTATTGGTTTGGAAAACTGCTGCAATAGGACTTGAGCAAATCTGTTGGAAGGCACTCTGATTCCAATTCTGCCATTCGTTGTAATCAAGGGCATTGTAATCCTTGCTTTCAAGACCAAAGTCAACGGACCTGGAAGAAACTTCTCCGCAAGCGCATCTGAAAATTTGTTGAAGACAGCCAGTTTTTTAGCGTGTTCGATGTCTGCAACCGCGACTGACACAGGTCTGCTCTTTTCTCTTTCCTTTATCTCGAACAGTCCCTCTACTGCATTCTCATTCATCGCGTCCACTCCCAATCCATATACTGTTTCTGTGGGATAGATTATCGCTTTGCCTTTCAAAAGCGCTTCCACACATTGCCGCACAGATATCTTGTCCGCTCTGAGCAATCTTGCCATAGAGAAACACTTACGCGCAGTAGTAACCAGCATTGCCGCATAAATGCAGGTAGAGTTTGCTATGACTCTGCTCAGCCCTGTATCTTCAGAGCATAGCTTTCTGTACGCCTCCGTGCCACGGGCACGTGAGCTATATACTTAGGGTTGCTCCTTCCGGCCTAGCCCGTTTCATACACGAAGCCACCACTGAAGGCAAGACCTCAGCGCTTTGCCATAGGCTTTGCATGCACTTATACAACGCAGCTGGCATGTGGCCCGCCGAAGGGGATTTGCGGTATGGGAAACCCCTAGCTTCCCACCTTCCTACTGCAAGGCATTATAGGTATTTGAGATTTAAGTATTGATGCTTTGGCATCTGATGAAGTCTATGCGAATGATTATTAAGCAGTGAAATCCATATTCTACAAAGTGATTAGTTGGACTACACTTATGAGCAGCTTCTCGACAGGGCGTTTGCCAATCTGCCCAGCCTAGCGTCCGACAAGACTGATTTCAAGATACCTGACGTCGACTCAATCGTTCAGGGCAACAAGACAATAATAAAGAACTTCTCGCAGATAGCTGACACCGCAAGGAGAAGCGAGGAGGATATAGCCAAATATCTGACAAAGGAATTGGCAGCCCCAGTGAGCGCCGGCGACCAGAAGCTGACGATAAGCACCAAGGTGCAGCAGGGTGCGCTGAATGATAAGATCAAGAAATACTTCGAGAGCTTCGTGATATGCAAGGAGTGCCATAAGCCAGATACGCATATCGAAGGCACGGAGAGAGGGTATGAGACCATAGTCTGCGAGGCTTGCGGAGCGAGATACACTGTGAAGAGGTTTTAGATTGTACTATAAGAAGAGAAATACCAAAGTAGAGGAGGTTCATGAACTAAAAGTGCCGCAAGGGAGTGAGATAATAGGCGTGGTATCACAGGCGGTGGGCGCTTCCAATTTCAGGGTACGCTGTTCCGACAATCTAGAGAGAATGTGTAGCATACCTGGCAGGCTTAGGAGGAAATTCTGGATAAAGGAGGGAGATCTTGTTTTGGTGAAACCCTGGGTCGTGCAGGGCAATGAGCGTGGAGATATAGTCTGGAGGTACAGTCTGGCGGATAAAGAGAGATTCAGGGCGAGTGGTCTCCAGATTCCGCAATAGACGCCCCTGTGATATATCTGAAGACAGTCTCTTCATTTTTTTCTACGCCGTATTTCTTTGAGAAATGATGCAGTATGTTCCTTATGTCCCTTCTCAGGAACTCGTGCGCTTCCGGATGTTTTATGTGAACTGCCTGTCCGAAATCTATCATGTATGGCAGCTCGCCGAGCATCAGTATGTTATACTCGCTCAGGTCCGCATGGACAAGCTCGTTCTCATAGAGTTTTTTCACATCCTCCAATATTGTTTTCAGGACTTTTTCAGGTTCATTCACTTTCTCCTGTTCGAGCCTCCTTGATGGATACCCCTCTTTCCCTATGAACTCAAGCGCAAGCACGTTTCCGTTGAATGCATATGGCATCGGTGCATGGACTCCGGCGGCCTCTGCAACTAGAAGGTTGCCATACTCTTTCTTGCACCACTCATTGACTATCGCATATATGTTCGCCTTGATCCTCCCGAACCTAGGATCACCGTTTATATATCTCATCCTGTCCTGAAATCTGGAGTTCTCCATTCTGAATATCTTCAGCACGACAAACTCCTTGCCTATCTTGCTTCCTGCATCCGCAAGATACACATCTGCTTCTTTGCCCCTGGCCATTATGAAACGCATGCTCGTAACTACTCCGCTCGCGAAGAGTTTACCCAACCTGAACATGGTCCTGGTGTCGAATATTCCTTCTTCTATTTTCAATTGCTCCTTGAGCAGATGTTTTTCCTTGCTTGGTTGTTTCTTCTTGCTCCTTATCGTCATACATTATTTATTATTAATCAAACTATATCAATACAGTACATTTTATGGGAAACAGTCTAATTCCAAAGATAATTGTGGACAACAGGGAGCGGAACCTCGAGATACTCGAAGGGCTTTCAGGATCAGGAATACAACTGAATTTTGCACAGCTTCCAGTTGGAGATTACATCCTCTCGGATAGGATGTGCGTCGAGAGGAAGACAATACCTGACTTTGAAAGCTCGATAATCAACGCCAGGCTGTTCGACCAATTAGAGAGGCTTGACCACAATTTCAAGAAACCAATACTGCTTCTTGAGGGCGAAGATGCCGAATTCACGATGAACCAGAACGTCATACTCGGAGCGATAGTCAGCATATATGGAGAGTATAACGTGCAGGTGATGAGGTCCAGGGATGTGTGGGAGACTGTATCGACGCTTGCAAGCTTGGCGGAGAGGGAACAGGACAAGGGAGGAAGGGAACCCAGAATAGTCGGATCAAAGAGGGCATACAGCAACTCCGAATGGCAGTTGCTCATCCTCAGTTCGATGCCTGGGATAGGGCCGAAGCTCGCCGGATCCCTGATGAGACATTTTAAAACAATAAAGAGGCTCGTCTCGGCAGAACCGAAAGAACTAATGGAAGTGGAGAAAATAGGAAAGAAAAAGGCAGAAAGGATATATGAGATACTCAATTCCGAGTTCTCCGATGGTTGATTCATTCCCCTAGAAGCTCAGTCATCGCAACTTCGCCCGCAGTTTTTGCATCAAGTTCCAGATCGATTTTCCTTATTATTTTTATTCTGTTCTTCTTTGCAAATCTATTTAACAATGAGCTCTTCGTGGAGAAGAGGAGAAAATTCCCCGAATCATTTGCGCCGCAGTTTCTGATTGCCTTGTCTATCTTCATCGTGCCGCAGAGCAGGAGAAGCATCTCCATTTGCGTTGTATTTGAGCGTGCAATTCCGTCTTTTATCCTTATTGCAGCGTTCATAAAGGCAGGCAGGACGCGCTTCACCACTTTCTCCTTGTTCTCAAGAAGCAGCACGAACTCCTTTCCGCGAGATGCCTTTCTGGAGTCTTCTATGAGCTCGTTCATCCCCTTGGCGCTGCTGCAGACGCAGAGAACAGGCTTTGATTCGAATTCAGATATGCTATACTCCATCCGCAGCCCCTTCCAAGATGATTATTCCTTTCCCGCAAGCAATAAAAACTCTTTCAGATTAAACTTATATAAGGGCTTATTCTAAGAAATAAGTGATAAGATGAGTCAATTCGGTGCACAATCCCACGGCAAGTCAGACAGAAAATCATCCGGAAGCGGGAAACTGAAGCTTAGGCTGAGAGACAAGAGGAGGTGCGAGTCCGGAGGTTATTTCACTGCAGCAAAGATAAGAAGCGAGAATTTTGTTAAGAAATCCAGGGGAAGGGGCGGAAATACGAAGGATGTGCTGAAGTATGCTGCTTTTGCGAACGTACTCACCAAGAAAGGCTACAAGAAGACGAAGATAACGGGAGTCCTGCAGTCCGGAGATAACAGAAACTTCGCGAGGCTGGGCATAATCACGAAAGGAGCCGTAATAAACACTGAACTGGGGAAAGCGCGCGTATTGAACAGGCCAGGGCAGGAAGGCAGCATAAATGCGGTACTCATTGAAGGGTGAGAGAATAGCTGCAAGAGTTTATGTTGTGGACTCCTCCGATGTCCCTGCGCTTAAAAAGATTCTCGATTATGATCCATACTTGGATCCAAACATAATACCCAAAACTCCTAAGGAATGGGATAATCCAGAATACATCAAGAAGCATCCTGAGATTGCGCAGGAGGTTGAGACTAAGAAGAAGCAGGCAGAAGAAGCGATGAATAAGCTTCGGGATGACAAAGAAGCAAACATAATATTTGCAAGGAAGGATTGCCTCCTGAAGGACGGCATAACTATCGGTTTGGGCGAAGAGAAGTGCTATCTCTATCTCAGCGCAGACGATTCATTCTTAGACGCCGCCGAAACAAAACTGAAGAAGAGCATAAGCTCTGTGAAAAGAGCGCCTTCCGATATTGAAAAGCAGATAATAGATACTGTTGAGAGGGAGAGGCAGAGCGCGGATGAAGGCCTCGGCTTCATATTCGGATAAGTGGTTTGATGAACTTCATTAGCATAAATGACGTTTCCAGGGATCAGATACACAACATCTTCGACATAACAGACAAGATAAGGAGAGGCGAAGAGGAGATAACGCTAAAGCAGAACATGACGCTCGCTCTGTTCTTCGAGAAACCATCTACCAGGACCAGACTTTCATTTGAGGTTGCAATGGCAAGGCTCGGAGGCAGGTGCATATACATAGACAGCAGGACATCGCAGACATCCCGAGGTGAGCCGCTTTCGGATACAGCCAGGATCATGAGCCTCTATGTGGACTTCATCGCAGCTAGGATGTACAATCACTCCGACCTGGTCAAAATGGCTGAGAACTCGACGTCTCCCGTAATAAATGCGCTTACCGATCTCGAACATCCGACGCAAGCGCTGGCCGATCTCTATACCATGTCAACCAAGAAGAAACTGAAGGGTCTTCGCATCGCATTTGTTGGTGACACAGCGCAGAACACAGCAAACTCATTGATGCTTGCTGCCACAAAGATGGGGGCAGAGATGGCACTCATCGGGCCGGAAGGATATCAACCAAGAGCGGAGTATCTTACAAGAGCCAGGGAATATGGAGTCGTTGACCTATACGACAGCATGGCCGAGGGGCTTGCTAATGCAGATGTAGTTTACACCGATACCTTCGTGAGCATGGGAAACGAGAAAGAGGCTGATAAAAGGAGGAAAATGTTCGCTAAATACCAGGTCAACAGCAAAGCACTGCAGTACGCTAAGAAGGATGCGATGATTATGCATCCGCTGCCAGCGTTCAGAGGAGAAGAGATAACCGCAGATGTCCTTGAGGGGCCTCAGAGTGCAATCTGGGAGCAGTCGAAGAACAAGATGCTTACGGCACAGGCACTGATAATGTTCCTTTCTGAGAAGATCGTCTGAATTCATGCCTTGAGCTTGGTCCTTGCGCATTTTTCTTTATTTATATGCGTCCCCAATATTGACTTCACTTCCAGCAGACTATTCACAACCTGATATTTTCCCTTGAAGCCGTCAATCGTGCCTTCTGCTTTCTCGTACTCCCATGTCTCTATCGGTATGTGTATTACGCTTAGACCGACCTGTAGCGCAGGAAGCACGTCGCTCTTCATGCTGTTTCCCACCATAAAAGTGTTTTTGGGGTCAAGCAAGAGCGTCCTCATCACGCTCATGTATGTTTCCACATCCTTGCTGTCAACTATGTATATCGTGTCGAAAAGAGCATCCAGATGCATGCTCCTTACTTTATCCTCCTGGACCTCATTGTCCCCTAACGTAAGAAGAACTAGCTTGCAGCCAGAGCATTTCAGCTCCTCAAGAAGCTCTTTGGCTCCGGGATAGAACTCTCGGCGAGATGTAAAAGGGATATCTCCGATATCAAAGAGTTCGCGTTTCACACTCTCTTCAGGAGTCTTACCTTTCTCGTTGCACAGGAACACATATGTTTCAACCATAGAGGTTGGGCAACGTTTTCTCGAAAACCTCATCTTGCTCACATTCGCAAGATCTATCTCGCTCCTCTTTGACAGTGCTCGCTTGCTATCAAACCCCAGCTGCGAGATGCGTTTCTCAAACAGGTCATAAGCCTTCTCGTAGAAAAGATGATTCTCCCAGAGAGTGTCGTCCCCGTCAAAGATGACAGTGATCCCAGATTCGGAACTCCTTGCGATCTCCTTAATGCTATCCACCATAGCCATTCGCTTTCCCTGTATTTATTTCTTGATGTTAAAATTAGTTTGAGATTATTCTCCCCACATCTCTGCCCTTATCAGACCTTCAGGCACTCCCAGCCCCAATACGACCTCCTTAATCGCTTTGACGAAGTTTGGAGGGCCGCATATGTAGCATTCCCTTTCATTGAAGTCGGGAGCATACTTCTTTATCATCTCCGCATCTATGTGGCCCGTCTGTCCTGTCCAGCCGTCCCCTGGCTGGGGCCTTGTAACAGTTATCGTGAGCTTTAGGCCGTCTGAGACGAAGCCATCGAGCGCATCCTTCTCTATTATATCGTAAGGGTACCTTACGCTGTAGATCACGCTTGCATTTAATGAGAGTTTTACAGACTTGGCAAATCTCAGCATCGAGAAGAATGGCGCTATCCCCGTGCCTCCCGCTATAAATAGCGGTTTCTTGCATGAGTTTATATCAAACTTAAACTGACCGTAAGGTGCTGAGACGTAGTAGACATCACCCACCTTTGCCTCCTCCATTTTGCTCGTCATCTGTCCGTGGATCATAACAATCATGAACTCGAAATAGTTTGAGGGCGGCTCGTTCGCTATTGAGAATGCCCTGCCTATCTCTTCCCCTGTGCTTGGATTTTTGTAGAAGAGCATGGCGAACATTCCAGGTACGAAGTCAAGGTAGGCATTGTCCTGAGCCCTGAACCTGAAAACCCATACATCCTTGTTTGTCTTGCCTATGCTTTCAAGAACATACGGTTTTTTTATCATCATTTGATCCTACCCCTTTACGATCTCAAACTCCATCTCTATCGGAGCACTTGTCGAAATGGTCTGCTTATAGCGCTTCTTCACTTCCTTCACAGCCCTCTCCTCCACCTCCCTAAGGGTCATCGTCTTTTCGGCATTGACCAATACCGTGTAACTGAAGCCAGCATTCCTTATTGTTACCTTGTACTTTCCCAGCAAATCGCCTGAGCTTTTGTTATGTAGGCCAAAGCGTTATTGCAACATTCCTTCAAGGGCTCTTCGGGCTTGAGGAAACGCCCTTTACTATGCCCTCGCATTTCTCGACCAGCTTTATAACTTCCTTGAGCTTTGGGTTTATCCCGTATCCGAGGTCGTATCCGCGCTCTGTCCTGATATGAGTCGGCTGCAGCACGTTCAGGTTCATCGAGAGGTTCCTGAGCGTTATTATGAGCGTCTTTCTTGTAAAACTCTTGTCCAGTACGGCGTAAAGTTCCCTTGTGGTCCTTGGTGATTTCGCCATGAGCAGTTTTAGGACTGCAAAGTTTGGCCTGCTCATCACCTTCCTAAGCATCCAAATCTCGTCTTCTCCGCTTTCCTTTCTTGCCATACGAATTTATTTCGATACTAAATTATATAAACATATTCCAATCACGACATAGGCACCAAGTTGATGGAGCAACGTAAAAATGCTAAGTCAAAAGAAAGATATAATAATCTTTTTAGATACTATAATACCATATGTTTTATATAAGTAAAAGATTAGAACCATTAGTAAATACCATATCCAGGATAAAACCAATCAGGTCAGAATTACCCGAGGGTTCAAAGCTTGGTTTTAGAATAGATCCCTTCACTCGCAATACCTTTGTTGATCAGAGCTTGGGCATTGTGCCCAGGGCAATCGCAAAGGCAGGCAACGAGTATGCTTACGTTATTGCAAACGGCTTCGGCGCATTGACAAACCATGAGATAACGCTCGCGGAATTTGCGAAGAGATCGGTGATCAATCTGCTCTCAGAATCGGAGGAAGAGATAAGCATCCAACTCTTCAGCAAGGCCAAGGAGATAGCAGGCACGGAGCTCAGCAAATCGCTGGGCAATGAACGTGCGGGCTATCTTTCTTATCTTGTGGCCCACGACACTGTGGGCTATGGGCCGATAAGCATACTCATGGAGGACAAGAAACAGATAGAGGAGATAGAGATCAATGCGCCTTGCGCTCCAATCAACATCTTCCACGTCTCTTATGGGAGGTGCAGGACCAACCTGAGCTTCAACAGCGCGGAGAGCTTCAGGCATACTCTCAACAAGTTCATCTATGAGACGGACAAGGAGCTTGGGGAGGATACGCCTATAATAGACGCGCAGGTCGGAGATGCTAGGATACATGCGCAGATAAAGCCTTATGCGCTGAGCGGTGCGGTGGCTTCGATAAGGCTGATTGACAACAAGGTAGTGGGCGTGGATTACATCAAGAGGAAAGAGACTTCGAACTTCGAGGTGCTTGCATATCTCTGGATGGCCATGGACGCATGCAGGAACATAGTGATTGCAGGTTCTCCCGCCAGCGGGAAGACCACTATGATGAGCGCGCTCTTCTCATTCATCTCAAGAGCCGAAAGAGTGGTGACCATAGAGGAGGACATAAACGAGCTGAAGATAAAGCTCGACATAAACAACGCTGTTGCCCTATATGGTTCGCGCTATGGCGGATCAACATCAATCAAGGAACAGGTTATAAATGCACTGAGAATGAGGCCGGACAGGCTTGTCGTAGGGGAGGTGAGGGGCGAGGAAACGAGAGAACTCTTCTCAGGGGCAAACATGGGAATTCCTTTCATGACTACTATGCACAGCAACTCAGGCGGCCTGGACATAATAAAGAAGCTGATCATCAAGCCGATGGGCGTAGAGGTCAAATCGCTTAGCATGCTCGATATCGCTGTTTACATGAGGCACCTCGACCTATCGAAAAGGGCGCTGTCGCCGGGTGGCCGAGCCGGTTCGATC
>JBEKPX010000035.1:0-9043 GCA_049520335.1 Candidatus Micrarchaeales archaeon | reverse complement strand
AGGAAAGCATGGTCTGCTTTATATCATCGTATCTCTGGGTTGTGGCCGGCTTGATGGCAAGCCATTCTGGCAGCATAGCATCACAACCATAACGAAGAGAAACCTTTTTTTGGTTGCGGTCAGCGGCAAAACCCGGCGTGGGCATTTATTATATAAATTGCTTGGCACATTAATTAAGGGGGCCCGTAACTCAGTCAGGCTAGAGTGGCAGGCTTTTAACCTGTAAGTCGCGGGTTCAAATCCCGCCGGGCCCGTTCAACGTTATAGTGTAGTGAAAGACAAATTTTGTACATTCTGTTATTAACTCCTTTTTGTCCAATTCATCAGGCCATTAATGATTGGGGTTTTTGCTTGGAGTGGCCAGTATGTTACAAGGAAGATCTTATACTGGGCAATGCGAAGAACAACACTGCGATATGCACTCTATGGACTAAACGCGAGATGCTTGATGGCTTGCCTAAGGATAAGTTCTCAGTGATAGGCAATCTCTACTCGACTTATGGGATAAACCCGATGCTGAGGAATCTTTCCGCAAATCCAAGGACACGATACATAATAGTATGTGGAGCGGACCTGATTCATACGGGCGACATACTCCTAAATTTCATAAACAATGGAATCGAAGAGAACTATAAGGTGAAAGGAGTCGAGGCATACATAGATTCCGCATTCCCTCGCAATATGCTCGAAGAGCTGAGAAAAAACATCAAGACCATAGACCTTCGTAACGAGAAGAGCATAGAGCAACTGAGGAGCGAAATAGGCCAGAAACTAAGCGAGATCTCCAAGGAGGAAGAGAACTACATGGAGCCCATCCTTGTAGAGGAGAAGGAGCAACGCATAGATGACCTGCTCGTGGAAGATATCGCATACAGAATAGAAGGAAATTCGATAAGTAGCGTCTGGTTCAAGGCACTAGACTGCATACTCAAGTTCGGGGAAACCAAAAACACAGAATATGGGATGAAACAGAAGGAGATATTCGACCTTGTCTCGGTGATAAAAGGCGACGATATCGGATTGCCTGAGTGGCTACCTGTCAAGGAAACTGATCTTGACGACTATTACAAAAACTTCTTTAGCAAGGAGAAACCACTCGGGGTCGAATATACATATGGTGAAAGACTATTCAACCTCAAATTGTCTAGAATGAGCGAGTATGACAAAAATGTGCTGAAAGAGATGCGCAATGAAGCAATCACTACGCTTGACCAAGTAGGCTTTGCTATAAAGAAATTGAAAGAAGTACCATACTCAAGGAGGGCGATTGCAATAACATGGAGGCACGAATCTGATACAAATGCATCAAATCCTCCTTGTCTCATAGAAATTAGTTGGAGCATAAAGTACAACAAGCTCTACCAGACGGCTACTTTCAGGAGTCACGACATCTTCGGTGCCTGGCTCCTCAATGTGTATACACTTAGGAAGCTGCAGAAAAACATCGCGAAAGAACTCAACGTGGATATAGGAAGTTTGATAATAGTCTCAATATCCGCTCACGTGTATCAGAACAACCTCAACAGGGCGGAAGAGCTGACTGAGAAATACTATAGGAACAGGGAGGTGCCCTTCGAGAAGGATCCGAGAGGTTTCTTTGTGATAGAGGTCGAAGACGGTGAGATATTGGTTCAGCACAGAATCGATAACGGGAGAAAGTCAAATTATACCTTCAAAGGGAAAAAGGCACAGAGGATCTACAGACTCATACTGAACGAAAACCTAGTTTCGAGGTTGGACCATGCCGCGTATTTGGGAAAAGAGCTCGCAAGAGCAGAAGAATGTTTGGACACAAACAAGAAATACGTGCAAGACGAAGCATAGTTTAATAATTATCAGAATTCCCATTTCTTTCAGGTTCATTCAGCTGGGTCTGATATTCAAGGTTATAAATATATAATCGAAATGCTATTCAAAAGTAGATTAAATGTCTGATAACATTAAAGTTGAAAAACTCAAGAAATTAAGAAGCGCAGGAATCAATCCCTATCCTTATTCATATAATCAGACCCATCATGCGGAAGATATCAAGTCAAACTTTTTTGCACTCGAAGGCAAGGAAGTAAGTGTTGCCGGCAGGATACTGAACATGAGAGAGATGGGCAAGCTCTATTTCATAGACTTACTCGACGGTAGCGGGAAGATACAGATAATGGTGAAAAGTGATACCGCTTCAAAGGCCACTTTTGAGCTGCTCAAGCTAATTGACTCTGGCGACATCATAGGCGTTGAAGGCAAAGTGATGAAGACCGCACATGGCGAAATCAGCGTTGAACTAAAAGAGCTGTCGCTTTTGGGTAAATCCCTCAGATTTCTTCCTGAAAAGTTCCATGGCTTAACTGACATTGAGCTTAGATACAGAAAAAGATATCTTGATTTGATAATGAATCCCGATGCTAAAAAGACATTCATAATGCGCGCTAGAATAACAAGTTACATAAGAAAATTCCTAGACAGCCGAGGCTACCTCGAAGTAGAAACTCCAATTCTCCAGCCAGTATATGGCGGCGGCTTCGCAGAACCTTTTATAACACATCATAACTACCTCAAGGCCAACATGTACCTCAGGATAGCTGATGAACTCTATCTCAAAAGGCTGATAATAGGCGGAATGGAGAAAGTTTATGAAATTTCAAAGGATTTCAGAAATGAGGCAGTAGATGCTTCACACAATCCAGAATTCACTATGTTAGAGTTCTATGAAGCATACAGTGATTACAATACATATGCCAAGCTTCTCGAAGAAATGTATAGCGGTCTTGCCAAAGAAATTAAGGGCAGCCATAAATTTGATTATCAGGGAAAGAAAGTGGATTTCAAAACTCCGTTCAAGAGGGTCTACATAGTCGATGAAATAAAGAAAAAATCTGGAATAGATATATCAGAAATGAGTGACAATGAAGCTAAGAAGATAGCTGATAAGGAAAAGCTAAGCATTCCGTTAAAGAACAACATACGCGTTGCTGATGCTCTTTTCGACAAGTATGTGCTGCAGGATTTATATGATCCTGTTTTCGTCATGGACTTCCCTGCATACATGTGCCCGCTCGTTAAGGACAAGAGAGGAAACCCAAAGCTTAGCGAAAGATTCGAGATGTTCATAATAAAAATGGAGTTTGGCAACTGTTATTCTGAGCTGACAGACCCACTAGAGCAGAAGAAAAAATTTGAGGAGCAGGATAAGGAACGAAAGGCGGGAGATCAAGAAGTACCGCCTATAGACAATGACTTTATCGAGGCGATGGAATATGGAATGCCGCCTACTGCGGGATACGGCGTAGGTATGGATAGGATAGCTATGCTTTTTGCAGATGTGCCGTCCCTGAAGGATGTAATACTGTTTCCCTCTGTGAAACCTGAGCAGAAATCCGGCAACGAATAGATAAGGAAGCTCTTTCTTTTTCTCAGATAGGCGAGCAAGAATATTATTCATTCTTCCCAGAAATATGACTTTCAGCAAGTATCGATGCAAGTAAACCCTTGAATCCCCTCATAGCGTTGTTCTCCTCCGCAGACATGGACACATTCCCGAGCTTCTTCTCGTGCCTTGCATATATGATTACGTCTCCGATGTCAGCCAGCTTGGCTATCTTCGCCTCCACGCTCATTCTAGCCTTCTCATCATTGACCAGCTCAATGTATTTCTCTTCAATCTCCTTGTCTTTTATCATTCCAAGCATTGTATGCAGCGTGTAGTTCGTCAGCTTTGCGAGCGTTTCTCTGAGTTCCTTTGAGAATTCTACTTCATACTTCGCGTCATGCGGAATGTCTCCAGAGACGACCTCGTCGGCGTCGTGTATTATCGCCATGCGCATAACTCTTTCCGTGTTGTTCTTTATGCCTACCTTGTTGAAGTAGTCCGAGAGCAGCATCGCTATGAGCGTAGTGCTTCCGAGGTGCTGCATAACGGATTGCGGCTTTATGAACTTTCGAGTGTTGTACCTGGTTATGGAAGTGAGCCTTTCTACGGTATAATCTAGAAATCCGGAAAGGAACTCATTGCATTTTGTTTCTATGTCTTCCATCGCATTCCCCCTATAAAACAAGCATATTAATATCTCAGGCGAGTTTTTAAACCACTAACAATAATTTGTTTTATCAGCGTCAACCTAAGCTCGAGTGGGCTAGAGGAAGCTGTAGCCCTACACTATTTATATATTTTATTGCAGTAGTATACCCAACAGCTGTTAGCCTTTAAATAATGCTAACTCACAATAATAGCAAGCCAGGGTGGCGGAATCCGGTAACGCGTACGCCCGGAGAAAAACCTGCAAGCGTATGGTTCCTCGGAGCCTTCTGGGTTCAAATGCGATAGCTGAATATCCCAGCCCTGGCGTTGCTTCAAAGTGACTGTTTAAATAACTGTAAATGCAATGTGTTTTGATGGCCCAAGAGCAAAAAGAACAGAAACCAACTGCGCAGAAAGCCCGAACAGGAGGGCAGCAGCAGAAAGCCAGCGAAGCAATGAACATAGTGAGGATTGCAGGCAGGGACATAAACGGCAAGTATGACATACCAGCTGCATTGAGGCACATAAAGGGCATAAGCCACAACCTCGCGAACGCTATAGCGCTTATTGTAGAGAGGCAGTTCGGAATAATGGAGAGCACGAGCATCGGCTCATTGGAGGAGGAGAGGCTCGCCAAGCTAGAGAGCGTAATAAAGGATCCTGCGAAGTTCGGAGTGCCGGTCTATATGCTAGACAGGAGGAAGGACTCCGATACTGGCCTGGATATGCATTTAGTAGGTACAGATCTGCTTGTCAAAACAAGGCAGGATATAGACAACAGCATAAAGCTGCAGGACTGGATAGGTTTCAGGAGGCAGTATGGCCAGAAGGTCCGTGGGCAGAGAACAAGGTCCACAGGAAGGACTGGAAGGACTGTCGGAGTCACGAAGAAGAGAATAGCCGAGGAGGCGAAGAAGAAGGCAGCACCAGCGAGACCAGGAACTCCTGGAGAGAAGAAGGAGGGAGGACAGCCGGCTGCGGCAGCTGCGCCAGCAGCGCCAGCGCCTGCTCAGAAGTGATTGATTGGGCGACCCGAAAAGAATAAGGAAAAAATACGAGACACCCTCAAAGATGTGGGATTCCGTCAGAATAGAGCGGGAGCACGAGCTAAAGAGCAGGTATGGGCTGAAGAACCTCAGAGAATTATGGCTGCTTGCCAGCGAGATAAGGCGAATGAGGAAGAATGTCAGGGAAGTACTGTCAGGCAAGGCATCCGAGAAGACAGGCAAGGAGATGATAGTCAGGCTGAGCAGGTACAACATAGTCAAGGGTGATGCAACGCTTGACGACCTTCTCATTGTTGGGGTGGAAGCGCTTCTCGAGAGGAGGCTTCAGACGATTGTATTCAGGAAGGGCATGGCAAGGACGATCAAGCAGGCCAGGCAGCTAGTTGCGCATGGCCTGATATCCATAAAAGGGAAGAGAGTGAAATCGCCGGGATACTTGGTGCTTGCGAGCGAAGATACAGCAATAGAATACTACAAACCGATAGTTATACAGCAGCCAAGCGTGCAAGCGGTTCCGGCAGCACCGCAGGAGAGCCCAACTAAGGAGGGCGCCGGGGTTAGTGGCTAGGTGATATTGTGGCGAAGAAAGAGCGAATGAAGTCATCAGAGGAAAAGGAGAAGGAGAAGCAGGAAGTTAAGAAGACAGAAAAGGTTTCTTTCGAAGAAGTCGCGATGGCTGCTACGCAGAAATATAAGGCAAAGGGGATACACTGGGGCGTCGCCCACATATTCTCGTCAAAGAACGATACGATAATAACTCTTACAGACCTCTCAGGAGCTGAGACGATAGCGATAGGCAGCGGCGGGATGATAGTCGATGCAGACAGAGAGGAAGGCTCACCATACGCCGCGATGCAGGCAGCCTACAAGGTTGCTGCGACCGCGATAGAGAAGGGCATAACCAACATTAACATAAAGATAAGGGCGCCTGGAGGGCATGGTGCAAAAACACCTGGCCATGGAGCCCAGGCAGTCGTGAGAGCGCTTGCAAGAAGCGGGTTGAAGATAGGAAGCATAGAGGATGTCACACCTATTCCTACAGACACGACAAGGAGGCCTGGCGGCAGAAGAGGAAGAAGGGTATAATCTTATACCTATCCAATTCAAGGCAAATTATGAGACTTAATATCTTTAAAAAAGAAGTTAAGCCCGAAGTAAAAATAGAAATGCCTACTTTTGAAACTATGCTAAGAGACAATGCTACAAAACATCTAGACTGGAGAGTTAGGCTGAGTGCAGTAAACCAGCTTAAAGATGAGGAGCTGTTGAGAAACATAGCAAAAACAGATCGCGCTCCTTGTATAAAAGAAGCTGCCGAGGAAAGGTTAAAAGAGTTACAAAAACAAAGCCCTGCAGCACAGATTTAGTTTTGCATTCAGGCCCAAAACTTATTTTACACTCATCATAGTCTGGTTCAGTAAACAGGTATAGAATGTATGTTCTATTCTTTTCTTTTAAGATCCTTTGAAGAAGCTTTCTTTTTTAACTCATCTAGGATTCTCTCCTTCTTCTTTGCTGTTTCTATATTAATAATGTTAATCGTATTCAACACATCTGCAACCCCAGCAGGACTCATTTTTTCAAGGACAGCTCTAACCCCATCATCATCCGTTCTGAGATCCATCATTATGACTGACTTAGCTATACTCTGAAGAACTTGTGGAGTATATTTCTTCGTTCTTGCTTCACAAAATTTACGAATGGATGCTGACTCTAAACCACCATTGGTGAGATGCTGTTGATAATCACGTTCTGTCAATGCCGTTCTAAGGTCAGCGATTCCTACAGGTTCAGATAGCTCTTCGAAAACTCTTCTAAAGTCACGAAAGGTTCCTGGAGGCCCGTATGATCCTTTAACCAATATACTATTTCTCTCACATTCCCTCATATAATCATAATCTATCTTTTTCTTATCCTTTATAAACATTCGTTTGAATTTTCAAATAGCAATCAGATTCATGCAAAACTGCAATCTTCGATCAAATAAATAGAAACATTTTGGGATGGGGATGGTGGGAGCGGATGTGTATCATGCATTGGATCCAGATGGAATGGAACATATCAGCATGAAGTCTAGAATAAGACCACATCTCACCCTCCACCATCAATCTATAATACGCAGACAAGATTTATATACAATTCTAAATGTTACATAATCTTCATACATGTTTGTTACTTTGATTTTGAGGAAACCGCAGGCGTCTCTCTATGGTTACTTCTATGGTCAGAGACAAGATCATGCATGACTGTGGTCAACAGGCTCCATCGCGTTGAACAACTCTTCGAAGAATACTTCAGAATCGTCGGGCTTACCGGGCTTTAGCACTATCTGCTCATTCTCGCCTGCGTCCATTATGTCTCTGATGAATGTCATTTCTTTCTGCAGCGACTTGGTATCTTCAGTATATACATGAGTGTAATCTCCTTGTCTCACAATTTTTCCAACAATATCGTTCTGCTCCTTATTTACTTTCACAGCTAGGACTCTATCCCCGCTGTTGATTGCTTCGGAGATGGCTACTTCTCCAGTATTGGCGAAGATGCCCGTAACGTCAAATATCACGTTATCAATCAGTGCGGGCTTTTTCGCCTTCGCCACGTATGTGCCTCCTTTCTTGTCGAATTTCTGTATCAGTATGCCAATGGAGACCAGTACAGCTATTGCTATGTAATATGGAGTTATTGCCTCCCCAAGAATGAAATATGCGAAGATGAAAGTTATGAATGGGGAAAGGAAATAGACGTTGGTAAAGAATGTCGTCTTAAGCATTCGCATAGACCTGAAGGCCATGAAACCTACGAAAACGTTGTAAATAATCCCGACATAGAACGCGGCAATCAAGACCATCGGAGTTAGCTCTATCGCAGGCATACCTACAAAGACATATGCCATAGTGAAGAAGATGAAATTGGAAAGGCTGAATATGAACATGCAACTCTCCATATCAAATGAATATTTCTTTATCAATACCATTGCAAGAGACCCTGCGACAGTCACAAGCACGAGGAATGCAACTATAGGCATGCTGACATTTGTGAAGATGTTAAACGATCCATTTCCAAGCGCGATGTATATTCCAAGGAATCCAAGAAATAGAGCAGCTGCCTGATATTTTGTTATCCTCTCCCTAAGCAAAAGTGGCAGGAAAATGAGCATAAGTATAGGGTTTGTCCTGTATATGACGGTCGCTATCGATGCACTAACGAACTTCTCGGCATAGGAGAGCCCAAACTCAAGCGTGACGTAGTCAAGCAGCCCTATGAATGCTATCAGCAGCAGATCCTTGCTCTTTCTCATATACCTGATTATCATCTTCTTCTTTCCCATCGCTACCGCGAAAATCAACGACGCCGGCACCGATATTGCATAGGTGACGAATAGAAACGCAAGAGTATCAACTCCTTTTGCAAAATCAAGCATAACTGGGAATAGAGCTCCAAGTAGCAATGCCAGTATCAGAAAGATGTTTGCAGTAGTCTTTATTTTCATACAATAAATGCTTTGTAGGCAATGGTTTATAATATATGTATAAAAATACAATAAGTGCATAGGAGTTTGTTATTTTGAAAAAGTGATAAAATGAAAGAAGAGTACGAATTTCATAGTGCTTTCAATGACAGGTATAACCTTGTCACCAGAAAGGAAATAAGGCTGCTATCGGAGAACAGCAGGATTTCGATAACAGAAATGTCGAAGGCATTGCAGATATCCAGGAAGTCGGTGAAGGACAGACTGCTGAGACTGGAAAAGGACCTAGGCATAAGTTACGTTCCGGAGTTCAACGAAACCAAGCTCGGCTTCGCTAGCCCGCATCTCATACTGGCGAGGTTCAAGTCAAAACCTGATTACGATGAGATTGCCAGACTCTTCTCAAAGTCCTACATACCCCAGCTAGTAGTTTCAATGAGTGACGATTCGATACTGGCATATGCTGTATCCAGGACAAGCAACGAGTATGCTCTTTGGGATAAGAGCATGCAGATAAACCTCTCAAAGTACGGAGTGGATTGGCGGACCTCCGAGGTC
>JBEKPX010000034.1:0-9387 GCA_049520335.1 Candidatus Micrarchaeales archaeon | reverse complement strand
CGAGGCGGATGCGGCAGAGAGCCATCTTTCAATCGATACGTTGGATAACCTGCTCAGAATTTGCGAAGAGCTCGGTCTTAAAGTCAAAAAGAAAGAGAACAACGACTTCGAGATCGGGTTTGAACAGTTCGTCTCGGTGCCAAGGAAGGACAATTCCCTGGGGCTTGTCAATGCGAGAATATCGAAGGGTATTGTGAGCATCGATGAGCGGCAGTTAAGGAAATTTGTTGGTTTTGCAATTGAAAAGGAGATCACGTCCCGCCTCCCTATCGATAAGAAGGAACTTCCTAAGGAGATAATAGAAGCGGCAAAAGAACTGAAACCCCATGAACAAAAGATCTCCCTTGATCTTAGGAAGGGCGCATATTCCTGGATAGAGAAGCTGCTTTCGACGCCGATCTCTGACATCAGGCATAGGGCAGTTAACCTGATCCTGGCGCCATATCTGGTGAATATCAAGGGGCTTGATGAGGAAAGTGCCGCGAAGCTGATCATAGATTACATAGAGAAATGCAAGAGGATAAATCCGAACACAAAAATCAATGAATCATACATAAAATACCAGTGCAAATATGCAAAGAATAAGGGGCTTAGACCTCTATCCTTGGTAAGGGCGAGAGATCTGCTTAAAGGCGTTGCTGAATTTGAGTGATATTATGAGTGGGATCAGAATGCTATGTCATATCTGCGGGATAAGGCCCGCAACGCACACTTGTAAACTCTGTGGGAGGGCAGCGTGCGATGAGGATTTCGACGCAAAGCTCGGGATCTGTAACTCGTGCAAGCAGGGCAGGACCGGAAAGAAGGGCTAATTCTCCTTCTTGAAGTCCATTGCGCTTGTCCCTTTTGGGAATGCTATCCCGTTCGGAGCCTCTACAGGCAATCCTATTTCTTCCGCAATCCTAGCGAGTTCGGTCAAGCCTATTATCCTATCGGTAAATAGCACGTAATATTCAATATTGCCGAGCTTAACCGTCTTCGTCCTGAAAGTCATATTCTGGAACATGCCGCTTCGGTTCACCCTTATCTTTATAGTTCCAGCTGAAAGCACTTCCAACGCCTTCTGTGAGAGTTTCATTCGGTTCGCCTGTTTTTGTCTCAGAATTAACCATACTAGATATTAACGTTGGCATTCATTAAATATTCGATGGCATTTTCATACGTGCAAGTGACGGTTTTTGCACTAGTTTCCGTACTCGTACCGTTGTCCCTTCTCCTATTCTCGAAGCTCGTGAGACCTAGAGGGAAAGGGAATAGCGTCCAGAGACTTCCGTACGAGAGCGCAGAGGAGACCATAGGAGAGAATGTTGAAATAATGCACGAATACCTACATTATTTTTCTCTGTTTCTTGCGTTTGAGATGGTGGCGGCCATTATCATCATATGGTCAACGTTCTCTAGGGAAGCTCAGGCAAGCAGCGGGATATTCTTGGTGCTTCTACTGCTCTTTGGAATTGGCTTTGAGCTGCTCCTGCTGGGAATCGCCAGAAGCAAGGTCGATTGACTAAATATATGATGTGAAAAGGTGCAGTATGGTAGATTATATGGATGCTGAAAAGGAGATGGACAGGCTTGTGGAGAGCTCTGCCGAGAAGTTTGAGGCAAAACCAAACATGGCCTTCTTGAAATTATCAGAGGTGATGAAGGCTGCCTCTAAGGGACTTGTAAAATGGTCTAGATCTAATTCGCTCTGGCCTCTTCAGTTCGGTCTTTCGTGTTGCGCAATAGAACTTATGGATTTTGGCTCCGCAAGGATGGATGCGGAAAGGAAAGGCTATTTAATTTTCAGAGGAACTCCACGACAGAGTGATGTCATGGTCGTAGCTGGTTGGGTCACCAAATCTATGGTGCCTGAGATAAAGAGGCTTTATGAACAGATGCTGAAGCCAAGATACGTGATTGCATACGGAGAATGCGCGACCTGCGGAGGCCCATGGTGGGAGAGTTATAACATAATTAAGGGTATAGACCAGGTGTTGCCTGTTGATGTGTATGTAGTTGGCTGCCCTCCAAAGCCAGAGAACCTCATTTCCGGGTTCATTAAACTGCAGAAGAAGATAGGTGGTGTGGTTGAAGATTGAAAGGAAAGATCTGATAGCTAAGCTGAAGGAGATGAAAAAGAACGGCTATGGGTATTTGGTCAAAATCACTGCTGTCGATTATGAGAAGTACCTTGAAGTTGTGTATTTTATCAGGGATCTGAAGGAGAAAAAGAAGGATGAAATAGTGGAAGTTGAAATCGATCCCTCTGATGCATGGGTTCCGAGCGTTATCGGACTGTATAGAGCAGCTGATTGGTATGAAAGGGAAATCTACGAGATGTTTGGAATAGAGATTAAGAACAGGCATATTGAGAGGCTGCTTCTTGAGAAATGGAATGGCAAGCTGGCGCCACTGAGGAAGAACTTTGCATGGGGCGAGGAATATGAAAAGAGTGGTTGATTGGTGACAAGGATAAATATAGGACCTGTGCACCCGAGCACCCATGGAGTGCTGCGACTAGTTGTTGATGTCGATGGCGACACTGTCTTGAACGTAGAGCCTCATGTTGGATTCCTTCATAGGGGCGTGGAGAAGTTGGTTGAGAACAGGATGTATATGCAGAGCCCGCCTTACATGGAGAAACTAGACTACATCGCTCCGATATCATATGATGAGGCATATGTGGCTGTCGTTGAGAAGGCGCTTGGCATAGAGGTGAAAGAAAGGGCGATGTACGTCAGGACCATACTCCTTGAATTGCAGAGGATTGCTAGCCATCTGCTCTGGCTCGGCACTATGGCGAATGATATCGGTCAGTTCTTTACAGTATTCATGTGGACCTTCAGAGATAGGGATATGGTGTTGAGACTTTTGGAGGAGGTTGCTGGGGCAAGAATGTTCTATGTGAACATGCGATTGGGCGGGCTGACACATGACCTTCCTGAAGGCTTTAATGATAAGACGCTTGAGACGCTCAAATATATCGAGAAGAGGATAGAGGTATATAGGAGCTATCTGGAGAAGAATCCCATATTCATTGAAAGGATGAAAGGAGTCGGGATACTTAGCAGAGATGACGCGATGGAGCTAGGGGTGACTGGTCCGGTGCTGCGCGGCTCAGGATTCAGCTATGATGTGAGGATGAATGAACCTTACTATGTCTATGACAAGCTTAACTTCGAACCGCAGTTCAGGAGCGGTTGTGACTGCTTTGCAAGGTACAGAGTAAGGCTATTGGAGATGAGGGAGAGCATAAGATTGATTAGAAATGCGCTCAGGTTGATCCCAGAGGGGGATGCCATTGGGATGCAGACTAGGCTGATATTGCCTAGCGCAAAGAACAGGATATCAATTATAAGCAGGGAACTCCCGAGAGGGGAATGCCTCATGTATCTTGTTGCGGACCCTCAGAGGCCTTACAGACTTTCGATAAGGGCACCGACATTCATAAATCTCGCCGCGTTTAAAGAAATAGTGAAAGGTTGCAGGGTTGCCGACCTATTCGCAATACTCGGAAGCCTCGATATAGAGATGGGCGATGTTGATAGGTGAATGCATTGAGTATTGATTCGCTTATAACAAACTTCTTTTCGGGGAGCGGAATGCTCGTGGAGGCAGGCAATGCATTTGTGTATGCTATCTTAGTGCTCGTACTCATAATGGCATTCGACTATTTTTTCGGATGGATTGAAAGAAAAACGATAGCGAAGATACAGGGAAGGCACGGACCTACCTATGCAGGAAAATATGGAATATTGCAGAACCTGGCTGACTTTGTAAAGCTTCTTTCCAAGGAGAATGTGGTGCCCAAAGGTGCGGACAAGAATCTCTTCCTAATAACGATTCCTATCATGCTTGCAATTTCTATATTCGCAATACTCCTGCTTCCTTTCTCTCCAACTGTGATCGAATCAAACATAGGATTGGGGATGCTTGCTGTCTTCGTTGTATTATCTTCAATGCCATTACTCATATTCATCAATGGCTTTTCAAGCGGAAACAGGTTTGCTGCGATAAGCGCCCAACGGTCAATCTTGGTGCTTTTGGGATATGAGGTGCCTTTGCTTGTGGTGCTTGCTTCGGTGGGAGCGCTTGCCGGCAGTTACAATATAGCAGGAATGGTAAATGCACAATCGAATGGCTGGTTTGCTCTGATGATGCCTATCGGATTTATTGTATTCTTCATTGTGATGCTCGCTGAAATGGAGAGATCGCCATTCGACATGCGTGAAGCGGACTCTGAGCTTATAGCAGGTTGGCTCACCGATGTGAGCGCGCCTTACTATACGCTTGTGCTTTTCCTTGATTACACTAAAGTACTCCTGGGCAGCCTGATTATTGCTATACTGTTCTTTGGAGGCTGGTTGGGGCCCGTGCTGCCCCCATTCGTGTGGCTCATGCTCAAGACTTTCATTATCTTGTTTTTCATAATGATAGTACGTGCAACCGCTGTTAGAATTAGGATAGACAGTCTGCTAAGGTTCGGTTGGCTCTGGCTGATGCCGCTTTCACTGCTCAATTTAATAATTACTTATCTATTATTCATTAGATGATCGGATGGCGTCGAATCCCCTACTGGAAAGCGTGAAGAGCTTGGGGGGAAAGAGATTCACAGTCGAGTTCCCGGAAAGAAGAGAATCTCTTGATGATAGAGAAAGATGCATGCTCAGGCTAGATATTGACACATGCATAAGCTGTTCGGCATGCGAGAGAATCTGCCCTAACAAGACAATCACCATGGTGGAGACGGAGACTGAGAGGGGGAAGAAGGTAATGCCACAGATTGGGATTGAGAGATGCCTGTTCTGTGGACTCTGCGAAGAGGTCTGCCCTCCAAAGTGCCTGACACTGACAAAGGGATATGATTTTGAAGCATACGACAAGAGGAAGTTTATCAAGAGGCCTGAAGAATTGCAGGGATAGAAGATGGCACTATCGATACTCTTGGTCTTTCCTGTGCTGCTAACTCTAGTATCAGGCATTCTCGTATTCGTGAGAAAAAAACTTCTGCATGCAGTCATTTTCCTTGCTCTTTCCACTTTAGGTAGTTCCTTTGTGTTCCTTTACCTTAATCAGACGCTAGTTGCGCTGCTGCAGTTTCTTGTGTTTGTGGGAAGTCTATCTACATACTTGATTGTTGCAGTTGCATCTGAGGAGAGGAAAGAGTTAAGAAAAGGCGTAGTTGGGTTCTTTATCTCGACAGCAATAATGCTATCCTTCCTGCTTCCATTCGTTCTGGGAGTAGGGGAGGGGCAGGTGGCTGCAAATTCATTTTCTTCATCTGCGGCATCTGCTTTCTCAAACAACTATGCGTTCCTCTTCGCCTCCGTTTTCCTGCTTTTTGCCGCAACATTGGGAAGCGTTGTCATAATAAAGAAATTTTCGAAGATGGTTGTTTAATGTTGAATCTTCTGATGTTTGCTTCGGTCTCGCTGTTCGCTATCGCGTTAGCAGGCATAATCTCGAACAGGCATTTCATAGTCATCATGCTAGGTGTTGAGCTGATATTCATAGCTAGCGTCTTCTGCCTCATCTCATTCTTCTCATATGTAAGGAATCCTGACCCATCTGCGGTCACAATGCTGATCGCACTTTGGTCGGTGGCTGCGACGGAAGTTATCGCACTAATAACGTTCTACGTATATATGAAAGCACGTGGGTCGGATTTCGATATAATGAAGCTTTCAAGGTTGAAGTGGTAGAATGATGCCTTTCGCGATCATAGTTCCTCCAATACTTGCGATTCTTGCTATTGTGCTCGTCAGGAACAACGAATCATCAAAGTATATCGCACTTGCAGGGAGCCTTGCTAGCTTTATTCTGTTGCCGCTCGTCGAAATTGGGAGTTCGACGCTTTACTGGTTCTCAGTGGGGAGCGTGCAGTTAAGCATTACCGCTACGCTGGCCTCTTTCAACTATATGGTGTTGTGGATTGTTTTGCTCATAGGTATGCTTGTGATTGTGTACTCCTTCGGGTTCATGGACACGCCAAGCGAGCAGAAAAGATACTATGTTGAAATGCTTTCTTTCGAGGTTGCGATGCTTTCGCTTGCGATGGCGGGAAATTTCATGATGCTCTTCATAGGTTGGGAGTTCCTAAGCCTTACGAGCTATCTTCTCATAGGATTCTGGCACGGGAGAGAGAGAGCCATCGCTGCGGCGAGGAAGGCGATAACAATCGTGTTTGTGGGAGATATTGCATTCTTTGCTTCCATGATAATATTCCAGAGCACTTTCGGAACGCTCCAATTCGGTCTGATACTATCCAAGACAGCGAGCGCGAACTTCCCTCAAGCAGCAGTTGGTCTGTTGGTGATAGCGATTCTCACTAAGTCGGCACAATTTCCTTTCCATGAATGGCTTCCTGATGCAATGGAAGGGCCGACTCCCGTCTCCGCATTTCTGCATTCGACAACCATGGTCAAGGCAGGCGTTTTCACTGCTATAATCCTTTTCCCTCTTCTCTTAGCAGCAAAGACGCTTAACCTAATCTTCCTGATAGGTATCGTCACTGTAGTGATAGGAATGGTGAGTGCATTCAGAGAGCAACATATCAAAAGAGTCCTTGCATATTCCACAGTCCAGGAGCTTGGGCTGATGCTCATCGCGGTCGCGAACAATGCGCTGCTTGCGGCGATCTACTTCTTCTTCGTACAGAGTTTCTATAAGGCACTCCTATTCTTGAGCTCAGGAGTTACAATGAAGGCGAACGAGAAGGAGAATCTTGATGAGATAAGTGGGATAAGACGGAGCAGGATTACATACATAACTACTATCTTCGGAGTTCTTTCCATCGCTGGCTTCGTTCCATTCGCCGGTTTCTTTGCAAATGTCGGAATAGCATCCTCTTTCTCAAATAATCTTATAGTGTATATTGTAATATCGATTGTAAGCCTTGGAACTAGTTTCTATATGTTCAGATGGCTGTTGCTGCAGAGGAAGAGGGCAGGAAGTGCAAGAATAGCGCTTAACTATAGGTCTACACCCCAAAGCATGCTATTCAGCATGGCAGCACTCGCTGTTTTTACTCTCGCGACCAGCATAGTCTTCTTTCTCCTTCCTGAACTTCTTCAGGGAGCTGAACTAGGCACCGCTGGCACCAGCTTATCGCTGAACCTGTATGATGCGATTCTGGAGATAGTGGTCGTCGCTGTAGGGGCCGCTATGAGTTATCTGATTTATAGGCAGAGAAAGAAGGTAGTCCCGAAGAAGACAGAGACAGCACGCACACAGCCTATGATGCACATGACGTGGATGACGAACACTGCTTATGGTCATATTGCTGCTTTCGCTGGAGCGTTGGCAGGAGTTTTTGAATATCTTGACTCTAGAATCAATGACAGGTTTGATTCGCTCGGGCACCTTGTGATGATTTCAGGAATCTCAAGCAGAAGGATGGCTACTGGAAGGATGAACACATATGTTGTTGCATTCGTCGTTGGTCTTCTTATTCTTGCATTCGCTGCTTTGGTGATTTGATGCTTGGATTATTTTTTGCGGCTCTTGTGGTGCTCCTTGTTATGGGAAATATGTTCCTGAGAATGCACAGCAAAAGGAAGAAGTTGACTCTAGCTTTCAATGCAGTCATACTTCTAAACCTTATCGCAAGCTCTTATTTCCTAAGTAATGCAAATTATACCTATCTTAACTTCTTTGCTGCTAATTCTTTCTCTGCGTTCTTCATTTTTCTGTTCACCATAGGGATATTCCTTCTTCACTTCCTTACATACTCCCACTCGCAAGACTATCGTGATTTTGCTCTGCTGAGTTCATTTGCACTAGTGGGAATGTACATAGTCGCTTCCGAGGTTTCACTCATAAGCATCTTTCTTGGCCTTGAACTTGTGAGCATGCCAAGCGCTTTCATGATACTCCTTTCAAAGAGAGATGGCCTAGAAGCTGCAGTGAAGTTCTTTGTGATGTCATCAATAGCAATTTCACTGCTCTCCTTTGCTATTGTAATCGTGTATGGCTCTGTTAATACATTGATACTTGGGGCACAACAACAGAGCAGCCTTCTCTTATTTGCCCTTATTCTTTTCATAGCATCCCTCGGGTTCGAGGCATCGATTTTCCCGTTTAACGTACTTATACCTGATATCTATCAGGGTTCGGGGGCACATATGACGGCAATGCTTGGAGGAGTAAATGAGACTGTGGGCTTCGCTGCCCTCATCCAGGTGCTCATACTTCTTTTCATAAACTTCAATTTTGCTTTCTTTGTTGTCGCGGGGCTGGCTATTTTCACCATGTCATATGGAAATGTGATTGCGTTAGTTCAGGACAATCTTAAGCGGATGCTTGCTTATTCCTCAATCTCCCAAGCAGGATATATTCTGATAGGGATTGCGATGAGGAGTGAAGAAGGAATAAGTGCAAGCCTATTCATGATATTCTCCCATGCCTTCCTTTTCATAGGTGCGATGAGCATAGTCGCATGGTTGGAGAGCAAGGACAGGAATGATCTCAACGGTCTGATAGGATTGTACAAGGAGAACAGGTTCTGCGCTGTGGCGCTCTCTTTCTTCCTGCTGGCTTTCATAGGCATGCCCATGACTACAGGCTTTGTAGGGAAATTCCTCCTCTTTCTCAGCGCAGTTGATGCGGGTGTTGTCTCGATTGTGGTAATCGGGATTTTGAATACAGCTATCTCAGTCTTCTACTATGTCAAGGTTATAAGTGCGGTATACACGAACAAGGCAGGTGCATATCGCATTAGAGTCGATACGCCTACTCTCTTTGTGATAGCTTTTTGTCTGATAATTACTCTGGCATTCGGAATATACCCACAGCCGCTCATGCAAGCGACTGGCAGCGCTGCCACATACTTATTGAAGTTTGGAATATGATTCAGCGTTTGCCGTATTTTGTGAAGAAAGTAAGATATCTGCCCATCAGCATGCTCGGTGCAGAAGGTCTCGTCTTTTGCATCTGCAGAATCATGTCTTTCATGCTTATTTGCAGTTCGGTACCTGAAGCCACGCTGGCTTCCAGCGCGTTGAGTTTCACTTGTCTGCACAGGTTCGCGATATCTGCGCCCGTGTAGCCCTCTGCCATCTCGCCAAGGCGTTTGAATTCAACATCACTTGATATCGGCGCCTTCTCCAAGTTGAGTTCAAATATCTTCATTCTATTCTCCGCATCTGGCGGAGGTACGAATATAAGCTTGTCAAATCTTCCTGCCCTAAGAAGAGCGGGATCAAGCACATCTGGTCTGTTTGTTGCGGCAACAATGACTATGCCTTCAGCCTCCTTTATCCTATCGAATTCTTGGATAATTTCGCCCGTTAGCTTTACTCCCATCTCATTTGCCGTATCTCTTGAAGGAACAAGCGCATCTATCTCGTCTATGAAGATTATTGAAGGCACATTCTCCTTTGCCCTGTCAAACATTTCCCTCACTGT
>JBEKPX010000033.1:0-9904 GCA_049520335.1 Candidatus Micrarchaeales archaeon | reverse complement strand
AGATTCTTCAGAATAACTGTTTCTCTTGCCTTAAGCCGGAGACCTGATTGATTCAGTCAAGAATCATCTGCGCTTCTTCTTTGTCTGCTTGAATATTCTCTCGATTTTCGCGTTGATGCTGTCTATGTCCTTCTTGGTCGCGAAAGGCATCGCCTTCATCAATCCGTCGAGCTGCTTCTGCATGTCCGTCATGTATTTCTTGTTATTCGCATGGTACTTGTTCACGATATCGTGCACCATCCTCTCTCCTTCCTTCCTGCTTATCTTGCCTTCCTTCTCGAGCTTATTCATAGCTTCGGTCAGCGCGCCTACCGTGATGGCGGTTATGCCAAGTCCCAGTTCAAGTCCTTTCTTCACCAATTGATCCATTCTTTCACCTTTTCAAATATGATTACCTATTCAGGAGAGCAGTATCTTAAGCACAAGCCAGATCCCTAGGATTGCGCTGATGCAGAAACCTAGCACACCGAGGATCCGGTTCGCCTGAACTATGATGGATGAGCCCACTATCAGTGCAGAGAAGATCATCGCTACTGAGAGCTTGTCGCTTATGTCTGCCAGGTCCGCTGTGAAGACATCGAGATCCCTGTGTGCCAGCTCTATCCTCATCTTCCCCTCTTCGAACTTCTTCATGAACCTGCGCAGTGACATAGGGAAGTCCCTGACCATGTATTCGATGTCGAGCAGGCTGTCCTTGAGACTGAACGCGAATTTCTTGGGATCCACACTGCTGGTAAGCACTTTCTTCGCATAAGGTTCGAACTCGTCTATGATGTTGAACCTCGGATTGAGCCGTGTGCCAACCCCCTCCATTATGAAAATCGCACGCGTAAGCTCGGCAACCTCTCTTGGCCTGTTGAACTCATATCTTCCTATCACGGATAGTAAATCAGAGAGCAGTTGTCCCATCCTGATACCCCTGCTGCTTGTGCTGTAATATCCATCTATAACGTCAGTCATGTCAGCCTTGAATGAACTTATGTTTGCGTTGTCACTGATCATATTTGTCCTAATCAGGTGAGAAACTATGCCGTTTACGTCCCCTTCTATAGCAAAGAGCGCCAACTTGAAAAGATTCTCTGATATCTCCCTGTCAATGCTGCCTACTCTGCCGAAGTCAAGATAACAGATGACATTGCGGTCAAGTATCATTATGTTGCCGGGGTGTGGATCTGCGTGGTAGAATCCGTCAACTATGACCATCTTGAAGAATGCCTGAGCGCACCTGTGCGCGATCAGCTTTTTGTCGTACTTTGCTGAATTCGAGTTAATCACTTCCGAGAGCCTTGCGCCCCTAACTTCTTCCATGACCAGGACGCGTTTTGTGCAAAGGGTATCGTATATTGCCGGGATGAAGACGCTCTTGTCCCCTTCGAAGTTATGCCTGAGGCGTGTCGCGCTCTTCGCTTCCCTGAGGAAGTCGAGCTCCTTCATCATTGACCTCTCGAACTCGTTGACAAGATAAATAGGATCATACTTCCGCACTTCAGGTATGTGCTTGTTAGCCATGTGAGCCAGGTAATGCATTATCCTTATGTCCTCCCTGATTGTTCTTTCTATTCCAGGCCTCTGTATCTTGACAACCACCCTCCTCCCGTTCTTCAGCTTTGCACGGTGCACCTGCGCTACCGAAGCCGAAGCAAGCGGCTCGGACTCGAAACTGGAGAAGAGTTCAGTGACCGGCATTCCAAGCTCCTTCTCGACCATGTGCTTGGCCTGCTCGGCAGGGAACGGTTTCATCTTGTCCTGCAGCTTCGAGAGTTCTGCGGCATAGTCGACGCCAACTATATCCTCTCTCGTGCTAAGTAGTTGCCCGAATTTCACGAAAGTAGTGCCCAGTTCCTCTAGCGTCATCCTGACGCGTTCCTGCGTCGTCTTGTATATGATCTCCCTTGGCGCCTTCTGCCTTGAGAGGCGTATCGGCAGCTTCTCGCCTATCCTGACCCTATCGGCGAACTGCCCAATCTGGAACTTTATTAGCAGGTTCAGTATATGGGTTATCCTATCGAGATCCTCCCTGCTCTGCGATATTGAGAATAAACCCCCTTCTGCCATCGAAACATCCGCAAATAGCCTAAGCTTTGCCCATTAATTTGGGAGGACAGAGTATTAAAACATTTGGTAGCCCCATGGGCATGGATTGACTTCGATTAGCGGAAACCAAACGCAGTTAAAAATAAAATCTCTACGAATGCTTAAATATGAGGAAAATAGATGCATATTAGGTGAAAAAATGAGTGAGGAGACGAAGAAGAAAAGGTCTTTAGGGGATATTAAGGGTATGTTCAGAAACAAAGACGAAAGTCTTAAGTCTGAATTTGTAATTAATTCATATTGTCCTGATTTACAGGGAAAAGTGAAGCGGCTGAGCCCTGATATAAAAAGGATAGATGTCCATTTTCATGGTTCAGAAATAACGATGACTAGATACCCGACGAATTCTGATGGATCTCCTGGCGGGTTTGTGGCAGAAACAGCGAAAGCCGAACCCACTACACACATAGCAAAAGATGCGCTGGTCTTTGATAAGGCTCAAATCCTCGGAAAAGGCAGATTATTGAATAATGCAATAGCCACTAGTGAAGCCATAATCACGGGTACTGTCATGGAAGATGCGCATATATCTGATAAAGCCAAGGTTACCGAAAATGGAATTGTCGGAGGAAAAACGATCCTTGTGGGGGATGTCGTAGTAAACTCGGACATTCGTGGCATTACTGGGCTGATTAGGAACAACAAAGAGCTAGAAAGCCTGCTTCTACAGAAAGAGCAGTCTGAGTCAGAGGCTAGACTGAAGCTAATTAGGGAATCTGGGAAGAAGATCGAAGAAGCTAAAAAGGAGTAGAAGAGAAAAGGAAAGGAATCTTGGATCTGGGCTGAAGCTTGAGCCGAGTTATATCTGGAGATGATGTTTCCCAGATCAAAATACCTATTTATGACTAAATGGACACAATCGAAAGTTCTATATACCACTTCATGCGTACATTATATGTAAGAATGATAGAAAAAGAGATTTTCTTGTTCTTCGGTGTTTAACTTGACGGAATTTAGGAAGTTTAATTTGAAACCAGAGCTGCTGGAATCCTTGAATAAGATTGGATTCGTTTCTGCAACAGAGGTCCAGGAGAGAGCGATACCCGAGATCCTGCAAGGGAAGAACGTGATAGCCAGGGCGAAGACAGGCACAGGCAAGACAGCGGCGTTCGCGCTTCCCATACTGCAGAACATTACGGCATCGAGGGAGCTGGAGGCGATAGTGATAGTGCCTACCAGGGAGCTCGCTCAGCAGATTGCAGATTTTCTCTTTACGATGGGAAGACCGTTGCATGTGCATACTACGACAGTGTACGGCGGGGCTTCGATGACAGTGCAGATAAATGCGCTGCGTTCTGGGACCAACATTGTGGTGGGAACTCCTGGAAGGCTTAGAGACCTGCTTGAGAGAGGTGTACTAAGGCTCGACAAGATAAAGTTCCTAGTCCTTGATGAAGCGGACATAATGCTTGACATGGGATTCATAGAGGATGTGGAGTACATAATGTCAATGACACCCCACAATAAGCAGATGATGATGTTCTCCGCTACGATACCTCAGGAGATAGTGAGGATGTCAGAGAAGTATGCTGAAGGCGAAGTGGTGAGCATAAGGGTAGGGGAGGAAGAGGAGCCTATAGTCAGCACAATCAAGCATTATTTCGCGGTAGTTCCAAACAGCATGAAATTCTCTGCTCTCCTGGCATACATAAAGGACTATGCACCCAAGAAGGCGATAATATTTGCGAGGACCAAGTACGAGGCGAATGCGATACATAGGGTACTGCTGAGTCAGGGGTTGAATGCGATACTCATGCACGGAGGCCTCACGCAGTCAAGGAGGGAGAAATCGCTAGGTGAGTTCAGGGGCGGCGCGCAGTTTCTCATAGCTACTAACGTAGCTGCCAGAGGGCTTGACATCGCTGACATAACCGACATAATCAACTTCGGTGCTCCCGAGGTGAACTTCTACATACACAGAGTAGGGAGGTCTGCACGCATGGGCAAGAACGGGAAAGCCATGACAATAGCCACTCCTGACCAGGATAGAGAACTTAGGGACATAGAATACCGCGCAAGCGTGGAGATGACACAGATAAAACTAAATACAGAGCAATTCAGGAACGTGCGATTGCCAATACATGAGAGGGAGGGCGGAAGGTTCGCTGGACGTGGGCGTCCGAGACCTGGCAGATTCAGGGAGCACGACGATCGCTCCGATGGCAGAAGGCACTTCTCCAAAAACAACAGAGATAACAAAGGGGGCGCTGGAAGGACATATCTCTCCTGATGAAAGAAGCTATAAATTCAAGTTTTGAACTCTCCATCTTAGGTAGGGGATATGTTATTCTTGGTTGATTCTCGCCTGTTCGTGTTATAGATAATGTTGGACAGAAATGCTTATATATTTATCTGAGTAAATATCATTTACATAAGTAAATGATGATAATATGAAGACATACCTGATTCTGCTTGTGAAGAGATACCTAAAGATAACGCTGATTGCGCTGCCCCTGCTCTCCAGAAAGGTCTCTGCATCTGCATTTTTGTTTGATATAATATCCACTCTTACGAACATACAGAGCATCCTTGCACATGCCGGCCCTGTGCTGAGTGCAGTGCTGTTCATAATCGCAGGAATCTTCTATGCCATAGGCCAGCTCTTTCCGGCTAGCAGGAGGGCAAACTTCCATGCAACCTCAATGGACATACTCATTGGCGCGATAATAGTTGCCGTGCTTTCAGTAGCTTCGAACGGTCTCGCAATGGCTTCGACCCAGCTGCTTACCAACATAACAACGAATGCAGTGGTGTAGGCAAATGCAGGCTTTGCCTTTCGGTGTCTATGGCTTCAACATCTCAATACTGTTAGTGGGAATCATGCTCGGCATAGGTGGAATCGTCTACGGGATTGGCTATGCCATCAATGATAAGCGCTTCAAGGAATTCGGACGCAGTGAGATAATACAGTCACTGATAAATGGCGCACTTGTCGGAGGCTTCCTGATCCTCTTTGTCAACGGCGGAATTGTTGATTCCTTGATAAATTCAGTTGTACTCGCTAACGGAACCGAGATGAGCTGCAGCTCGTTCCTGCAGATGAACTCTGCCATATGTTTCGCATACAGCTATCTTGTTGGTACTGGAAGTTACTACTTTATGGGTGCCTCCCATTATTCCGTACTTTCAAGCGTGATGGGCTTGATCGTTCCTTTAACGTCCCTTTATGCGGTGTTAGGGATTGTAAAGCTTTTTGTGAGCCCTATACTCTCACAGATACAGAGTCTGGTAGAAGTACTTGGTGCCGCGGCGGTTAGCGCCACTGTGCAGGCATCTATACTGATGTTCATAGCAGCGAGCGCAGTTGCCTTCATGCTTCCCCTTGGGTTGATGTTGAGGTCCTTCTACCCAACGAGAGGTCTTGGCAGCTTCCTCATAGCATTGACAATAGGCCTCTACATAGTATTCCCGCTGAGCTACTTGATGGATGCGACTATAGCCAGCTACTACAGCTCTGCCACAACCCAGTCAGAGATAAGCATGATTTCCATGAATGCGAGCAGCATAAGCAAGAGCGTAACCGACTATGTCAACAAGAACACTGACCAGAACGGAGTGCTCTCACTCTTCACAGGCGTTTGGAATTCCATAGTAAACGCACTTACCGGGCTACTGAACTACCTTTTCAATGCAGTGGCCTACTTCATCGTCTACTCTTTCATACTTCCAGCATTCAGCCTCATGGTCACCGGCATCTCGGTCAGGGAGCTATCGAAGCTCCTAGGATCTGATTCGTTCTTCGGGAAGTTCAATCTTTTGTGATTCTATGCTCGAAAATGATATTGAGAACAGATTTTACTCATATGCCTTCTACGTGCTTGCAGCAGCGATGCTCCTAGCCAGTGCACTCTCGCATAATATTATCCTGCTTCTGATGGCAGTTCTCTTTATTCCAGCATCTGCAATCTATATGCACTCAGGGCACGTGCTAAACAATTTCTTACTAGGCAGAGGAAAGATAATAGAAATCTATAACAAGTACAAGGTTAGTGAAAACCTTTCCTCTGCAGTCAAGAAGGTAGGAAACTCCTACTTTTCAGTTTCGTGTGCAATTCTGAAGAAAGTCTCTGGGGAGCGCAACGGAGAACTGATCAGTTCCCTTATATCGAATACTGATTTTCCGTTCGAGTTCAGCATAGGACTTAGGAGCGTGAACAAAGAGAAGATACTTGATGGTCTAGAGACAAAGAGGAGATTCAAGGAGATTGAAATAGCTCGTGCAGATCCGAAAAAGTACGACAAGACCAACTGTCTTAGGAGGGAACTGGAAATAATAGAGAGCGACATTAAGAGCATAAGGAGCCAGAAGCCTCTCGCTCTAAGCCTTAAGCTGAAGACCTTTGCATCCTCGTCTGATGAGAGCGACGCTGCGACAGAAACCTCACAGAACATAGAACGACTGGCGAGTTCGTTTTCATCATCGTTAGGTTTTGAGCATGAAATACTGAAGGGTGAGAGACTCATGGATGAGTTATGTCTGGAGAGGCAGGTTCAATGAACATAGTTGATGTTTCCCGCGTTTCAGATCTAATCAGGTTCCCAGACCTGCATGCACAGCAAGTCGAAGAGCTAGAGTTGAACTCACGCGAAGGGATTTTCATAGGGAATATGCACTACATGCCTTATTTTCTGAACTTCAATATGCTTGTTAACCCGCATGTGTTCGTGTGTGGAGTGACTGGAAGCGGCAAGACATACATGATCAGGAGCCTTGCCCTGAGGATGCGTTGCATGCTCGATTCGCTCGTTGTGATAATTGATTTTACAGGAGAGTACAAGGAGTTTGTAGACCTCATTGGTGAAAAAGAGATGCGTCTCGAAGACCTAGATGACGTTCTTTCATCAAACTATCCAGGAATTGCGTATGTGAACCTCAAGTCGATCGGCAATGAACGGAATAAGGTGAAGCTGGCGGATGATGTATTCATCAGGATAATAGAAAGGATGCGGTCCAATTCAGAGAGGGAAAGAAAAGTATTCGTAATAATAGATGAAGCATGGAAGCTGCTCAGCGGAAGCAAGGCACTCCAGACGATACTCAGAGAAGGCAGGAAGTATGGTTATGGATTGATTTTCTCATCGCAGCTAATAGAGGATGTGGACTTTGCAATGCTATCTAATGCAGCTACGCTTTTCATATTCAGACTCCAAAACAAGCAGAGCCTCAACAGGATCGCTGGCAACTATGGCCTGAAAGAGGAGCAGATTAGCTTAATACAGAATCTTGAAGTGGGCAGTTGCGCCGTGATACAGCTCAACGCTTCTGGAAAGCGCGGGTTCTTCCTGATAAAGAAGGTTAAGGGGCTGCAGGTCAACCGCGTTTTCAGAATCTCTTTAGGCGATGGTATGGATTTCGAGATCTCAAGACAGAAATTTGAAGACACGATGATAAATGTCTGCAGCAAGGAGGCTTTGGCAAAAATAATGCACACAGCAGAAGCGAAAGGTGCTATCGAGCTGGCTGACCTTACGAGGCTTCTCATATGCGCAGGCGTAAGACGAAGAGATGTGCTCTCGGCACTAAGAGCTTTGGGCATAGGGGACAGGGAGATTGCAGATGCATTTGCGATAGCAGTCTCTTCACGGTGAAAAGGAATGAGTCAAATAGATAATGCCAAAGAGAGAGGCTACCTCACTAGCAGGATACAGATATCGGCAGAACTTGCGGGAAGAATGAGCAGTCTCAAGGGTTGCCTTGACGCATATCCCGGCCTCAAGCTAATCGGGGAAGGCACGTCGCTGCTGTATAAGCTTGCAGAAGAGGAAACGAGTGATAGATTCTATTTCATCGAGTTGGGAAAGAGGCATATCACACTGACTATACGCTCTAAACAGACGCCGGTAATGTTTATGCAGGAGGCGATGCTGAGGCTGCTGGCAGTAGCACAGATCACTTCCAAGCACTACAGGCTGGATATATCCTCACTCTATCCATACCTAATCATCGCAATAGCCAGCCAGCAAATCAGAAGCCTCATTGGAGTTGGAAGAGAGGCCAAGGAAGATGACTCTGACCTAATTCTGTCAAAGAGGCTTATCTCAGTTATGAAGGAGAACGCTACAGTCAGGGAAGGTTCAGAGAGGCTTGCAATTAGGTTCAGGAAGCTTGCCCAAAGAGCAATAGTCCTCTCAAGCACAGGGAATACAAGCATAGCTGATCTGGAGGGGAACCTCTGTTTGAGCAGAGACGAAATAACCGAAGCGCTCTCTGACATCCGTCACATAGGCTACAACTCTGTTTATTTAGGAAAGGATAGGTTCAGCCTGGTGAGAACATGAGTGTTCTCTACAATCTCCTTGTCCAGACATTGCCAATACTGCTGGGAATAACCTTCATGTTAATTATAAATGCAATGAGGTTTAGACAGAGTAGAATAAGGATAAAATCATCGCCTGAAATGATTTGCGATGAAATAGGGAAAGACAACATTATTCAAATCAATAGTCAGAAAAAGAACGCAGAGTTATGCGAATTCGAGAAAGAAGCTCGCGACCGTCTTATAGAGAATGGATGCATGAGAAGCGAAAACTTTGATGGAAATGTGCGCAAGATTGCATTCGACAACCTGGGGATCATAGAATGCGGAAGGCTGAAAGACCTTAGAGACCTGGTTAGGCAGAGCCAATGCAGGAAGCTCTGTATATTTGTTAAGGAGAGGAAGGGTCTTCTGCGGTACCTGTTGCATTTCGGACCTAGTTCGGGAGTTCTACTGTCATATTTGGTAAGCTACAAAGTTGAGGTGTTCGGTGCTTAGTATGAGTCTGTTATCAGGGTTTGTCGAAACTGTGCTGAAACTTAGCGGCATTGCATGCAGCATCTGCTCTACCTGCTTTGTTGCCAGCTCTTTCAAGACAGGCACCAGGAATGAGCTCCTTATGAAACAGGCTTCTGGATTTCTGACACTATTCCTGATTTCGCTTCTGATCCTCATGGTGACATGATGCTAAAGATACAAAGGATATACAAGAAGAGTTTTATGGAGGATTGGCGGGTATCGGCGATTGTTATCGTTGCCGATGTATCTATTACGGGAGTGCTGTTCTGTATGCTGTTAGGTCACAGAGAGTACTCTCTTCCTCTTGCTCTGATTGTGCTATCTTTTTCAGTGCTCTGTTTGAGAGGAAGACGAATGCCTGTCTTATTCGATAAGAAAGAGATCATCTTCTGGTCGGCAGTTAATCTGGGACTTCTTGCATCTTTTATTGAATTGTTCTGGTGAATCAAATGGTTACCATTTCAAAACTCAACGCGGTGAAAATCGCCAGCATTCCCGAAATACTTGACAGAAAACTGTTCATAGAATCTGTTCTGGGAAGCCAGCTGATGATGTATCATCACTTCGGCGCACCAGAGACAATTCTCATATCGGACAACCAGAATCAATTTAAAAATGTCGAGAGCGCTTTTCCCGGAATGAAGTTAATTCAATCTGAGATTAACCTAAAAATTCAGAAGAAGATGAAGTATCTGATTGTTCTGACAACGCAAGAAAACACAGACGCTATTGATAACATGTACAAACTCTTTGCAGACTGTAATCTTGGTCTTTTTGTTTCTTTCGTCAAGACAAGTGAGGATTATGTCGCAAATGTGAGAATGAAAGTGGCTGATGAGATAAGTAATAAGGAAGTTGGGATGACCAAAGGCACAGGAACAAGAATGGGAGACTATTCCGAGACTGAAACGAAGCACACGGAACTTTTCCACGAATCAGATGAAAAGAAAGCACTTCTGGGTTTGCTAGATTCACTTGATAGGGCCATGATCGCAAACGGCACGGCATACAAGGTAATGCTTGTCATCGATGCT
>JBEKPX010000032.1:0-10190 GCA_049520335.1 Candidatus Micrarchaeales archaeon | reverse complement strand
CGCAGCTGGTATCGACTGGATTTACTGCGGTGAACAGTATGCTAGACACGACGCAGTACCAGAAGCTCAGTGCAACTATAAGCGGCGGCACCTCCACCTACACATACAACTTCCTGGTATACAACTCGATAGGTCTCGTCACCAATATGTTGATCCCAGGCTCTCCTGCATCAAATTCATTCACTTTCCAGCAGCAGGGATCATGGGGCACCGGAAGGTTCACTGCGAACATAATAATAACAGACTCTGCATCGATTTCCAACGTTATCTCGAACACACTGCTCTACTCAGTTAACGCCCTGCCTTCTTCTACAGGGTTCACAGCAGGAAGCAACCCTGTCTCCTTCGGAAATACAGAGACGCTCACAGCCACGATAAGCGGCGGCACTACCCCATTCACATACAATTACCTAGTTTACAACTCCCATGGCCTAGTAACCAATTCGCTTCTCTCTAGCCCTCTTACCACGAACATATTCTCTTTCACGCAGAACTCTTTGTGGCTCGCAGGGACATTCACCGCAAATCTCTTCATCACCGACTCCGCCACATCAACGAATACAGTATCAAATACACTCACGTATACCGCAATATCGACATCTACAACGACTTCTACCACAACCACTTCTACTACAACAACTGCTGCCTCTACAACCACTACATCTACTACATCTACCTCGACTACCACTACTATAGGCACTTGCGTACCGACTCTCACAGTCTCATCAATAGTCTTCCCTACAGAACAGTCCGGAGGATATGCGCCTACCAGCACTCCTTTGGTTGTCACCGATTCTGGTTCAGTTCCAACCAACATATTCATTGAAGCAGGCAATTGGGTATACGGGGCAAACAGCTTCTTTGTGAGCAATACGCTCTGGAGCGCGACGTCTGGAAACAACATAGGGACGCGGATGACAAACACTCCTATAGATACTATGATAGCGATATCCGCGGGAGGAAGCGGCACGGTATACATAGGGGCGAATGCACCGGTGGGCCAGCAGCCGGGTCCATACAGCCAGACGATAAACGTTCTCGCCTCATGCTAATTTTTCAGCACTGAACACATTTATGGATAATATAATACACGTCGAAATTTCTGAAGCAGCACAATTTGATAGTTCAAAATAACAAACATGTGTAGTAAAACTGCTCTTCTTACCAATGCTTAAATAGGCAGAAAACAAAATATTATTCGATGAGTTTATGATGACAAAGAATGCCGAAACACAAAAATTGATGAAAGGATTGAGCTTGATGATTGTGGGCTGTGAGGAAGGAGCTGCAAAATCCAATCTGCTCATAAGGAATGCACTTGGTGCTATGAATGGAGAGCATACACCTAGAAACGTGACGAACTATTTGGAAGAGAGTGCCAAAATAACAGAAAAGTGTGAATCTCTTGGAATGACAGTGATGGAAACGATCAAATGGATGATGGATCCGGAGGACTTGAAGCAGATGAGGAGGCAAATAGGTTATGGTATAAAACTTGTTGAGGAACTTGTGGACATAACAGATCTGCCCTTCTTGAAAAAGGACCTGATTGAGCTAAAACGAGACTCAAAGGAGGCGATACAAGAACTTGTTTAGAAAAACTCAAATACTCTTAGCAAAGGGCGGCTTTCGCAGCATTTCATCTTTAAACGCACTTCCTTATTTTTCCCACAACCAATATAAATCCATAAGACCAATCACTTCACTTAAAATCGGTGGGAATATGGGAGGCGAAACTAAAACTGTTGTAAAGAATGACTGTGTGTGCGAACTGGAAAGAACTGATAGGGTTTCAATATCTTTGAAAGCGAAGAGGGAGGCATATATCTCTCACTACACAACTCCCTCGGTGACTATCGAGCACATACACACAGGCAGTAATAAGGCAAGAGAATATGCTGTTTCATATGGAGGTGGTGATGGAATAGACCTAGAATTCAAAGTGACGATAAACGGCAAGAAAATTAATGTCACATATACAACATACACTCCAGATTATGCACGAGAGTCTTATGATCCATTCAATGAAGGAGTCAGCTATTCTCATGCGATAGAAGCCTGTAATGTGTCATACCTTAAGAATAAAGCGATTGTAAGACCAAATAACCTAGGTTCATTTGAAAACATGCTTGTAGATAATCTTGATCTTGTCAACCTGTTCGTCATCTCGCCAAAAGGTATACTCTTCAATAACCAGATCTTCATTGGGTTTGCGCAGGATGGATCGTTGATGACTCCAATAAATAAGAATTTGAAGAGAGATTAGGATATTTGAAAATCGTTATAGATATTGTTGGAAAAACTCAAATCATTTGAGTAAAGAGCGATTCTCTCAACATTTCCTATTTAAGCGTACTTTACCTCTAGAATAGGATTCCTCAAAAAAGAAATTATCTCTTGTCCTAGGGCAACTAAATGCAAATTCTGTCGAGGAGAGTAGGATATCGAGGAAAGTTCCACTATTATCTGAACTCACTCCATATTATTGATACTTGATGTAAAAGTTTCATAAGATTAGCAGAAAAAACGCCTTACGAGGAAAAGACAATTCTTTTGGTCTGAGTTGGCGCTCAATACAGCCCCTTTCACCACCAAGCCCCATTTTCCATGATTGCGGAACGGATGCCTGTGGAAGATTGCATTATTGTTGCAAAAGGATGGAAAGTGGATTATATTCCCTAAAGATACTGATTTTTTAATATTATGAAACTGTCGCTGTTTGTAACCTATTTGCGTTCCTTGGCTCTCCTTTCCAAGATAGATACGAATAACCTATCAACATCAAAAGGATTCTTGATTCCTAACATCTCTTGTACTCCATCAGCAATTTTAGAATCTGATTCCTCAATTTCCCGCAATAACCTCTTTTTTGCGAATTCTGGTTTAAGTTCAAATCTTTTTAATTCTTCTGAGCGATTTCTCAGAGCCCGTATAAGCATTATGCCCAACTCACCGACTCTTCTACTCTCTTTCGTGAGTTCCATGAATGCTTTCTCTCCTTGAGGCATCCCAGCCATTTCTGACCTGCTAATAAGTGTTTCAGTCGATTCTGCTGCCTTTCTCACTAATTCAACAATAGCAGCATCTATTACAAATTCTTTCTCTGCTGTTCCAGATCCAGCCATATTATCACGAAGTTATTCAGTTTCCTATTTTAAATAGATTGGCTTGGCTTTTGTTTTCCAACACTATCCCAGAAACTCTAAGAGAGTTTCTTTAAATGGCTGAACTCCTTGGAAGCAAATATCTAAGCTGGGTTCGGAAAGCCACGCGAACATTGCCGCCTAGCTTCACGCGCCTCTCCATATATATTTCGTTTTGGTTCTGTTTCTTCGCTTTCTCGCTTGCAGTCCTTTAATGCTCTCACCTCCGGAATTAGTTTTGCATAGAACGGAGTGGTCTCTATCTTGAGAGCATTCTTGTCTGCGAAAAAGATGACTGCGTCAACTATTCCCGAATCCTTTAATGAAGTTATGATAGCGCTCTGCTCCTCTTCGCTATCTCTTGCCTTTGCTATCAACGGTGCCACAGGTCCGCCGCTTACTATGTAAGAAAAAGCTATAAACATCATATTGTCCTTACCCCAATAATACTCAGCTTGTATCGATTCATCCCAATTTTTGAACACTCCCATACTATGTGCATCGGATGGCGCCCCAAGACACATTTCAAGACCTATTCCAGAATCTCCCCCAAGAGACCATTCGTGGGTTAGATGGTTATGTGTTCTCTCTACCCATAGATGTTGCTTCTTTATATCATAAGAACAAGTAACAACAACAGGTTCAATCGTTTTGTTTTTGACAGGCATTGTATCGCTATTTTATTTATTTTTCCATTTTAAATACATTGGCTTGTGGTTTGTTTTCCAGAATCATTTGAGAAATTCCAACATGGTTGTTGATAAATGAACTTTCTGCTTTCTTTGGATGTCCTGAAGCTCATCCTCTTTTGAGATCCTTGGTTCCTAGCCTGAATCCAACCACCATAGCTTCAGCATAGGGCCACAACCTGGCATCGATGCCTGCTCCATAATTTCCGCCGGACCTGACATCAAGGGTGAAAGGTTCGGATCCGACCCCTGAAGTCACCCATATATGCTTCCCTTCGAGTTTTTTCAGTATCTCTTTGTTTTTAGTAATCTCATCCCAGGTGGGAAGCCGTATTCCTTCAATATAAGCGATTTCGTGAGCTTCTGCTTTGATTGCAAGATAGTTTGTTATAACCAGGTCTTTGGAATAATCTCTCTCTTTAACCGTTACCTTCATCATACTGGTATCTTCCATTCACCCTTTAAATACGTTGACTTGAATTTCGTTTTCTAAGATTTTTGAGAAATTCTAGCTTATTTTCTCTTCTTCCAAAGCATTAGTCATAGCCCTTTATGTCACACTAACTGCATGTCCTCTCATATTGCGTTCAGTAGGTGCAAGCATCTCTTCTATCGCTTTAATAGCCATCCGATCCGCGTTCTTAAGCTCCTTTATACGCACTTCTGTAACAACTTCCTCCGAACCTACCCATTGACCTGGGTATGCTGGCTTTGTAGGCATAAAGGTCGTTAATTTCTCCTGACGATTTTTGAAAGCCTCTAAAAGCCGTGTGCGAAGGACGTCGATTTCCAAACTCCTTTCCGTAAGTTTCCCGAATACCTTACTACCTTCAACAGTACCTGCGATTTCTGATCTGTTAATAAGCTCCTCAGTTGACTCTGATGCAATTCTCAATAGCTTAACGGCAATGGCGTTTATCGCAAAACTCGGCATATCTTTAGACAGATATTTTTCCGGGTCTTTAAACTGAACTGATTTAATTTCTTTATCTCCCATTTCATCACACAATTAGTGTTCTTTCCTCCTTTATAATAATTCGTATTATATAAATTTCTAATATTTTTTGAGAGATTCTAAGATGTTTCCATTGCTGCATCTTTTATAAAAGTAAAACGCTGGCGCATTAATCTTTCCTCCTTTTCGCATATGTTTCTCATTCTTTTCTCTACTTCCTCATCACTAAGCTGGCCTTTGGCATAGCTTTCATATGCAGCTACGCCGCTCTTAATTCCGGCTATCAGGTCAGGTGTACAGTTGATGTATACGATCGCGCTCATGAAATGCATGTCCCCTGACTTTAAGTGCTCATTTTGCTCAGCCTTGTAATCTCCAATACTGTTCCAAGCACCTGTAGCCAAAGTGCTGCTATTGGCACTCGATGCGAATGCTTTTGCAGCCTCTGTAGCTTTCCGTATTTTTAACTCAACCTCCTCATTACCTATAAGAATAGCTTCTTCTAGATTCTTTCTTGCAGCCTTCTCGTGCTCTATTGACCTAATTTCTATATCCTTTGCTTCTTCCATTGCCTTTGCTTTTTTGGTCTCCCATGTTTTAATCCTTGCCTGTTCAAATAGCTCATTAAGGTGCTTAGTTATACTTTCTCTTCTTTCCTTGGCCTGCTGCTCAGAAAGTCCCCCTTTATTGTAGCTTTTATTTACAAGCTTCAAAGCTTCTACTGCAAGATCCAGATTTTTTTGATCGCATATACGCACAAAATATATGACTGGAAGAATAAGCCGTGTGTCTCCAGATCGTAAATGATTATCTCTAGCCGCTTCGGCATTTCCAGCTGCCTCCCATGACTCTGCAGCTTTAGTGCTGCTGTCTGCGCTGTTTTTGAATGCATCAGCAGCTTTTTCAAGAATTTCTACTTTTTTATAAACATTTCCTATATCTCCTATAAACTGGTCTCCCTCTTCCAAACGCTGCTGCCCTTCCTTCTCTTCAGCGATTGATTTATTTTCAGCATCCTTTGCTCTGGCAATCAGTTCCTCGCGTTGCGGTGCTTCTACTTTCCGTTCTTCTACCCTCTTCTCCATTTGCAACAGAGGTTCTACGTTTTGCTTCTCCGTTTTCCTCTTCCTAAAATTTAAAAGTCCTCCCAATCCAAACCCCTTGATAAATTCTAAATCTATTTCACTCTTTATGCACTTTTTCTGTGTTTTTCTCTATATTTATGCATTGACTTGGATTCCGTTTTTCAATAATATCCCAGAAATCCTCAAAAATGGCTATCAAAGCAATAAAAATAAGAAATGATATAGGCTACTCTAATCATGAAGGTCTTATTCATCTGTCAATATAATGCAGGAAGGAGCCGCATGGCAGAAGCATTCTTCAACAAGCTTTCAAGGAAGAACAAAGCCATAAGCGCTGGAATAAGCCCTCACCCATACACACATTCCGCATCCGTAGGTGTCAGGGCGAGTATAAAAGTAATGAAGGAGATGGGCATAAAGATGCCATACAAGCTCGGAAGGGCAGTTACAAGAAAAGATGTAGAAGAAGCAGACAAAATCATAGTTCTATTGGATAAGGACCATCGACACATATTACCCAACTATGTAACAAAGTCTCGAAAAACAACCTATTATGCAATTCATGACTCCGATGAAAGAACGAAGTCTTTCATGAAGCAACACAGGAAAAACAGAGATATTGTAAAAAAGATTGTTTTAAATTTAGTTAAAGAGATAGGTTAGCAAAAGTTTTTCTAATGGCATCCTAGAAAATCAAAATTACTTGTATCAATTCATCGAAATTACTGATATACTTGTATCAATGACGACGCCAGGGAAATATTGATTTTTTGGTTTCTGGCTGTTTTTTTGCCGCTTCAATTTTCGCCGCATCCATTTTCTCTTTCTCTAGCATGTATTTAGCGAAATCATCAAAATTTTGCTGAGCTGCTTCAAAATCTTTTATGCAGTCTTTATATATTCCTGCTGCCTTCGGTTCCCTGTTTACAAATTCAATGAAGTTATCAAATCCCGTTTTCGCTTTTTCTAAGCTGCCAGACTTTATCTCTTCCTTTACCTTTCTGAGTGCTGATTGCGCAGATTGGAAATCCGTTATCGAATCGTGATCGCGAGACGGATAGAATTTCGTTTCTAGAGGCCAGAACAAAAGAATATGCTCATATGCCTTCTCTCTATCTGTCGTAGAAGGAATAACATTTGATTTCATCTCTACTGTTTTTTCTCCTGCACTTGACATAAAATCATAGATATGACCCTTCCCGGGTATTTATAAATATGTTTTAAATCAGTTTTGATAATAAAGTCTGATGACTTGCCGATAACAACTTGAGTATAAACAGTTGTTCATATTACTTACCAAGGTTATAATAAAATATAACTTAGGTGAATTAAATAGAAAGATTTATATAACTATTATTACCAAAGTTATCATATAATATGGACTTTGGTGAATTATTTGAGAATACCACTTATGAATAGGCTGCGAAAAAGAGAGCACAGAGATATCGCAATGTTGGAGGACGTGATGATCAGAGTAATCTATGGGTTGGACAGCACAACAGAGATACATGGTGGAACTGCGATTTGGAGGTGCTACGGAGGTAGGAGGTTCTCCAAAGACATAGATGTTTACATCGCGTCTCAAGAGAAATGGCAGGAACTAAAAGAAAGAATAAAGAGCGCAGCGAACAAGTACGGAGCGGAAGTAATAAAGCTGAAGGACACAGGGTACCTCATTTACATCGAATTGCTCATGAACGACATATACTCGGAAATTGACGTCAATTATAAAAACTACTATAAGAAGCCTGTGATAAAGCAATATGAAAACCTCGATGGTAGTCTCTACGACGTGCTGACGCTGCCCCCTGAGGAGCTGATACGTGAAAAGATTGTTGCATATACAGACCGAAAGTCCCTAACTGACCTATACGACATCCACATCCTTGTCGACTTCGTTGATGCAGGAGCAATTCCTCAGCTCAAAAAGTTCATATCCTCAATCAAGAAACCGGAAGAGATGAAAAAGGAAGAGGAGCGGCTTAAGAATCTGATTTTTGAAGGACCCGTACCTTCTTTTGGAAACATCGTGACATACATAAAAGACAAGATTTCATGACAAAATATGTGAAAATAATCAGGGAGAGATTCAACAGCCTGGATTATCCTGTGTTTACATTGAGCGACATGAGAGTAGTACTAGGGAAAGAAGGCATAACCCAAAGATATCTAAAGGAACTCGTAAGCCGTCTTATAAGAGCAAAGGAAATACACAGAATAAATAAAGGGACCTACACATTCTATGATGATACTGCAGTAGTTGGCTTTGCATACAGACCATTTTACTATGGGCTTGAGGATGCACTTTCGTACAGAAACTTCTGGACACAGGCCACAAATCCAATAGTAATCACTCCAAACAGGGTCAGGGAAGGTCAGAGAAAGTTCGGTAATGCAAACTACTTAGTCAGAAGAATTAAACCAAAACTCTTCTTTGGATTCAGCTTCGTGAACCATTATGGATTTTGGTTGCCTGTGTCTGACCCTGAAAAAACGTTAATAGATTTAGTTTATTATAGACATGGGGTCAGGGCTGATGCAATTGAGTCACTGACAAAAGCGATAGATAGGAAAAGATTGGAAGAGTACATGAAGAAATACAGCAAAAGACTCAGGAAGAATGTCTATGCGCAACTACGCGCTACTTCATTGGTAAAGGGCATTCAAAAAGAATCAGAATAATCAAACTCACATCATTATGAGATTCTCACATCCTCCCTCTGCCTTGAACATTATTGTGTCTTTCCTTCGTTCTCCGAGTGTGGCGACCTTATATTCTTTATTCTTAATTGTGCTCTCGATGCTCACGATTCCAGATGAATCCGTCCTTCCTTCAAGGATTTTTTCTCCTAGAAAGAATACTTGGATTCTCATGCTTTCCTTAGGTTTTCCTTCCTGATCGATTATCTTTATTTTCATCGTCGCCTTTTCAGGCACCGTACTACCCTCAAGCATCTGTTTTTTGCAATGAGGTTTATCCATTACTAGCTGCGGTACAGAAATGAATAGCGAACTGGCAGGAGACCTCTTCCCAGCAGGTCCCTCTATGCAGTTCAGTGCACATTCTCCCTGCCCAAGCGTCTTCAACCTCTCCACTAGCACATCCTTGTCCTTCTCATCGAACAGCAAGTCCTCCGCCGCATACTTTGCAACGTCTGCACTCTGTCTGAAGTACAATTTGGTTTGGCATAGTCTCCTTATTTTTGAATCTATATCACTGACACTATGGGTCACAAGCATCAACCCCACTCCCTTCTTCCTGAAGTTCTGTATCCTCTGCGTCAGATCGACTGTCGCGGCAGATCTCTCCTCTCTAGCAAAGACAAGCTGTGCTTCCTCCAAGCATATAAGAAGTCTAAGCGCTCCATCCCCGTTCTCTTCGAATGCATCGGCTAAACTGTACACCTGATTGAGAAACAAGGCATAGAAGAACAACTTAAGCTTGTTGCTTACACGAGAGAGGTCAAAAACGACTCCTTCTTTAACAACTTTCTTGAAGTCTACACCATTTTCGTAAGCAAACTCTGGCCTATTAAGCATCTGCCTTAGGTTCTCCAGCGATGCTCTGATATTCTCTCCATGCTTAGTATATTTTATCCCAACACTGCTCCTTTTCGCATGCTGCTCTATCACTGCCTCCTCTATCTCGTCATACACCTTCACTGGATCAGGAGCCCTTGTCTTAGAATAGAGCTTCCTGAATGCCGCAAGCAGGCACTTCTCCAGAGGTCCTGTGTAGGGTCCGGCATCAGAAGCTGCAGCAAGGAGCATTGCTAGGTTCTCGTAGAATTTCTCTATGTTTATTTCACTGTCACACTTGAATAGGTTGAAAGGTATCTTTGACTCATAGAGCTGCAGGACATTGAAGCCCATGCTTTCTCCGAAGATGTTCCACTCACAAGTAGGAGATATGATTACAATAGGAATTCGATTTGAGTTCATTGCTTCCTTGATTGTGTGCATTGCCGCGAAGGTCTTTCCTGTTCCTGGAACTCCGCTTATGAGCATCCCCAAGTTAAGCGTCTCTTTGCCTATGCTTACGTTGCGGCCTGTTTTCCTGACTGATCCATCAAGATACTCGCCAAGCAACAGATCTCCTGAAGAGGGTTTCCCTGTAGTACCTATCGTTCTATTCTTCTTCACCGAGGTGGAAAGACCGAACATGCACGCCGCACTTACTGAATCGAAAGGTATCGCATCAATGTGCCTTACTGACGCATATAGATCATCAAGATCTAATACTCTCAAACTGCGCTCCTCTATTATCAAAAGTTTTGACTTGATATAAGTGTATAGCGGTTCGCAATCAGCATCAATA
>JBEKPX010000031.1:0-12110 GCA_049520335.1 Candidatus Micrarchaeales archaeon | reverse complement strand
ACTGACGAGTAGGTGCGACCGGAAGCTGGCGCTGGGGAAGGTGCCCGGGAACAGGCCGCTTCGAAGCCGCGACGCCGTTGCTAACGAGATGATGGGTGAGTGGAGGATTTAGGGGATGCAGAAGGATGAGACCCTAGAAAGCGATGCCATCAAATGGATACTCCACTGCGCGGTCGAGGATGTCAATTGGCGCGGGGCATTAAAAAGACTCACCACGGATGAGCTTTTCTATTGTCTGCAAAGGGAGACCAGAGCAACGGGGCTGAAAAAAATTGAGGGCTGAAGCGAGGGAACGAGGTTTGGGGGCGGAGATGATCAGGCGAGAGATGGGCGTTCATAAGGACTGGAAACCTCACGTGAATGCAGGTTGCTGGGTGCGAGGGGAAAAGCCGGAGAGGGCGTTCGTGGGGAGTGCCGGCGGGGGGAAGTTCTTTTTGACGTATGCGGGAAGGACGGTCGGGCGCAGTTTCGGATCGGCTGAAGAGGCGATGAAGAGAAGATATCTCATTTCAGCCCACGGCCATTTCGCGATAGAAGTCAATGGAAGGAATGAGAAGGCTTGGCTTGTTGCCAGAGTAGGCAAGGGAATCGGAAGGAAGTATGAAGGGTATAACAAGAAGATAAAACTCGTAGTCGTACCTCCATTCAACGACCTCATCCTAGGAACAAGAATAGGGGAGAGGACGGCAGAACACACGCCACTTTTTAGGCGGGAAGTGTTCGACTGGAAAAGCTCGAAGATCTATGACCTGAAAAGAAACAAGTTTGAAATGAAAGATGAGACTCCTTAAACAGGGTTCACTGGGAACCTATTCTTTACCTCCTGCATCTCGCTCTCTAAGCTCTGTTTCCACTGCTTGAAAGATGAAAGATCTTTAGGATAGTTCTTGTAGAGCTCGAGAAGTTTCTTCATCTTGCTTACGGTGAATAGCAGGTTCTTGAATGCGTTTATGTTTGCTATCCCGCTTATTATCTTCTGGAACGTGCTCGCTATGCTTATTTCAGGTATTTTGCCATATGTCAGCACGGTTGCCTCCTCCTTCGTGAGGAAATGGCTCATTCCGTAGTTTATCAGGTCATTGTTCAGGGACTGCAGGTAAACGCGGAATGCCTCGAGTGCGGCTGTCTTGTTCCCGTAAGCATTGTTGAACATCACGTTATACTTCCAGAGGAAGTTCATGCTTGTGTCATTTGCGGCTATTGCTTCGGAAGCAACCTGCCCGGCAAGCACCCCTGCTATCATTGCAGGACCTATGCCGCCAGCGCTTATTGGATTCGGCATTGCGACCGAGTCTCCTGCACCAAGGTAATTCTTGTAAACAAGGCTGTCAAACTGCCTTCTTACCGAGACCGACCAATAACCCTTCCCATTTTTGTCGGTGTCGTCCATCTCTATGTTCTTTACGACCTTGTTCCATCCGACGTATTCATCAATCAATGAGTGCAGCGTGTCCTTCTTGCCTAGTTTCTCGTTTCTCTTGTCAAGGCTCTTCTTCTCCACCCCTATGCCTATGTTCACTCTTCCGTTGCTCTTGGGAAACACCCAGCCATATCCTCCAGGCGCAATCAATTGGTTCAGGTGTATTATCGCGTTCTTCGGATCGTAGTAGTTCGTGTCATCCGAAGCAGGCTCAAACTTTGCTATGTACCTGCCCGTGGATTCTATGTCCTCGATTCTGATGTCCTTCTCTATGAACTCGTTCTGCGGCAGTCTTCTTCTCAATGTGCTGGCCATTCCAAGGCAATCAATCACTATCCTGGCTCTTATGTCGAATCTTTGCGTCTTATCGTCCTTACCGAATACTCCAGCCAGTTCGCCGTTCTCTACTATAGGCCCCTCGACTTCGTAGCGTGGTCTGTACTCCGCACCATTATCTACTGCGTATTTGACAAGAGTCTTTGCGATCTTCGGCCTATTGAGCACGTATCCCTCGCCCTCGAAGAGGAACTTGTTCTTCAGGTCAGGGCTGAGAACATAAATGCCATCGACGTTAGTATCAATGTCAGGATATGAGAGCTTCACTCCAAGCTCTTTTTGTATGAAGTCTATATGCCCTTTCGCAACCGCTTCTCCGCAGACCCAGCCCCAGTTCGTCTTCTTGCCAATTTCGTCTGTATCATTTCTATCCAGTAGTATCGTCTTGGCTCCGTGTTTTGATGCTGATGCCGCGGCAAGCGATCCTGCTATGCCACCGCCCGCGACTACGACGTCGTAGTCATAGCTCATTTCTACACCTTGCCCCTGATAACTACTATAGGTATAGCATCCTCTTCGAACTCAAGTTCCGCAAGAACCAGGGGGTCGTATACCTCTTTTGGTACCTTTATCAGAGGAGGCGCACCGTACGCGAGCTGCAATGCTCTCGCACCGATGATTCTGGCCTTCTCAAATTTAGTGTATTCCATTATATCAGCTTTATGAAGCTAAATCATGAATGAAATTAATAAGAAGTTATGGACTTATTTTGTAGATAAAGCTTATAATGGTTATGAGGATAGAGGGCATTTCATCTTATTGGATCGTACTTCTCCAGCGGTTTCTTCAGCAGATTATACCTTAATATGTTGCCGGTGTGGTAGAAGAAGAAGGTCAGCATCCCCCATTTCTTCACCCGCCTTATGCTGGTGTAAACTATGGCATCGTTCAGATATTCGATTCTGCCTGTCTTCCTGATTCTGAGAGATAAATCATAGTCTTCATATGTCATGAACTTTTCATCGAATCCACCGATCTTCTCGAAAATGTTTTTTCTTATCGCGAAGTTGGAGCCTATGATTGAGGGCTTGCCTATGAGTATTGATGACTTGACGAAGAGCACCGAAACAAGTTTGAAACCAAGTTCCATCCTTCTGCTGGTCTTCTCTAGAGGAAATATCGGACCTGTTGCTGCAACGATATCTTTCTCTTTGAAGGCGGCGTCATAGTTCCTGAGTAAATTCTCTGATGCTGTCGTGTCGGCATCGATGAAGACGATTATTTTGCCTCTTGCTGCATGAGCGCCCGCATTCCTTCCAATTCCTATGCCTTTCCTCTTTTCTACGACAATTCTTACTTTCGAAAACTTGCTTGCAATCTTCCTAGTATTGTCAGTACTGCCGCCATCCGCGACAATAATCTCGAAATTCTTGAAGCTCTGTTTCTGCAGGTCCTTGAGCAGTCTCCCTATATATTTCTCTTCGTTAAAGGCAGGTATGACTATGCTTATCTCAATCCTTTTCTGCATGTTATGGGATTAGCAGCAAAAATATAAAAAGAACTCAATAGCACGCTAAACAATCGAAGAGTCAGTCTTTTTATTCCTTAACAGTTTAAACCATCAGGTGTAGGGAGTGAAACTCTCTGTCTCATTTTGCGGAGCAAAAATGAAGAATCCTACCGTTCTTGCTTCAGGACTTCTCGGTGCAAACATTGAGATGCTGAAGAGAGTTGTTGAAGAAGGAGGAGCCGGTGCGGTCACGCTCAAATCGATAGGTCCTAGAGAAAGAAGCGGACACAGAAATCCTTCGGTGGTGGCGTGTGAAGAAGGCATTTTAAATGCAGTAGGATTGCCTTCCCCAGGCTACAAGATGATGGGCAAAGAGCTCTCTAGAATCAAGGAAGTAGATGCCCCTGTATTTCTCAGTGTTTATGGCGCAACTGTTCGCGAGTTCTGCGAAGTTGCAAAGGCGGTTGCAAGATATAAACCTGCTGCTATCGAGTTGAATCTTTCCTGCCCAAACACAGAGAAAGAAGGAAAAATCTTTGGATGCAGTGAGAAACTCTCGAGCCAGGTGGTTTCTGCAGTGAAAGAAGTAGTTGGATCAATACCAGTTATGCCAAAACTCACTTCACAGGCGCCTGATATAGCCAAAGTAGCGAGAGCGTGTGAGGATGCGGGAGCTGACGCAATATCAGCGATAAACACAGTGCCGGCTATGCTGATTGATATCGAAACAGGAAGACCAGTTCTGGGAAATGAGGTTGGAGGACTATCGGGTCCTGCAATAAAAATGATCGCACTGAGGTGCGTTTATGAAATATACAAAGTAGTAAACATACCTATCTTAGGAATTGGAGGAATCAAAGAAGGCAAAGATGCAATTGCACTGATGAATGTGGGTGCATCTGCAGTCGGAATCGGAAGCGGGATTCACTACAGAGGAATCGATGTTTTCAAGAAGGTGTGTCAGGAGATGATTACTTTTATGGAGAGGAAAGGCCATACGGACGTTAAAGAGTTGGTGGGTGTGTCGCATGTACGATCTACCGGTTTCTAATGGAATCAAAGAAATTGTGGACGAGAATGAGACAGACAGAACGATTTTCCTTGAGAATCGTATGGTTGGAGCAGTTCCTGGTCAGTTTGTAATGGTCTGGATTCCGGGGGTTGATGAGAAGCCATTCTCACTTTCCTACCTAGATGAGGAGTCAGCAATAACGGTACGGAAGAAAGGGAAGTTTACAGAGGAAATCTTCAAACTCAAGAGGGGAGATTATTTGGGTACTAGAGGACCCTATGGCAACGGTTTTGATATACGTAAATGGAAGAGACCGTGCATTGTTGCAGGAGGTGACGGAATTCTACCTCTTGCTCCGCTTGCAGAGAAGATCTCAGACATGAATCCGATAATAATAGTAGGTGCTACGAGCAAAAACAAGTTAGTTTTCAAAAGAAGGATGGATAGGATCGCAGATGTGATATATGTGACCGATGATGGTTCTTTTGGAACAAGAGGGCTTTCTACAGATGCGCTTGGTAAGGTAATAGGTGATGTTGATGTCATCTTGGGATGTGGGCCTGAGATGATGTTGAAGAGGTTATTTGAAATGTGTAATGAGAGAAATATCGAATGTCAACTGTCGCTTGAAAGGTATATGCGATGTGGCTTTGGAGTATGTGGAAGCTGCACGATCGGCAAATTCAGAGTCTGCAGAGATGGACCGGTGTTCACTTCAAAAGAACTTGCAAAAATGGAGGATTTCGGAGTTGCTGCCAGGTTGAAGACGGGTAAAGCTGTTGATTTGAAAGATTACTATTCATGGAGGGAGTGAATTCGCTTCAAGTGTTAAGCACATAGGTATTAATTTGAAGCCTGTCAGATATTTGTATGAAATTAGACACGATTCTTATTCTCGATTTTGGCGGACAGTATTGCCATCTGATAGGAAGACGAATAAGGGAACACAATGTTTACTCTGAGATAGTTCCATACGACATAAGCATCGAGGAAATTAGGAACCTAGAAAAGAAGTTCAACATAAAGGGGCTTGTGCTATCAGGGGGACCCTCAGATATTGGCAGAGGAGAAACCTTGATGGTAGACAAAAGAATTTTGGAATCAGGGTTTCCGATTCTTGGGTTGTGTTATGGTCATCAGCTGATAGCTCATCTGATGGGTGGAAAAGTAAAAAAAGGAAAGAAAGGAGAATACGGTATTTCATTCATGAAGATCAGAAAGAGTTCTGAAATCTTCAGGAACCTAAAAAAGAGCGGAAAGGTCTGGATGAGTCACAGGGATTCTGTATATGAACTGCCTAGGGATTTTGAAGTTCTGGCATGCACAGAAAACTGCCCGATTGCGGCCTACAGATCTCTGAAGAGTCCAATATATGGTCTGCAGTTCCATCCAGAAGTAGCTCACACGGAAGACGGAGCGAAGATACTTGAAAACTTCATTTTTAGAGTATGCGGAAGCACGCCAAACTGGAAGATAAATGATTTCGTGAAGGAGTCAAAAAAAGAGATCAGGAAAGAGATTGATGACAAAACAATCGTGGGTTTGAGCGGTGGCGTTGACTCTTCGGTGGCTACAGCTATCGCCTCTCAGGTCTTGGGAGAAAAACTTATTGCAGTCTTCGTAGACCATGGCTTTATGAGAGAGGGAGAACCTGAGGAGATAAACAAAACCTTCAGTAAGTTCAAGATGAACTTCATCAGCTCTGATTCAAGAGAGAGGTTTCTCAGAAAACTAAAGGGGGTCACCGATCCGGAAGAAAAGAGGAAGATAATAGGCAACGAGTTCATAAGAGTATTTGAGGAAATAGCTAGGAAATACAATGCTAAGTATCTGATTCAGGGAACGATATACCCTGACAGAATAGAGTCCGGTTTCAGAAAGAACTCGGAGAGGATAAAGACACACCACAACGTAGGTGGTCTGCCTACCAAGATCAGATTCAAGAAGATAGTCGAACCTCTGAGAAATTTGTACAAGGATGAGGTAAGGAAAGTTGGAGATGAGATTGGACTGCCTGGAAGCATCGTCAACAGGCAACCGTTTCCGGGCCCTGGCTTGGCAGTCAGGATCATAGGAGAGGTGACAAAGGAGAGGTTGGATATCTTAAAGAAAGCTGATAAGATAGTTGTTGAGGAAATAGAAGCGGCAAAGATCAAGAACCTGTGGCAGTACTTTGCAGTCTTCACAAACACAAGGTCAACCGGAATAAAAGGGGACTCTAGGGCTTATGGGTACACCATCGCGATAAGAATTGTTGAAAGCAAGGAAGCAATGACGGCGAATTTTGCAAGGATTCCTTATGAGATATTGGAAAAGATGTCCACTAGGATCACTAATGAGATACCGGAGGTTACGAGAGTTGTTTACGATATAACTCACAAGCCTCCAGCTTGCATAGAATGGGAATAGACTGCTGAGATGTGGAAGAAAGTCACTACAGGATAGGAAGGTATCTTTTCGTTTCCCAGATCGACACATGAGTTCTATAGGAGTTCCACTGCTTTTGCTGAGCTTCGATTAATTTCTCGAATATATGGTCTCCAAGAGCTTCCCTGATCACAGCGCTCTTGCTCATCTTCTCGGTTGCATCACGGAGCGACTCAGGAAGTGTCTTAATTTTGAACTCCTGCAGTTTCTTGTCATCGAAATGGTATACGTTCTCCTCAAGAGGCTTTGGCGCTTCCATCTTGTTCTTTATTCCATCGAGACCGGTCTGCAGCATAGCTGCGAATGCCAAGTATGGATTGCATGATGGATCCGGACACCTGAGCTCTATTCTGCAAGCATTATCTTTGCCCTCTACGAACTTTGGAACTCTTATCAATGCGGACCTGTTTATTCTGGCCCAGAAAACATACACGGGAGCTTCGTAACCTGGAACAAGTCTCTTGTAGGAGTTCACTGTTGGTGCGACCACTCCAGCAAGCGCCTCTGCATTGCTCAGTTGGCCCCCTATGAATTCGTAAGCTGTCTTTGATAATTTGTACTCGTCGTTGGCATCAAAAAAGGCATTCTTTCCATTTGTCCACAGACTCTGGTGTGTATGCATACCGGAGCCGTTAATTCCCGATATCGGTTTTGGCATAAAAGAAGCAAAGAGGTTATATTTGCTTGCAATTACCTTCACTGCATTCTTGTAAGTAAGAACATTGTCCGCCATGGTTACGGGATCTCCGTATGTCAATCCTATCTCATGCTGGCCCGGAGCAACCTCATGATGCCCTCTTTCAACTCCCAAACCTATCAAATCCAGTTTCTCCATTATCTCTCTTTTTACCCCAACAGCCAGATCGATAGGGGATAGGTCCCAATAGCCAGCAGTATCATGAGGTTCTTGGATTGCAGTACGACCTTCACCACGTAATGCGCACATGACAGGCTCCGTTCTGAACAAGAAGAATTCGAGTTCAGGCCCTACCTTGAATTCATATCCCTTCTCCTTTGCATTTTTCACTACGCGCTTCAGATTACTTCTTGGATCGCCTTCGAAGGGTTTTCCATCCACTGTACAAACGTCGCAGACGACTCTCGCTGCTTTTTCATTAGACCATGGAATAGTCGTGAAGGTGCTAATGTCTGGTTTAAGCAACATGTCGCTTTCATGTATTCTCATGAAGCCCTCAACAGAGGAACCATCGAACCAGAGGCCCTCCATTAGAACATCTCCAATCTTCTTTGTAGTGACATCGCAATTTTTGGCATTGCCAAGTATGTCTACGAACTGCAAGGATACGAATTTTATACTCTCGTCTTTTATGGTCTTTGATATCTTTTCTCTCTGCTCTTCTTCACTAAGTTTCTCACCCATAAAATCAACAACTACATTGTGGATGATCGCTTCTTATTCCCTTCGCATACAATCTTGTCCTATTGTGTTAAGAAAAGGTAGGCCTTGTAAAAAATCGTTGAGGCTGTACTAAGACAGAATCGAACATAATGTATAAATACGGGGAACGGGTACTACACCATGGGGGGCATTACATGACTTATGAAAAGCCAAAGATACTAAAGGAGGAAACAGATGATTCCCAACAAATCAAACTTCTTAGAAGAAATGATGCTGAGCTTCCTAAGGACTATGCAATAGTGAAACTCACATTTGACTGGAGCAAGCTTAGCAAGTCCGAAATAGCTGTTGTTCGCGAGCTATGGAAGGCTATCGAACCAGTGGATAGGGTATTCAGGGATCAGAAAGCTCAGGGAACTAAAGAAATCACCGAACCTCTTGAAGAGATAAGGGGATTTGCGGGCAAGAACCTTGCAACAAGGATTTCATCCTACCTTACGCTTGTGAAAGTCAACCACTCGATATATGATGCGATTAACAGCGACACTAAACTCATTCCAAATTTCACCGCAGACGAGATTTACAGCACAATCAAGCAGAAAGCGCCTGAGGACAGAAGGTATGGATTAACAAAGCAATTCTCCCTGCTAGAGCCGAAGATTTTCAACAAGGAAGTGAATCCAACCAGACCGCTCAGTGGAGGGTTTTACATCGGGGATGTGCCCGAGAAGTTCTTCGAGAAAGGTGATGAAGGGAAGAAATTCAGGGAGAAAGTGATAATGGAATCTCCCGAGGAGGAAAGGGAAATGATTAGAAAAGGGTTGAACTCTCCTACAAATATCGTCTTTTTCAAAGATGGCAAGCCTTCTGAGTTCATGCCTTATGCAGAATATTTCAATGAAGAAACAAGGACAATAAGGGAAGCGTTGGCGAAGGCGAGTCAGCTGAGTGAGGACCCTACGCTGAAGGAATATCTTCTGAAGAGAAGCAAGGATGTAATGACTGAGAACTGCAGGGAAAGTGACATTGCATGGCTGAATGTCCGCTCCAAGCTGAACATAGTAGTTGGTGATGTTGAAACATACCTTGACAGGGGCATGGGAGTAAGGAGGGATGTCGAGATAGTGATTTACTATACGGATGAGGAGAAGACGAAGAAAGTTCAAGGAATAAATGCATTGATGTCTGAACTTGAGAAGCGGTTGCCGGTGACTGATGAAGTCAAGGCGACTGACAGGAAGATGGCACCTACTGTTGTGGCAAACACGTTGTATAATGCAGGAGAGGCCCATGGTGCAATAACCGCAGTAGCATTCAGCCTCCCGAATGATGGAGAAGTGATAGAAAAATACGGTGCAAGGACAACAATGCTGTACAACGCAATAGCAGAGAAGAGCAGGCCGAGAGCGGTCCGAATAGCAAATGCATTGTTCGACAAAAGCATGGTTTCAGCAATAAGCGAAGAAGATTTCATATACGGGGATTTCCTAAACTTCCTGCTTCATGAAAACAGCCATCCGCTTGGAGGGCTTAGGAAATCACTTGCAGGACCGGAAACGAACACGCGCAAAGCTCTGGCCAAAGCTCTAGGAGGCACCTATCCCACAATAGAGGAAGCGAAGGCAGATATGGTTGGTTTGCATCATGTCCCATATCTTGTTGAGAAAGGCGCTATAACGGAAAGAGAAAGGGAGATTATCTATGCATCTACTCTTGTAGAGAAGTTCGTTTTCATGAGGGCAGGGCCCGGGGCAGAGGCACACATTGATGCGCAGATCATGGAATTCAACTATCTTGTTGAGAAGGGTGGAATTGTCAGAAATGCGAGTGGAACATACAGGATCGATATGAAAAAGTTCGAGAAGGGAGTCGCCTCCTTGTCTGAGAAGCTGCTTGGCATAGAGGCAGAGGGCAATGCTGAGGAGGGCAAGAAACTTCTTGAGAAATACGTGAAGCTGGATCCGGAAGAGAGGAAAGCCGTCGCAAAACTTGAGGGTATTCCAAAGATAGTCCTGCTCGAGTACCCAGATTTTCCTCAGAGAGAAAAAGCAATAGGCGATTTGGGGGACTTTCCTCATCATACTAGGGAATTTCCCCATTCACGAGTTTAGTGAAGTAGGAGATTCTAAACAGGCATTTCGAGATCTCTGATCCAAAATTGATTAGTGCAGGGGGTGAGATTTGAACTCACGCACCCACAAAGGGAACGGGTCCTAAGCCCGCCGCATTTGGCCAAGCTCTGCCACCCCTGCGCAGGAGTATATACACAGCCTTTATATTTACCCGCCGCATTTGGCCAAGCTCTGCCACCCCTGCGCAGGAGTATATACACAGCCTTTATATTTATTTTATGTTTACTTAATCTGAGTCAATGTTAACTGCAAGGTACATAAGGGACAATCTCGACGCGATAAGAAAATCGCTTGAGAAAAGGCACAGCGACTACCCGTTGAACGAGCTATTGAGCCTTGATGAACAGTCGAGGAAGGTAAACAAGGAGCTGCAAGAACTAAGGGCTGAGCACAACAAGGGAAGTGAACAGATATCTGAGATGAAGAAGGCAGGAAAGCAACATGATGAACAGCTTGTCAAGAAGCTCGCCGATGTAAAGAAGAGGATAGATAATCTCGAAAACTCGATTCCAAAACAGGAGGAACGTTTGCAAGAGCTTTTGTGGAGCATGCCCAACATATTAGATGAATCTGTACCTGTAGGAGGACCTCCAGAAGCCAATAAAGTAATTAAAACTTGGGGAAAGCCCATGCCTAGAAAGATCCCGACCCACGAGGAGATACTTGGAAAATTAAATATGCTTGATATTGAGAGGGCGAGAAAGACGACTGGCGCAAGATTCTACTTTATGAAAGGAGACCTTGTACTTCTGGAACTATCGCTAATGAGATATGTGCTAGATCTTCTGACGAAACGCGGATATACGCCCGTACTGCCTCCCTTCATGCTTAAGAAAAAGTATTATAAGGGTGCTGCGCCGCTAGCAACATTCGAGGATGCTCTCTACAGGGTTGGAGAACCAGAGGAAGCCTCCAAACTCAAAGAGGTGGAGCATGTCGAAGATGAACTTTTCCTCATAGGAACTGCCGAACATGCACTTGCGACAATGCATGCTGAAGAGGTGTTTTCCATAAGTGATCTGCCGATTAAATATGCAGGCATAAGCCCCTGCTTCAGAAGAGAGGCCGGCGCGCATGGTAAAGACACAAAAGGGATGTTCCGTGTCCACCAATTTGACAAGATTGAACAGTTCATATACTGCAAAAAGGAAGACGAACAGAAGTATTTCGATGAACTGCTGGGAAACACAGAAAAAATATGGCAGGAACTTAATATACCATACCAACTTGTGCTGCTTTGCAGCGAAGATACGGGACATCAGATGACAAAAACAGTTGACATCGAGTGCTATATGCCAGGCCAGAAAGCATACCGTGAGCTTGGCTCGTGTTCCAGCGCGGGTGTGTGGCAGAGCATGCGCCTTGATATGAAATACGATGAAAAACAGGAGCGAAAGTATGTTTATACTTTAAACAATACTGCGGTTCCGGCTCAGAGGGCGTTAGTATGCATAGTAGAGAATTACGTGAACAACGATGGTACGATAACTGTTCCTGATGTTCTTGTTCCGTACATGGGCAAAAGCAAGATCGGAAGCAAGTAGCGAAAGGCCTTGCGCGGAATCCGTGCAAGGTATTTAATTTTATAGAAACCAATTAGTAGAAAGTAAATTTGTTATCAATCGTGAAGGCATGAAGAAAGAGTATACGCTGCTCAAGGAGATAAAGAGGCTCAAGTCGGTGAAGGGATCTGGCACGCAACTCGTGAGCGTCTACATACCCGCAGGCTACCAGCTCGCGGAAGAGATTGCGAGGCTGAAGAACGAGTACAGCACCTCGAGCAACATAAAATCAAAGCAGACCAGGACGAATGTGCTCGGCGCGATAGACAAGATACTCCAGTACCTGAAGCTCTACAGGGAAACTCCGGAGAACGGCCTTGCTGTGTTTGCTGGCAACGTCTCCAACGACCCCAGCAAGACGGAGATAGAGCTCTTCTCGATGGAGCCGCCAGAGCCGCTGAAGGTGAACAT
>JBEKPX010000030.1:0-10357 GCA_049520335.1 Candidatus Micrarchaeales archaeon | reverse complement strand
ATCGCAAGATAGGCGTCTCGCAGTTCAAGTCAATGCGCGATGCTTCTGAAGAGGTAGAGTCGGAGAAGCTGAGAACGGCCTCGCAAAAAGCGTTCAAAAGGCATATCATGGGAGAGGACTCTTTGGGATACCTGGTTTCGCTGAAGCCTTTGAAAGAAAGGCTTTGGCCCTTATGCAAAGATGCCGATCCGGGGGACATTGTAAGGAAGAGCGTATTGTTTTCGGGTCTGAAGCGCGCAGAGATGGAGGAGTCTGCACAGAGGTATGCAACCATTAACATGTTCATCTCCACGATACTGCCTTCTTTCCTGGTATTCGCATTCGTAGGAAACTCGGTGCTTTCAGGGACCGGCTTCAGCACGTTTCTATTTTCCATTACTTTTCTGATAATGGTGCCTTTGGCTTACGCTTTCGGAAACGCCTTCATGTGGAAGAGGTTGCTTGCGTGATTGGATGACAAGTCAAAACAGGCGAAGAACCAAGGATGAAGAAGTAGTTGCGCTTGCAAAGAGCATCCTGAGCAGGTACTCGGAGTCGCATATTCTGCTGAGATCTTTCGAAGACTCGTGCAGAGGGGATGAGAACATGCTGCGCATTTCCCGCATCATGAGAATTGCGGGTTCCAGCGGAGAAGATTACATAAGCTCATTTCAGAACAGGCACATGAGGGAATTACTGAAAATGATAAGGCTAGGCACCGCCAATGGGATGAACATAGAAAAAGGGCTTTCGCTTTTCATCAGGAACTTAGACCGGGAGATACTGCTGAAGAACAGGATGGCTGCCAAGATGGGAGGCGCTCAAACACTGACAAAGATGGGAATGTGCCTCTTCTTCCCCCTCTTCAGTGGAATAAGCGCCACAATCATCTCCGAATCTCTCGATTTCGTAAGCAAGAACGTTCAATATACAAGGGCATGCTTCCTCATTGTCGCCGTAGCGTACATTCCGATAATACTCTACATCTCCGCTGCTTTTGCGCATCCGGAAAGGAGCGTTGCGCAGAACGCCTTCTCAATCCTTCCATACTTCTCTGTTGCCGTGTGTGTGATTCTTTTGACGCAGAATTATCTTGTGCACTTTCTATGAGATGAAAAAATGAGGAAAATAAAGACTCTGGGAAAAAGCATTATGCCTGTCGAAGCGGTTGCGCTAGTCTCGCTCGCAAAGAGCAGGAGAGCGCAAGGTTCGCTTGAGTATATAATGATGGTCGCAGCTGCGAGCGTTGTCATAGTGCTTGCGCTTGCGATGGTGGTGAAGCTCAAGGGTGCGGTGCCAAACGGAATTGCAGTGAACGGAACCAACCAGAGCATTTCGCAGGCGATAGCCAACGAACTTGGAAACCTGGCCAAAAATGGCGCATAGATTGAAAGCGCAGCTGTCGCTAGAATTGCTCATCTATATTGCGCTAGCCGGTATTTCGCTCTCCTTCGCACTCTCTGAGGCAGCGAAAGCATCAGCAGGAACAGGCAATGAGATTCATCTATTTGAGATAGTCCAGTTCGTGAACAGTCTTAATGAAGCGCTGATGGGCGGGAACGGCTCTTCTTTTAGAGCCTTTGTACCTCAAGGCTTGTGCATTTCGAACATCACTGGCAACTTGCTCTCGACCCAATACGGCTCTTTCTATCTCACCGAGCCGCTGCATGACCCGAACAAGGCACTCTGCCCCGACGGCACCTATGCCTCATTCAGCATCTTTTATGGCTTGGAAGGAGCCAATCTGGAGCGTAACGGCTAGGATCGTCGTTACCCTGAAGTTCTAATATGTTTATAAATTTAGTTTACGTACCTGTAATCAGGGGGTAACAATGAGCATGATGAACAAGGCTGCGCCCGATTTTGAGACTGACGCGTACTTTAACGGTAAGATTGCGAAAGTGAAGCTTAGCGACTACAAAGGAAAATGGCTTGTACTCTTTTTCTATCCTGCCGATTTCACCTTTGTCTGCCCCACTGAGATAGAGGGATTTGCTGATAACTACGATAAGTTCAAGGCTAAGAACTGTGAGATAATCTCAGTGAGTGAGGACACTGTGTATACGCACTTCGGATGGGCGAATTCCGATGCTAGAGTCAAGAAAGCCAAATACCCGATGGTTGCGGACAGAACAAATAAAGTAGCGAAATCATACGGGATGTTTAATGAGGATACCGGGAATGCGTTCAGAGGGCTCTTCATAGTAAACCCGGATGGCGTAATAACCTATGAAGTGACCACCAACGACAACATAGGGAGGAGCACTGAAGAGACGCTTAGGATATTGACCGCTCTCCAAACCTGCGTCCTCTGTCCTGTAAACTGGAAACAGGGCGAGCCCGCCATCAAGCCTACGATATAGTGATCTCCTAACCGTGTCTCTCTTTCTCCAAGAATCAGCAGTGCTGCTTTTATGAGAGGAGTTTGTTGAGTTGGGGATAGGAGTCGAGCGAATGCTCCTGTTCGAGCTGCTGGTACACCGTATACATTATTCCTACTGTAAGGAGTATCCCCATTCCCGTTCCCACCGCTCCGGTGAGCGTGGCTGCCGCTGCAAGTATAGCCACAAACATGCTGCCGAGGACAGTTATAGTTGGTATGTACCTGTTGAGTATATTCTCCACTATTCTAGGGTCCCTTCTGAACCCGGGTATCTGCCATCCCACATCGCCGAGCTGCTCCGCGACGCTTTTTGGGTTCTGCCCCGTCATCTCTATCCAGAATCTGCCGAAGATGACAGCTAGGAAGACAAGCACAAGAGTGTAGATGATTATGTGCACGAACTCAGGCACCAGGATCATGCCTCCCCAAGGCAGGTAGAGTTGGCTGGTTCCGGTAGCAAGATATGAGAAGTATGAAGCGTATCCGCCTATGCCTCCGTAGCTGGTGGAGTAGGGAAGCGGGAAATTTGGGGATATCAGATAAACAATCCCGCCAACCAGGTTCAGCTGAGTTCCGCCCGAAGCAGTGGGAACCGATGCGTAATAGACCACGAACTTTACGATGTTGGCGAATGCGCCTGTGACGTTGGCGAAGAACCTCAACCAGACAGTTAGGCTGAGTTCGAAGGAAGTTGCAAGTATGACGGGCAGTACGCTGACATAGAGAAACGGTATCGGCAGCCTGCCGCCCACCCCTCTCATCTGGCTGAACACAAGCGGGAGCTCGACCTTCATGTCGTACACGTAAATGCAGACTAGGAACACGAGGATTGCAAAGAAGAGCGGGCCGAACGCAAGTATCGCATTTGGTATCGCCGTGGCGCCTCCCGCCCCTATCGCCTGTATCGCCTCGGCGAATATTATTGTAATCGTTCCTGCAACTATGGAGTAAGCAACTCCTCCCGCTATGAAGAGGTTGATTCCCGAAGTTATTCCATACTTCGTCATCGCCTCATCAAGGAAAATTATGAATATCGCACTCACCGCTAGTTGTATCATCACTATCCCTATGTAGGAAGCGCCTAGGATAGGGACATAGCCTGTGGCGACGAAGATGTACGATTCGATCAAAGCGATCACTATCGCAGCGAGCTTCTGTATTCCCTGGAACCTGCCCTTCTGCTCCGAATCGTTCAGGTCCACATCGAATATGCCAGTGCCGACTATTAGCTGAAGCACAATGCTAGAGAGCACTATGGGTCCTATTCCCACGGTAATGAGGCTTCCGATTCTAGAGGCAAATATCACGCTTATTAACTGTATCAAGGGTTGGCTTATCGTCGCCGTGCTCACGCCGAAGACGGGAGTGCTGAACATGAAGAAGTAAATAGACATTATCACAGCGGTCCACTTGAGCTTCTGTTTGAACGAGAGCGGTTCACTGGGCTTGCTGATCTCCGGGATGTATTTTAGTATCGGGTCCAGAAAATCTAGATTCATATCATACCTGTTTGCTTCTCAAAGGATTGGTTAATACCTGCATTCTAACACTATAAATTCCTTTGCTGTTCACCCTTCTTACAATTCTTATGCTCCTTCCGTAAGTCTCTTTCATTATTCCTGACAGCAATGCAGTCGTTAAGTACACGAACTTTTCCGTCGATGTGTCATGATCATAAATCAGGTTCACCGTAGTTCCTCCCTTCTTGTCCCGCGCAACGCTCGCCTTTTCTATGCCAAGGAACTGAGCGGCATGAATCACAGCATAATCGAAATTCGGAATCCTCCTTGGCAGCTGCTTCCCTGCAAGGTAGAGGAATTTTGATATTTCGCTGAACAGAGGTTCGTTCAGCAGCGGCTTCAGCGCGAGTACGTAGTAAGTCTTTCTGCCATTGTTGCCCTCAGACCGTGAGATTGCATCCGCAAGTGCCTTTACAATCTTAGGGAATTCTATAGGCATGCTTCCGCTGCTCTCTATCCCTCCTGGCGTAGCGATGAATTCACATACCGGAGCTCCATTGAAGACGCAGGTCTGCTCCCTTACAGTGATGTGCTTTTTTGTATGCGCAGAGAGATATCCCGAAATCACCCCTGATTCGAAGACGTGCAGATTCGAACCTAGGTTCATTCCCTCTTGCTTCATAGTGCGTGAGGCAATCACGCTCTTTGATTCGAAGGGATAGTAGATTATCCTGCCCAGCCCTGCATTCTCGAGTATATGTTCAAGTGCAGACATATTTTTTTCAGAATTAGCATACGCCTCAATGCCCAGATTGAATCCCGCATTAAAAGCGAGGGATTGGAGCTCCTGCGCAGTGTTGTATAGCAGATCCTGTATCTGCAGCCGTCTAGGCATGGGCCTGAGCGGCTTTTGTGCTATCTTCCTAATCAGCAATTCTTCTCCAGTTCTGTATATTGCAGGGCTCTTTTTCGCCCGCAGTATTTTATTAGGTCTTGAATAGTTCTTCCTATTCCTGACTGCCTTTTTTCTTTTCATTCCTTTGCGCTTTCGTGGCATCTAAGAACCCAGCTGAGATTCTATGCTTACTATTGCGGGCAGCTTGCACACCGGTGCCTTGTTTCCAAGTGTCTTGCAGACCATTGCGACATAGATGTCCGCTGCTGCATACTCCGACCATGCGAACTGATCTTTCGGGTTTGCGAACTGCTCCAGCACCTGCTCATGGGTCATGTATGTCAGAGGATAGGTGTTGCTAGTAGGTGTCGAATTGCCCAGTACCACAGCATCCACGCCTCCTACCTCATAAGCGCCCCATACTGTGAAAGGCGTGCCTCTCAAGTCTCCTGTGCTGAGCAAGTACGCCAGAGCATCTATATAGGCAAGGTTCTTCGTTGAATTGATTCTAGACGCTATCGTAGGTATCGGATTGAGCGAGAAACCGCCACTGATTGGGTTTCCGTCCTCTATCGCTATGAAGTTTATGTAACTGCTGTTGTAGAAATCGCCCGCCTCTGTGGACGAAGAGTTGTAGTGCGTTGGCGCCCAGAAGATACTAGGCAGATCACCATCCTGAAGCGCGCTGTATCCCTTGAAGAGCATTGAGAAGTTTCCGAATCTGGAAAGCGCCATGGCCATCGCCCACCTGTTCTCTGCACAGAATATGCATGTAGTTGAACCCAGATAGATTACTGTCGGCTTGCCGTTAACTATGAAAAGCGAAAGCTTCTTAGGGACAGCGCCACCTACGGAATTATTGAGAGTTCGGTTAAGATACATCTCTCCTGCAGTCTCGAAGTAGGAATTTGGCACATCGTTTATTATTCCTAGTTCACTTGCATTGAAAGGCGCGTTTATGTTGGTGAGCCTCGTTCCGAACGTCTGGTTTTTCGTTATTACAGGCGAATCTGACAATGCAGATGCTGGTTCCAGCAATGCGCTTTTTATGTTATATCCCGAAACTGTTATCGAGGTAGTCAGGTTTGACGGAACTGTTGTGGTTACATTGACGCCCGTTACTGGACGGAGTATAGAATACGAAGAAAGGAGTATTGCTACGACACTTATGATGATGGCTATCACCGGAAGCATATTTTCCACTTCTCTGTGTTCCTCCCTCACTTCCCTCTTCTCTTCCCTCGCTTCCCTCTTCTCCTCCATCTCCTCCCTTTTCTCTTCTTCCTTTACGGAGTCCGATAATTTTTCTTTTTCCATAGAACCCTCTAGACCTTTTTATTCAGGTGTATAGTATTGATGAAAATATATATAAAAAGGTGTTGCGATGCAAGATAGGGAAGAAATTGTTCAACTATGAGTCTGCAGAGGGAAGGCAGATATCACCCAATGAAGTACGAGACTACATTAATACCAGGAAACTTAGATGGGGGACAAGAGTAAAAGGACCTATTGAATTTGCAATCAAGAAAGTACTTCTTGATCAAAGTCCGATGATCGATTCTTACTATCACATCTTCCCTTTCACTACAGACGATCTTACTTGGCATAGACCTGATTTTCTGGTTCCGCAAATCAAAGTAGATAGAAAATTTCTCATACTTAATCCTCATTATTTCAGGATGGATCATGAGAAGAATGTACTTGATTCTGATATAATCATATGGACCGGATTCCAGAAACTGTGGGGACATCAGTTTCATAACGTGCTAATAAACTCCTACAGTGAAAAAGAACTTCTGAGACAGACGGGGGCGAGGGATGTCAAAGAGTTTGCCAGTGATTCGTGGATGCTTCCAAATCATAGAAGACATATGAAACAGATGATTCCCTTCATCGCTGGAAAATTCAAGGAAGTTTTCAGAGGGAATAATGTTACTTATGATAAGGCCTGCCCTACCGATGAACTGATCTGCTGTCTACAGAGGGCCCAACGTATCAGGGACCTGCAGATGGAATTCATAGCTACGAATGAAAAGTTAAAGGCAGCAAGCTAGCACTATCCTTCTCAGTGAAGCAGAAATCATAAATAGCAAGGCTGACAAATAGAAATATAGCATGCAGCTATTTCAGGTCGCGTAAATGGAACAGCATACGAGTTTTGTAGAGCTCGAGAAGCCCCTGTATTCGATTCAAACTGAATTCAGCGACGCGCACTGCCATCTTAATCTTTTCAAGAATGTAGATGAAGTACTAGCTGAGGCTAGAAAGAGAGGAGTAGGCATAATAATAACCTCTGGCGGAAACGCAAAAGACAATGAGGAAAATTGTATGCTTACAAGAAAGGAGAGCATATTCGCGGTAATAGGAATAGGGCCTGATTCTCCAGTTCCAGAGTCTGATTTCACCGAAGAAGTTGAAAAGATCATAAAAAGCAATGAAAAGATAGTAGGAATAGGAGAGATAGGCATAGATGTAAAGAAAGAGATGGATATCGGAGTCCAGAAGAGACTTTTTAGAATGCAGCTGGAGCTCGCGAACAAGTTAGATTTTCCCGTAGTGATCCATTCGAGAGGAGCATTGAAAGATGTCTTGGAAATCATTGAGAAAGTGAAAGTCAAAAGGATAATGTTTCATTTCTTTGAGGGCGATGAGAAACAGGCAATAGAACTCGCAAAGAAGGGTTATCTGATATCCATTCCGCCTGCGGAGACCGAGAAAAGGAAAAAAATCATCCTTGAAGTTGGCCTTGAGAGCCTTGTTGTCGAGACTGACTCCCCTATAGTTGGGAAAACGCCCGCTGACGTGGTAAAAGTATGTGCAACTATAGCTAAGCTGAAGAACATTCCCCTTGAGGACGTTGCAGCAAAGACAACAGAAAACATAAGAAGACTGTTTTACATATGACTATCTATCTGGGCCCGTAGCTCAGCTTGGATAGAGCGACAGCCTTCTAAAGACAAAAAGACAGCTGAAGGTCGCGGGTTCAAATCCCGCCGGGCCCGTAGTGAGCAGAAAAAAGTCCAGCATCTGCGCGTTACATCATGCGCTCCAGCACTCTTGCCACTTCCGATGTCTTGACGTAGTGCGCACGCCTATCCACCATACTAAGCACTGCCCCAGATAGTCTGTTATATCCCCTTTTTATCATTATGATTTCCGCACCGTGTCTTGAAGCAGCAACAGAAGTGAAAGTGCCATCCCCGAGAACTGCGTCAGCACCAATTCCTTTCTCCCTCACAGGCCTGAATTCTACGCCGCTTACCCTAAGTCCGTTTGAAGTGAGTACGCCCTTCATGAAATCCATATCTGATTTACTAACTCCAGGATTTGAGGTCCTTACAACTATCTCTAAATCGCTGTGTTTTCTCTGCAGTCCGACGAGTTCCTTCACTAGCTCCTTGTCAAGTTCTTCTTTGAAGCTTTCCTTTATCTGTCCTAAAAAGTTATTCGCAAGTCCTTTGTTAGGTAGTACCTCACTGACTAGGAAGATAAGTTCTCTAAAGGGCTCCGCTATCCTCGAATTGCCTAAACCGAGCCTTCTAAATGCTCTCTGGACGTCATTCCTAAGTGTACCGTCATTGTCTACTGAAACTTTCACTTAATCCAAGAATAGTATTCTCCGAATAGCATTAATAATCAGCGTAGCTTGGTTCGTCAAGAGTCAAATCATCAGCAAGATGGAAACCAAAATCATTTTGTAAAATAAACATTCATTAGAACAGAAAAGCGAATTCATTTCATGTATTTGAGTACGTCCCTCATGTCTTTGCTGTCAACTATAGCCCTGCAGTACTTTTTAAGTTCGTTTCTTGCGCTGAAGGCTATCGGCAGACCGACTATCCGTGCAAGCGGGATGTCATTCACTCCGTCGCAGACGAAAGCGCATTCCTCTGGCGCAATTCCCAAACTTTTCACAAGCGCGTTGAAGATGTGCACCTTACCTTCATAGTCATAGGGCAGAATGGCCCAGTCTTTCATAACGCCGTCCTTGAACGCAAGCGAGCATGTCGCAAATGGGAAGTCTATTCCAAGCTCCTTCCGTGCGCGCATCGCCATCTCGGAAAAACCGCCGCTTATCGTTGCAGTGAGTATGCCCTTTCTCTTTAGTTCCCTGACACTCTCCCTCGCTCCTTTCATTAAGGGAAGACCGTAGACTACATCGAGAAATCTTTCTTCCGTCAGGCCGCGCCTCTTAAAGATTCTGAGCGCTGCTTCCTGCCATTCAGTGTATGTCTTGTACTTACCTTCTGACCAGTTCCTCTTCAGCCTGATGTGATCCTTTTCGTCACCGAGCTCTTTCCAGATGGCACCCCAGCTGCTTGCTGCGACCTTTTCGTCCTTTTCAAAGTAACCAACGTCGAAAAGCACGTTGTCTATGTCAAACACCACAAGCTTGATCTTAGCTATCCTCTCACGTCAATAACCTTGAATATGCTTCAGTTTCCTTATATGTCTTGCCCTTTGGAAACGAACTTGCATTAGCATCCACCACAAAACTATTAATAACTCAAAATGCATACCCCTCCATATGGCCTCGGTGGTGTAACGGCCGCATGTAGGGCTGTGGACCCTCAGGACCGGGTCCGACTCCCGGCCGAGGCCTTCAAATTCAAACAAAGTTTTATATAAGTCTAAAATGATACTTAGTAGGAAATAAAATGGGAAAGGAAGTCTTGACCTCTAAATTAGAAGCAAAATCCAAGATAGACGCTGTCGGGAATGTCGGTGGCATGAAAGTTTATATACCCTCACAAATTGCACAAGCCAAAGAATTCCCCTTCAAATCTGGAGAAGAAGTGATAGTATACGTGGACGAAAAAAACAGATTTATAGTGGAGAAGATCAATAAGGAAAGTCTTCCTAGTCTAAAGGACACACTACGCCCCGCTCAAATTTTTGTACACGATCATTCACCACTTGCTAAGGACTGCAACCCAAAATGTGGCTGGTATGCGTTAGGCAAACAGCTCACGTCATATAATCTTGCTAAAAAGACGCAAGTTAAAATTTAGATTTCCAAATCCTTTTTTAACACGCCTTTCCTTTTTAGGCTGACTCCAGGTCAAGGTCTCATTTGATCTGAGATAAATAAACTTTTTCTAATCATCTTGCTTTTGGAACTATATTACTTTTGTTCCCCCTTGTGCGGGTTTTTCAATCATCGTGTTGACAAAGCGTACAAGCTCAAGGGCTTCTTTATACTTAAGCCCTACTAGCCACTTTTTCTCATTCGGGTCTGTAGATTCGCCTTGGAGCGTGAAGTGAAGTCTGCTGAACAGTATTCCATTCTCCAGCACTATCTCTGTTATATTGCCGTAGTTTATTATTTTGAAGTCCTGGTGAATGTGTAGAATCCCGCCCCTAATGATTATTATCTTCTTATTTGTTGTGAACACGTGCGCAGGCTCGAAGATTCTGGCTCCGCCCAGCCTCCGCTCCGCCAAATGATAACTTACGGTCTCGTCATTTTCAAGCAGGCTTTTGAGTATCTCGTATACTCTATTTTTTTCTTTGTCCAATCCATTCCCGATAACAAATGTCCATCAAAGCTTAAAAGCTATTGTAGCTATTAATGGGTATCACTGGCATAATAATGGCAAAATACAACATTTACAGGGAACCAAAGCTGAGGCGGGAGGC
>JBEKPX010000029.1:0-10429 GCA_049520335.1 Candidatus Micrarchaeales archaeon | reverse complement strand
GCTGGCGATAGGTATTATGTACATCAAAGCTTATATACCTTATTCCTGAATCGGGAGTAAGATATATATAGTTTTACTTTGATAAATAGATCACAGCAAAGCGTTGGTCATGCGCTATACAAACTGACATGGCGAAAGCCGCCCCTTATGCTCAGTGTTTCAATGAAGTCGCAAATAAGCCTCGAGATCCTGATAAGCATGACGCTCTCTCTCCTCATCACTCTTTTCCTGCTTCATGCATTTGGTGCAGCGCATTTATTGATTACCGGGACCGAGTCCGCACTAAGCAGAATCGCCGCTTCGGCGGATGCCCGCCTATCAGGCATTATCAGCTGAGGCCTTGTTATGAAGCTATTCATCATCTCCCTTGACCTTCTGCTTGCGCTCCCAATTGTTTCAGTCGGGTTCATGCTCCTATTCTCCTCAATCGCAAGCTCACAGAGCTATCTGACTACTCTTGCCGTGTCACAGGACAGAATGTTGAGTTTAGTCTCGATCTCGCAACAGATAGAGGAACGGATAGATTCCAGAGAAGCGAACATGACTCTTGCTTACCAAATCGCGGCTTCCGCATCGAATAAAACAGGGCTTACGGCTGAGATAACTGATCTTCACAATGAACGCGGTTGCATCTCTCCGCTTGCTCTTTGCAGGGTGATCACGGTTTCAAGATACGCTAAACTACTAGTGGTGAAATATGCGAGTTCAAGCTAGCTTGGAGTTTCTTCTGATAGCAGGTGCATTGGCTGCGCTAAGCCTGAGCGTGATCTCAGCATACAGTCAAAACATGGTCCCGCAGGCAAAGGCGCTTGCAGATGCACTAAACTCATCACAGCAGGATGTGCTCGCAGCTGCCAATCAAACTATCACTTACTCGACATGGCAACAGCCTGCCTTTTCAGCAGAAATATCGCAGAGAAGAGAGGCAACCTCTTATCAATTGGGTACTCCTGTCTATCTGCTTAATCTGAGTGAAATGAGCCACTGCACAGACTTCGGCTTCTTTGGGAGCCCTATGGACGTGAGGGGCCAGTGCGGCACCTACGATGCCTGGGATTACAGGGCAGACTCTGGACATTGCCCCGGCACTGCAACATACTGCTTCTACAAGAGCAATACGACCTCCTTCGTTTCAAGCATCGGAGACGGCAGGGAGTACATCTACAACTTCTCTCTGTCCATCTCCTCCCCACTTGGGGTGCTTCTGGCCAGCATATCAAGCGATAATAATGAATCGATCGTCTCGGAATCAAACAGAACGGTCGGATATGCGCATGTGCTCAGCGTCAGCAGCATCGATCCTGTCCAGTACCTTATGCTGATCAGCGAAGGCAATTCATCCTACCAAATAAATCAGACTGCTTACTGGCAGTATCTGCAGTGGAAGAACGCAGCTTTCGCTGTTCTGCACTGCTACAACTCAACCGGAGTTGGTGGTGACACGCGAGCCATGATAGAGCAGACAGTAGCATCATTAATAACAGCGTCAAAAACGCTCAGGAACTCCGCCACGGGAACGACACCACTGTGCAACCTTACGAAACAGGAGTATACATGCAGCGCAGAGCGCTCATTCTCATACGTGATAGACGCCAAGATATCAAGCGTATATTTGATGGTGAACCAGACCCTCTACTACATGGGCTCTGTGGTAAAACTGCATAACTGATGGTCCAATGAAAGCGCAGTTTGCATTGATCGAATCGATGCTATGCCTATTCCTGATACTCTCAGCGCTCTCTTTCGTCTCATTGAAGATAAACGCAATGAATAGTGAGATGGACAACATCAGGGAGAGCTCAGTGAAAAACATGGCTGTGCATGACATCCTCGGACTCATAGAAATGAATGAAACAGCGAACGACTGCATCGCTATACTGTACGCCACAAATGACTCTGAGTGCACAGCTGCGCTTGCCGGAAACTTTAGCAACATCTTTGGCTTGAACGGCTTGAGCTTTGCCTTCGGCAATTCGACCCATGGCACTAACATAGGATGCGCTGAAGTTTTTCTCCAGTCAATGAATAAAACAGAAAAAGTCTGCATACTGGAAGGCAATCGGTGATGGAATGTCTTTCTATGGTTTGATGCTCGTAGTGACGATTCTCATACTGACATTCTACCTGCTTGCATTCATGAATGAGATAGCGCTTCTTGATCACATCGCAAATGTTTATTCGAGAATGTTTTCGACACTTTTCTTTTTCGTCTTAAGCATGCTTTGAATTAGTCATGTTTTAGAGGATTGCTTCCTTTCTGAACCTCTTGGTGCTGAAATGGAGTATCAGCACGTCCGCCACAATCAGGAAAGCAATGAGCCAAAGCATGAATTCTATCGTCAGATCCACGACTCCCAATATGGAGACGAATGGCATCACCAGTATCGGAAGCACGAGAAGAGTGCTTATCTGCTGCGCCTCCTTGATGTTCCCCACGTGGCCTGAAACGAAAACGACTATGCCTATCGTCGCTATCGTGAGAAAGGGGGAGGAGATGAGCATCAGGATCCATGGCAGAGTAGGAAGAATTCCGTATCCGAAGCTGTCGTAGGCAAGCCAGTTCACTATGCCTCCATAAAGCGCAAAGACCGCGATTGTAAGAAGCACGGCAGGGATGAACGAGGCCAGTATCTTTCCGAGCAGCAGCTCCTCATTGCTTACGGGCATGGAAAGCAATGCCTCGCTCGTTTTTCTCTCCTTCTCTCCCACTAGGCTGTCTGCAGCAATAACAGAGGCGGTGAATATGGGCATTGTTAGGAATATGGGACCGAGCACGTTGACGGCAAAGAACATCATGAAACTCAGGCTATTCACGCTATTGATGCTGGGCTTGGGTGTTGATATGGAGATTATGTTGCTGACTATGCTAGGTGCTGAGTTGGTGGCGACATAAAGCGTGAGTATCGGCAGGGCAATCGCGAAGAAGAGCGGGACTCCGAGCATCGGTCCGTAGATGCCTATGCTGCTGAATACCTCCCTAAGGTCCTTCTTTGCTATAGCGTAGGAGTTCTCAATTTGCATTCTTGCCACCGAACATCAGCTTGTCTAGTGCGGGCTCAAAGTAGTCTATACTTACTACGTATGCACCTCCGTCCATTAGCCTGGAGACTGAGTCGTTTATCTGTTTGTAGTCGCTGACCCTTATCGTCACCGAAGTCGGATTAGCGCCATTAGTCTTGACAACTCTGTCCAGCGAAGCCACCAGCTTGCCTGAAATAGGCTTGGCGACCCTTATCGTCACTTCCGCGTTACTGAAAATGGACTTGTAGAGCTTGTCCATCTCCATATCCTTCACGATTCTTCCTTTCCTGATCATGAGTATCCGAGAGTTGAACCGAACAACTTCATCAAGCTTCTGCGTGACGAAGAGTATGGTCCTTTTCTCAGCTGCAAGTTCTTGAAGAAGGAGTCTTATCGCTTCACTCGACTTCAGGTCAAGGAACGCTGTCGGCTCATCGAGAAGGAGAACATCCGCATCATTCAGCATTGTTCTGCAGAACGCTGCTTTCTGCTTCATTCCCCTGCTCAACGTCTCCACTTTGGTATCAAGCCTGTCACCCAGATCAAGTTCTTTCAGCAGCCCCTTGACCTTATCAACCGACTGTTTACTTTCAAGCCCGTAGAATCTGCCGAAGAAGCTGAGATTTTGCCTTATCGTGAGGAAGTCATAGAGCCCGTAGTTGTCGGCGAGATAGCTTATGTTCCTCCTCAGCTCGGTGTTTTCATATGGATTCAGCCCTTGAATCGAAATGCTTCCGTGGTCAGGTGAATAAAGACCTGCAATGCACCTGAGCAGCGTGCTTTTCCCGGCTCCGTTGGGGCCAAGAATCATATTGATTCCGCTCCTAGACGCGAAGCTTACATTCTCGAGTGCGATGGTCTTGCCAAACCTCTTTACCAGGCTTTTTACAACTATCTCCCTGCCCATCTACTTGCCTATTCCATTCGAAAGAGGAATTTTAGGACTATCACGCTCTTTCCACAAATTATATTCTGCCTAAATTAATAAACTTAGTAATAGAAGTAGAAGCGATAACTTCAAGCGTAACTGTCAGATCATCTTGGGATTATCTCAGCTCGTGCTTAAGCGATATGCCTAGGTCATCAAATGAGATCTTCACGTAGAACTCTGCGGCCTCTCCTGACTTAAGCATCCTGTAATCTGGCTTATTTTTTAACTCGCCTTCATAATTCCTGCTTGATGGAGCGGTTATCGGTTCTATTGCTATAAGGTGTTGGCCTTCTGGACACCAGAGCTGGATATGCTTGAGGTTCGTTGTCATTGTGAATCTCTTCTGCCCTGAAACAAAGCATATAGCTTCATTTGAGTTTCTTATCAAAATGACATTGCGTTCTGATTTTTGTACGTCGGTCGTTGAGTAGGTCTGCCCTCCGCTGATTATGCTCATTTCCTCCTTCTTCTCTAATGCAGGGTGATACCCAAAGGCAAAAGGCATCGCCTTTTCAGAGAGGTTCTCTATCTTGAATTTCACAGTGAGGGAATCCTCCTTTACAGTATATGTCTTTTTGATAGAATATGAAAATGGAAATGAACTAGGACCCTTTTCGCTGTTTATAACCGTGTTTGCATAATAGACTTGGAGAAAAGATGTTTTTGTATCTGTGGCTTTCAGCAGCTTCCATCCTGCATATCTTGAAAGGCCATGTTGCTGCATTGGATATTCTTTTCCGTCAACAATAACTACTCCTGAACTGACAATAGGAAACATTTCTATCGCAGAGTGCTGCCAACCTTCTTTTTCTTCGGGTGTTTTCATCCATTCAGGAAGACTTCCTCCCCACATTATTTCTTTTCCAGCATGTATGATACTGCATAGTTCTGAACTATGGTCGTTTATTCCACAAGCAACATTGCCTCTTTTAATTTCTATTAAATCTGCATCAGGACAGTTGAAGAACAAGTTTGCTTCTCTGATTTCCCTTCTATTCTGCATATTATCTATTGCTATTAGTTTTTCCGTATATAAAAACTTTGGCTTCATGACGAAAATTGTGCACAACTTTGTGATTCTGCAAGTTGTTTGGAAAATGAGATATTATTAAATATCTGAGATATCAAGAGAGAGCGATTACATGCCAGGAAAGATAAGGTGTTCGCACATACTTGTCGAAAAGCTCTCTCTTGCGGAAGAGATACTTGATAAGATAAAGAAAGGCGAGAACTTCTCCAGGCTCGCCGAACAGCACTCTATAGACGGCTCGAGGAGAAGGGGTGGAGACTTGGGCGAGTTTGGGAGAGGGATGATGGTGAAGCCATTTGAGGAGGCAGCATTCAAGCTCAATGTTGGAGAGGCCTCAGGAATAGTCAAAACCCAGTTCGGCTATCACATAATAAAGAGAACTGGATAATTCTCCGCACTCAATAAGCTTATCGCCTTAGTATGTCGTTAGACTTACTATTTTGTTATTTCCCAACTTCTCCCTGCCTTTGAGATCGGACAGCTCCACTACGAACGCGAATCCTGCTATCTTTGCACCCAAGCTTTGCAGCAACTCTGCCGATGCCTTCGCAGTTCCGCCTGTTGCAAGCAGATCGTCCACTATAAGCACCCTGCACCCCTTTTCCACTCCATCCTCATGAATCTCTATCGTTTCCTTTCCATATTCCAGTTCGTAGTCCTTGGTTATTTTCTTGTATGGAAGCTTGCCCTTCTTCCTTATCGGCACGAAACCGACGTGCATTGCATGCGCGACAGCTGCACCTATTATGAATCCCCTAGCCTCTATTCCCACCACATAGTCTATTTTCTCTCCTGCAAATCTCTTTATTATCTCATCGACGCAGACCTTGAAAGCCTCTGGGTCTTTGATGACCGGAGTTATGTCCCTGAAGAGTATTCCTTTTTTGGGATAGTCGGGTATGCTTCTTATTCTTTCCTTTAGGATTTCCTCCGCATTTTTCATCTGCTCGCCACAAAGATTTTAAAGGAAATACCTTAATAAATGTTTAAATCCTAATGGGTTTGGTCATATGCGAATTGATAGAGTTCCAAGAGTCCTCGCAGTCATACCTGATGGAAACAGGCGCTGGGCAAGGCGCCACAGCCTTTCATTTTTCAATGGCTATAAGCTTGGCGTCGAGCGTTTCATAGACTTCGCTGACTGGTGCAGGCAGTATGGCGTTAAGAACATCACTGTCTGGGCATTTTCGACTGAAAACTTCAAAAGACCTGGCCCTGAGAGAGAGACGCTATTCAACATCTACAGGAGGGTAGCCACAGACAAGAACATAGTATCCAGGCTACATGAAAACAAGACCAAACTGAACATAATCGGGAACAAAATGTTGCTTCCTAGGGACCTGGTGAACGCACTGCATAAAGTTGAGCTTGAGACCAAGGACTACAAGGAGAGGGTGATAAACATGCTCATCGCATATGGAGGCCAGGACGACTTGGTGCATGCGGCCAGAATGCTTGTGAATGATGCGATTAAGAACAAGCTGAGAAATATCACCGAATCTCTTTTCAGAACTTACATGATCTCGAGCCAGGTTCCTGACATAGACCTTATAATAAGGACCTCGGGAGAAGAGAGGCTCTCGGGCTTCATGCCATGGCAGAGCAGCTACTCCGAACTCTACTTCAGCAGCAAGCTGTGGCCGGACTTCACCAAGAAAGACCTAGAGAAGGCACTCATTGAATATTCGAATAGGGACAGACGGTTCGGAAACTGACTAGTCCTGTGTTTCTATGCCTGATTCGAGAAATTATATCACACATTATGCAAAGTACTTTAACCTCAGGGCACCGAGCAGCCTTACGCAGGTATTAATATTGCTTTTACTCGGAGCTATCTCCGGCAGCTTGGCCAGTTTGGTCATACATCAGCAGAGTATCGATGGTAACTACGCCCAGGCAATAGTTCTGGGGCTCAACACAGGCATCATTGTTGTGAGCCTTCCCGCTTTGCTGACAGTTATTCTGATAAAGACAGCGAAGAGAAAGATGATGCTCAAGCATGCTATGCTATCCACGCTTTTGGTCACGACAGTATACTCGCTACTTCTCGTGGTGAATGCCTTCGTTTTCTCGGTAACAGGGAATGCGGCAATCTCCTACCTGATACTCCTGCTCTCCAATGCCTTCATTTATGGATACTGGTTTCTCATGGAAAGGGTTGTAATAGGAAGAGGCAAGAGTGCCATATTCCTAGCTACGGTGCAACCGATACTGAACGTACTGTTTTACATACCTCTCGGCAGCTATATGCTCAATGTCAATGTGGCTTTCTTGGACGCGCTGATAAAACTCTCTGCAGGAATGTTCGTCTTTCTTGTTGTCTGCTATGTCTTCCTCTACATTCTTGACAGACCTGCGAAACGCATGCTGAAGTCAAGTGGTATAAAGATTGTAGAATCGATGCTCAGCCAATGGCTCTTCAACCTGACGAACGACGTAAGAGTAATAGGATACGGCGCTGGGATTAAGAGGAAACTGGATGCGGATATACTTGTGCTTAAGGGAAAGAAAACTTGCAAAGGGATATTCATAAATCCTGATCTTCATTTCGGGCCTTTTCAGGGTGTAGGGGGCAGTATAGCGCCGTTGCAGCTTGGAGACCTGGTGATGAAGAGGTATAAGACTTCGCCTTTTGTACTCCATAGCCCTTCAGACATGCAGGACAACCCGATAATAACCGCGCAGGTTTATTCTGTTGTGAGGAAGATGGATGAAACCATCAAAAGAATGATGGCAGGCGATTTCGAGAGAGCATATGGCGGCATTGGATTTGGAATGGAAGGCAGGTGCAAGGCAATAAATCTTACTATAGGAGATACGAGCCTGATGCTTCTGACAAAGGCGCCATACGTCACCGAGGATATGAGCAGGGAAGTGGGTGTGCATCTCAGGCAAACCGCCATAAATGCAGGCGCAAAGAATGCAATACTGGTTGATGCGCATAATACAAGGTTTGAGTCTGCCAGTTCTGAAGAGCTTATGGGAATACAGAAGGGAAATGCCTACGTAAGATGCTATGAGAAGGCGATAATGAAAGCCATTAAAGTGGGAAACAAGCATGGCCTCAGCTTCGGCGCATCATCCGAGAAGCTCTGCCAACTCTTGGGCAGACCGAAGGACATCGGCGAAGGCTATACTAGCGTTTGCATATTCGGATTTGGAAGGAAAAAATTCTGCATTGTTTACTTCGATGCAAACAACATACTGCCTCCATTCAGGAGCATGCTGCTCAGACACATAAAATCCAAGTTCAGGATGAATGTGGAACTCTGCACCAGCGACACACACTCGATAAACACCATAGCATCTTCGGCCAGCACATCCCTGGGCAGGTACACCGACGCGAACATGGTAATTCACGTACTCGACTCTATGATTGAGGAGGCCTTGAACAGCATGGAGCCGGTGGAGTATGCCTACAGGAAGGTAAGCATTGCAGACTTCCCGATATGGGGAGAGCATGCAGACGAACTCATAGCTAGCACTAGCAGGGAGGTCAAGAGAATACTTGAGTTTGTAGCTCCTGTACTCATGGTCATCGCTTTCCTCGCTGCTGCATGGGCAATCTACGTGGTATGAATGCTTGATTATACGATACTCTATCCGCTTGCTTTTCTCCTCTTCATTCGCAGAATAGTCATGATGCAAAAGAAATGGGAGCTGGCTTTTCTGCTGACGATTCTTGTTGTAGGAACTGCACTGGCACTTTATGAAGGTGAAAGTGTAGCCGCTATGCTGGCAGGCATAATGATATTCAACGGTATTGTGACAACTTTCCGTTCAAATCAGAACTATGCTTTCCTTATACTCGCACTTCTCTTCATGGTTCCGATATATGTTTTCTCAACACTGATAGCACAGAGTATGTTTCTTGGATTCCTGAGCGGTGCGTATTTCTTCTCGAAACATAATATCAGGAGGGGCGGCAATGTAGAGAAAAGACGGGATGTCATACAGATAGTTTTTGGAATCGTATTGATAGGCATTTTCGTAACATTTCCGCAAATCTATGCGAACTTCTTGCTCGAACTGCTGATACTTCTTGCAGCCGTCCTTGGGAATTACGCAATAAGAAACATGAAGAGCACGATGTCAGGCGTTCTTCATTGGTTTGAGAGAAGTGATGCGGCATTGGGACAGGGTGCGATGTGGCTTGCGATAGGAATGCTTGCAGCGACTTCGTTCCTTAGCGGAGGCCATGTGATAGCCGTGATTGCAGCTATAATGATAGGCGATGCCGTTGCGACACTTGTCGGAATGACTTACAGGATTGCTCTGCCCTATAACAAGAGGAAGAGCATTTTGGGTACGCTCGCCTACTTTTTATCAGCAACTCTCTTTTCATTTCCATTCATAGGATATATCTCGATTCTAACTTCGTTGGTCGCCGCTCTTTCTGAAAGTAGCCCGAAACAGATAGACGACAATTTTGATACGTCGGTAGTGCTGGTGACTATGATTAAGATATTGAGCTATGCTGGAATTGTTTGAGTGATTTCTGACACTTCATTCCTCAGGAAGCCATTTTATCAGGTTGTACTCCTTCCTTGTATCGACGCTCCTTATAGGTAGCCTGCCGAGCAGAATTCTCATCAACTTCCCATGGACGATCTTTATTCCATGCTTCTTAAATGTTCTCTTATGGTATTGCACGTCCTTCTTGTACGCGACATCTATGTCATCGAATGCTCCCAGCGTGAAGTAATCATAGCTTCCTATTAGCGGCGCGCTTATGAGGTACCTGCTTACGATCGAGTACTCATCATCGCTCATCATGGCCTTCCTTGCATTTGCTGCGCACTCCTCATATCCTTCCCTTGGGGAGTATTTCACGAATAGCGGCACCAATACAGCGAAATCTGGCTGACGCATCGAGATCGTGAACCTCTTTATGTAACCATCGTTCCTCATTTTGTTGAGGTTGTAAGCCAAGGTGTTGAAATGGATTTCTGTCGCTTTGGCGAGCGCGTTATGGGAGGCTCTTGCATTGCTGTTCAGCGCTATGACAATCTTCTTGTATTTTTCAGGTATGTTCGCCCTTTCCAGTATCTCGTTCCTCAGTGGGAAGAAGCCAAGTTGTCTGTGGACGACCTCGGAGGTCCGCCAATCCACTCCGTACTTTGAGAGGTTTATCTGCATGTTCTTATCCCAAAGAGCATACTCATTGCTTGTCCTGGATACGGCATATGCCAGTATCGAATCATCGCTCATTGAGACTACTAGCTGGGGTATGTAGGACTTTGAGAAGAGTCTGGCAATCTCATCGTAATCGGGTTTCGAGTTGAACCTTGCCAGTATGAGGTGCGGGCTAGCGAAGCCGAGCTTGGTTTCGTTGAACTCCGGAACGTAACTTATGCCCAGGTCCTTTTCCAATTTCAGCAATCTGTCCTTCACCGACTTCCTGGATATCTGCAATGCCTTCGACATTTCTGTTATCGAGATTCTGC
>JBEKPX010000028.1:0-10503 GCA_049520335.1 Candidatus Micrarchaeales archaeon | reverse complement strand
TTTCTTATATCGCTCAAGTCCCGCTCCCTTTCAAGAAGAAACTGGCTTGAGAAAGGCATGACACTCGCAGCCATAGCTGCGGTGCTCCTAGGTGCTGCTGATTTTCTGGTAGGTTTAGGTGCGAGAGCGACAAGTCCGCTGTTAGTAAACTGGTTCATCGATATCACTTTAACAGCATATACCTTGGTGTACATCAGCTTCAGGAGAGGGCTGCGGAAAGTCGTAAGGAATCTGAAGAAGATGCCCATGCTCTTGCTTGCGACATGCACTTTCGACAATTTTGCATGGATTTCATATGCGTTTGCGACTGTGCTAATGCCAATAACCATAGCTGCCGCAATTTCTGAGAACTACATAGCGCTGGCAGCAATATTAGGTCTGGTCATAAACAGGGAGCACCTGATGGCACACCAGAAGCTCGGGCTCGTGATAGCGCTCTCGAGCGCGGTCGTGCTCTCGCTGATGGTTTGACCGCATCAGCAATGAGAGCCTATCTTGACCTGAAGAACCATCTGGCAAGTTTCTCGAACGCGCTGGGCTCCATCGACCTGTCTGGTTCAAGCCCAGGACCACGATTTTCCGCAGGTCCGCTCAGCTTCAACGTGTAGTCCCTAGCTATCTCATCAATAGCAAGGCAGAAATAAGCGTTTTTGTCAATCAGGTACGCCGGTTTGTGCTTCAGCACGCTCTCTGGGATTATCTTATCCTCAGGGACGGTCTGGAATGACACGTCTCCGAAAAGCTGTTCCACCTCCTCCCTCTCGAGGTCGAACTTGCTATAGCCCATCCTGTTTATTATCAGCCTATGCTCAATCTTGTACTTCTCGCAGTACATCGCCATCCTTGAACTCCCGACCGATGAGATAGAGTCTGGAGTGGTCAGTATCGCAACATCATTGAGGTACTTGGCTATTATCTCAGGAAAGAGCCCAGGCGGGCTGTCTATTATTATGAAGTCGTACTCCAACTTGGAGAGCTTGGCGTAGAATCTATCCAAATCCCTCGGTTCGATTTTGTTCAGCTCCTTCGCAGGACTCCCAGGTATGATATGAAGGTCTATAGGCTCGTATGCGAATATCGCCTCTCTTACCTCCGCATCTCCGTTCACCACGTCAAAATAGCCTCTCCCGTCAATCCTTATCCCAAGCTGTTCGCTGGCGCTGGCGGATTCCAGGTCGGTGTCCACAAGCAGCACGTTCAGGTTCTTGTATCTCAGTGCAACTGCGAGGTTAAGCGCTATGGTGGTTTTGCCTACGCCTCCCTTCTGTGAAGCTATCATTATTATGTAAGGCTTCTTATCCATGCACTCCTTCTCGATTTTGTTTGAATGAGTAAGAATTTAAATAGATTGGAATTGGTTGCCAAAATAGTTTCGAGCAGTCTGCATCTTCAAGCTTTAAGCAGTTTTCAATTGAAAAGCAGCTTCTGGTGGAGTATGCTCCTCAGAACAGTGCTGTTCGCTATCCAGGTGCTCAATGGTATGTCCATCTTGTTTGAGATGTGCTCGAGCGCCGACCTGATGGAATCAAAATGCAGCGGCTCTTTCCTTAGTGCTTCCCTCACGTGCTCCCTAACATTCCAAACTCCGACCGGCATGATATATCCTGCATGCGTCTCCCTAAGTATGACTGCCCTTGCCTGAGTCCCTGTCCTCTTCAGGTACTCAGAGACTGCCAGCCTTGCCGCATAGTAACATCCTCCTATTTCTGCATAGGTCCTTCTTCCGTTGAAGAATTCGCTTGAGGAGAAGATGACTATGTTCCTGCTGTCCATGTTCCAGGTTGTGTTCGGATACCATGCCTCAACGAGTTCGTAGCTCCAGGATCCCGGGAAGAGCAGCACAAGCCACCTGGTATCCAGCGCAACGTCCTCGAAGACTGTTATTCCTCCTATGCTTTCATTCTCCTTGACATCCTTGAGCTTGTATTTCGAAAGAGTGTCATCCACAGCAGTTATGCTCCATCTTGTCGGAACGAACCTTCTGTTCCCCTGCCTCCCAAGCCCTCCCGCGGCCAGTATCTTCTGTATCCTTGAAACCTCTATGCTCTTCTCATAAAGCTCTACTATTCCCTGGCTTGCTCCCATGCTCGTGTCGAAGTAGGCCTTCTCCATCTGTTTGTTTGACTTCGTGTTCCCAACGCTCATCTCCTTGAGGGGCGCACTCGGTCCGAACGGCTGGCTATTCTCATCAAATCTTATACTCAGGTTGGGCTTGTGCATGAGCTGCATATCGACATTCGTATATCTGTCCGCGATAGCCAGTTCCTGAAGCATGCTTCCTACTCTGCTGTCGTCCACATTATGTACGCTCTCCTTCTGCATTCCCCTAACTAGCATGGAACGCGCCTCGACTATCTCAGGTATCGTCTTGTTCACCCAGGTCTCCGGCAGTCCCATTTCTGTTGTGTCTCCAGTTAGCGGAGGTACGAGGGGACCTATAAACACGTTCGGATAGCCTATTCTTCCCACAAATATGTCAGGAGGCGAGGAGCCGTAGATATCCTCCTTGTCTATTAGCGAGAGCGTCTTGAATTTATAGTAATATTTTAGCAGATGTGGGTTCTTCATGTTCAGGTATGCGATCGGTGTACGCTTCACACCAAACTCGGATTCGAACAAAAGAATCACCACCCTTATAACATTTCCAGTATAGATATTTATGTGCTATCATGCCTCCTTACAAGGAGTTTCACCTCGACAAAAGAAATGGAATAACTGCAATCATAATGAACAGAGGCAGAGTGCTCATAATGAAAAGGACATATATTCCATTCAAGATCAGCCCAGGTATATGGACCTTCGTCTGCGGAGGAAGAAAGCGCGGCGAAAGATACATAGAAACCGCTTATAGAGAGATTCGCGAAGAGGCAGGCATACCTAAGAAGCGCCTTCGTCTGCTCTCAAAATACGACAGAGTAATGAAGATTGACGTGGGAATGCGAAGGAAGTTTTACGACCACCTTTATCTATTCTACTCCGAGACCAGAGAAGTAAGGAGAAATATCGAAAACACGAAGCACAGATGGGCAAGACTCAATGAGATACGTAATGAAAGGGAATATACAAATGTTTTTGCTGATAAACATCTTATTGAAAGAATGATAGAGCGTGCGATAGATGAAGAATGAATGGCAGAAGGCGAGGCTGGGGAAGGTGTTCGCAAAGCTGAAGAAAGTAGACGCAATATTCATAACCAACACAGGCATCGTCGACCCGAACTTCCTCTATCTTACCGGCTTCACCAGCGGCCTGTTCGAGAACTCGGTATTGATAGCCACGAGAAGAAAGCTCTATCTCACAACATCACCGCTCGAGTATCAGACTGCATTAAGCCAGAAAACAGATATGATGCAAGTGATTGACAGCATAAATGAGGCGGAAACCGTGGAGAAGGCGATCACAAAAGAGGTAAGGGGCAGAAGAGTTGGAATAAATGCCTCGTTCATGCCATTCGATTCGTACAGGAGTTTCAGAAGCAAATGCAAGCCAGGAAAGATAGTTGATATCAGCAGACAGCTGCTTGAAGCTAGGATGACGAAGGATAGGGATGAGATAGACAAGATAAGACATGCAGTGAGGATAACCAAGAGAGCAATGCAGACAATACAGAAATACTTTAAGGAAGGCATCAGCGAACTTGAGCTTGCCGCCAGGTTTGATTTCATACAGAAGAGCCTGGGAGCCAGCGGAAACTCTTTCCCGACCATCGTCTGCTTCGGAAAGAATGCCGCAATGCCCCATCATTTTCCTGACGGAACAAGCAGACTCAGAAGAGGGGATTTCATCCTTATAGATGCTGGCGCAAAAATAGAGAATTATTGCTCAGACATAACAAGGACTTTTGTTTTCGGAGGCGCGGGCACGAAGCAGCAAAGAGAGATGATCGGGATAGTCATGGAAGCGCAGAGAGAGGCGATCGCAAGGATAAGATCCGGGAGGAATGGGAAGCAGATACATCTTATGGCCGAGAAGTACATAAACAGCGCGCAGCATGGCAAGTACAAGGGAAGATTCATGCACGGGCTTGGCCATTCACTCGGACTGGAAGACCATGATGGCCCAGGGCTCTCGAAGCAGAGCAACAAGCTGAGAGAGGGGATGGTGGTTACGGTCGAACCCGGAATCTACATAAATGGCTTCGGGGGGGTAAGGATAGAGGATGATGTGCTGGTAACGCAGCACGGCTGCGAGATTCTTTAAGGGGAGTTCTGCTAGCTTGGTAGGCTACCACCCTCGGGCGGTGGTGACCCGCGTTCAAATCGCGGACTCCCCGAACTCACAAAGGGATATAGATAACGATGAGAAACCGAACTCTTTTGCCCCCGTTTCTGGAGAAAACCGGACAACCTACAAAATCTTTATATATAATCAATGCCATAATATAATGGGTATATTATGCATTTATATAGAACTTCTGAAAGGGGCAAAGAGGAGAGGAATGCAGCAGAAAGCGAAAAGAAAATAGAGAGCTTAATCACCGAGAAGGTTTCGATACCGCAAAAAGCAATATCTCCATTTATAGGTGAAATAGAAAAAAAAGTAGCAGAAGCAGAAGAGAGACAGAAGAAATCTTCGCTTGAACTTAAGGCCGAAGAGAAGATCAAGAAGGAGCAGGAAAAAATCGTAAATGAGCCCAAATTTAAGCAAAAGCTTGATGAATATAACCGCTTAACACAAAAAGTAGAGGGAATTTCGCAATCTATAAAGGATACGGATAAGACCATCAAAGAAACCGAAAACGATATAAAAATTTTGCAGTATCGCCGCGCTTCTTCAGCAAAAACCAACGCAATAAAGACGAAAGAGCAAGAAGAGGAAGAGAAGAAAGCTCTCTTGGAAAAAGAGAATGAACTCAAATCAGCGAAAGAGAAGAAAAGCAAACTTTCAGACGAACTCAACGGCGCCAATGGCGTTAAAGGTGCAAAGCAACTGGCCGATGCCTTAAAGGATGAGATAGCCCCTACTCTCGGTTCCTATGAAAAAGCAAAACTTGCTTTCGAAACCGCTGAAGCAAAGGAGACTTTTGAGAAGGGAGAGCTGGATGATTACAGAAAAATGCTGACAAAGATGACAGGATTACTCAAAACTGTTAGCTTAGCCCCTAATATGCAGGCAGATAAGACGGAGGTGGTAAACTACTCCCATCATCTTGTTTCTGAGAAGCACTTCGACGTGGATCATCAGCAGCGCTCCAAAGACTTCCTTGACGCTGAAGAGAAAAGACTGACAGCAGTAATTGAGAATTTCGGAAAGAAGGGCAGCGCGGTGGAAACCCTCGCTGAGACGTCGAAAGCAGGAGCTAGCTACCTTAAAAAGAAAGAACTCACAACATCCGAAGAATTTAAGGACAAGACAAAGTATAGGCTTGGTCTTATGTTTGGAAAGAAGGACCTTGATGAACAGTTTGAGGTGCTCACCCAAAAAGTTAAAGCCATCGACTACGATAAAGCCGAAGCGGAATGCAAAGAGGTGAGGGCCGCTGCCAGCGAACTCATAGTAGTAAAAAAAGCTCTCGATATAATTAAGGAGAAGGATATTGTTTCGGCAAAGAACTATCTCGCGGGTCTTGACGAGAAGGATATCCAATCGAGTTTGCCGCAGACTCAAGTCACCAAACAACAAACAAGTCCGAGGACCGAATTGATTAGGGAAGAGACTGCAGAAGTGGCTGTGGAAAGCATTGTAAAGAGCTACGAGAATAGAGCTGGCAAGCTAGTCGACCTTATCGAAAGTCTTGAAGGTAGGAATGATACCAAGATGATAAGGCAGATAAACAGTGGCGTTCTGCAGATGTTCGTAGAGCTCCAGGCAATTAATGACGTAGCTGGGCTTTCGAAAGAGGAGGGCGAGAGGGTGCAGTCACTTGCAGAAATAATAAACGGCAGACTAACCAAGAAGGCAGGGGACCTTGGCCTCGAGACAGAATCAAGGGTCATCTCAAAAGATCATTCAGAGAGAGTCAGGGAACACATAAATAACATGATGCATAAAAAGAGCGAGGAGATAGAAGCACTCAGCATCGCAACCTACAATGACCTTATCACCATATTCTCCCAAGCGTATAAGATAAAAAAAGAAGAGCTTGAAGAGACGCTTGAAGACTACGTGAAGAGGCAGAAGGAGCTGAAGAAGACTCTAAGAAGCCGCGCTCCCGCATCAAATGTTGATTTAAGTTCGCCTCGCATCATAAAAATAGAAGAGCATAGATGAATTTATGGAGAAGAAATATAAAAAGGGTTTATTTATGGGGAGATTTCAGCCTGCTACCATAGGCCACATGTATACCGTTATAGAAGCGCTGAAGCTCTGTGATGAGCTTGTCATAGGAATTGGAAGCACGACGGAATCTGGCACTGAGAAGAATCCCCTTGACGCAGAAGCAAGGCGAGAGATACTGGAGGCGGCAATAGCAGGAGAGGGGGTGGATATGAACAGGGTCAGTATTATCCTAATTCCCGACGTTAAAGATGATGATGTTTGGTTTAGCTATATAAAGGAGAAGTGTCCGGATCTCAGTGTCATGTTCACGGATAACTCTTGGTGCATAGATATCTGCAAGAAATGGAATGTGAATGTTGAAACTCCGCTCTTAAATCGGGATAGCATTTCGGCAACTAACATGAGAGGGCTTATGGTGAATGGCGGAGACTGGCGTCCTCTAGCACCGAAAGGTGCAGTGGACATAATTGAAAAGCACATACCCGAAATAAAAACTGCACTCAACAATAACAAGCAGAAGCTGCCTTCTTGATTACTCTTCGGATTGCTCCAAATGGCCTATTCTTAGGACAAGAGAGATAAGAAGCTTGTCACTTTGCCAGCAATTGACTGGTATGCTTCGCATGAGGTCCAACTTTCGGGTTCTTTCCCGTTCTTAACCATCAGCCTGGTTTCTTCAGCTACCTTGCTGCGCCATATAGGTTCCAGATCATAGTCTGTATCTCTTATGCTTCCGACTTTCCTTGACCACATTATCGATGGGTACACGTTTCCATAGCTGTCCATGAAGAGCGACGCGTCAAGGCTTTTGCTTTTAATGGTCGATTTGCCTGTTCTGATAAACATTATCAAGTTCTTTAGAAAGACCCCCTCGAGCATCGGGATTGCACCAAACTCAATGCTTCTTTTTTGGTAAAAACTTTTCAGTTCGTCTGCTGCATTTTGCACGTCTACTTTGATGTCGGAATCAGAATTGTTGTAGTATACATTAGAAATCTGGCCAAGGTTGATATGAAAGTCATTGTGCGTTATCCCTCCGATCTCCTGCTCTACTGCGCGGTAAGTTTCTTCCAGCTTTCCTTGGTTGAACTTGCTCATCGTATATCCAAACATAAACGTCAGGTTCTTGTGTTTTTTCTGCAGATTTCTAAGCTCTTTTGCCATGTTCATAACTTTGTCGAAGCTTCCCGGAACCCCTCTTACTTTATCATGTGTCTCTCTGTTTCCGTCAAGGCTTAAGGTTATCGCCAATTTTGGTATTCCTAGGTTGAGTATCTTTTCTATTTTATCCAACAGCATTGCCGGATCGCAGAGGGAGTTTGTAGGAATGGTTATTAGATACAGCCCTCTCGAATTCTGCTTGAATGCAGATATTATATCCACTATGTCGCTTCTCATGAATGGTTCGCCGCCAGTTATGCCTATCCACTTGAAAAAATTGTTCTTCTTCGCAAACTTCTGTATTTCCTGCAGTGTGAGCTCTCCTTTGGGTTTCATTTTCCATATGTTGCACGTCAGGCACCTGGATTGGCACCAGTATGTAATCGAAAAATTGAGTTTGTATGGATGCTTTAGTGTAACTATGTTATTTTCAAGCGCAGTTAACCCTAGCCCCAAAAAATTATTCAGTGAACTCATTGAATGCACTAGTCCCTAATATTATGAAGATATTACATATAAATATCTCACACCTAAGGTATGTTTTTTAGTTCTGATCAGCGAGAAACCCACGCCCAGACTTCAGATTCCGGGGTCATTAAAAAGCTTTGCGTGAAATATTAACAAGAAAAACATGCAAGATAACAAATACACAAGAATGTTAAATAAAATGCTAAGAAAGGAAAACTGGAAATATTGGATTCTGCTGTTAATCCTCGCCTACGCATTTATCTATTCTGTTTTGTTTTGCATGGGAGTATCCTCTTTTGGGGACGATAGCGCTTACTCATACCTCTCCTACTCGGTGCTGAACAGCAATTTTCGTCAAACAGGTTACGATTTGAGCGTCCGTGTCATGCAGTTTTACCCAATAGCATTTTTCTACTCCATCTTCGGCTACGGCATGCTTGCCGCTTCGGCTTGGGACATACTCACATTTGTTGGAACCATAGGACTAGTGTTTTTCATCGGGAAAGAGCTCTATGATGATGCTGCAGGCCTGACCGCTTCATTGCTTTTTGCATTCTCTCCGATAGTGGTAAGTTTTTCAAGCACGCTCACCGACAACATGCCGGTCATGTTCTTTTCTGCGCTTGCAATGCTTGGTGTTCTTTACGGTGAAAGGAAGGGGTCAAAGAAATGGTACTTCTTATCCGGCATATCGCTGGTGGCTGGGATTTTGGTCATGCCGCTTGGTTTCGTTATTCTCGCGATTGTTGTTTTGTTTTTGCTTGCAGAAATTCTGAGGCACAGAATAAAGATAGATAAAAAACTCTCCTACCTTGCTGTGGGCTTTGCGGCAGCGCTTGCGATCTCTTTTATTTTCAACTACATTAACGCTGGCGATCCATTCATCACACTTGAGACTACTTTCAATTTTTTCACTGGAACTGGGGCGAATGCCATAGTGGCCGCAAACACCAACCTGGATTTCTACATCACGGTAATGTTTCCATACCATGTATTGGGCACGGTTTGGCAAAATCTTCTGTCTGGAAATTTTAACCCATTATCGATTTATCAGCGAATGCCAGGATACGACATTAGCAGGGTGGGCTTCTACTTCTATGCCATATTCCTATCGCTTCTATACTTGCTGGTTAAAAGGGAGAAAGGAGCTTACTATGCTGCATTTTGGTTTTTGATCGGTTTTCTGCTTCTTGAGTTCGATCCGCTCCACGTCTCGCTCCAGCCTTTCGTTTACATGCTACAGCACAGACTCGACAGATACCTGAGCTTGATAATGCCTGCAGGCGCAATCCTTCTGGGAATCGCGTGTTCGAGCCTGATTCAAATCGGTGTGAAGAGGAAAAATGTTGTGTTTTTTGCTCTGCCAACCGTGATCATCCTACTCCTAATAGCGACCGCGGTGCCCTCTAACATATACTGGTACCAGACGGTCGCCAGCCAACGCTATGATACTGTGGCGATAGCCAATTATCTAAATGTACTGCCCAACAACAAAAGAATATATTATGCTAACTCCGCGTATAATCTTGTTGACTACATGGGTTTTAACAACGTTAGCAGGTTCTCCGTGTACGATTGGATTAAGAACTGCACAAGCATGCAGACCAATTCTTACATAATATTGCCAAGGTTCATCAACCTCTATGGCCTTAACTATACGCCAGACCCAAGCAGCTACTGCCCATGGTGGAGGCTAATCCTGGCTCCAAATGACAGCGCGAAATACGGTCAGGACATAACAGGTTCCGCATATCCCTTCCACGTTAACCTGTATTACACCTGATTAATGGGAAATGTACGGATGAACTGATTATGCGGTTCAAATTCATAGTTTCCACGTTGTGAGATATAGACATTGAAGAAAGCCTAAATTTTTATGTCATTTTTCACCAATGCTTAAATAGTTGGAAATCAGAGCACTATCGTGGACAATAACAAGAATGCAGGAGTGAAAATCATATTGAAAGAAAAGAATGACATAGCAGCGACGATTGCTCTGAATGAAAGAAAAAAAGACATCTCGCTGAGTTCTGGAGAGTTCTACGATGTGCTGCACCAATTTTACAAGAAAAATGATAGGCTGATAATACCCTCCACCAGCAGTCCCGTCTTCGCAGAATTCTATGCAGTGGCTAGGGGGTATGCAGGCGATTCCAAAGGAAAGAAAAGGGTCAATTTGCTGCTCAGCTTCGTGAATGGAAGCATAGAGCAAAAAGAGAGGTATAGCAGATGGACGCACGACTTCTATCTTGAAAAAGCGATCAGGGAAAGAAAGGGGGCATGCAGAGAGACGACTGCCATTCTCCAACTCGTCCTCCAGGAAGAGAAGTTCCAAACCTCTTTCATTGCGGGCATCCTGAAATTCCCGACTATAGAGTTCCACAAGGGGAAGCCAGAGGGAAGCTTCAAGACGGGAGGTCATGCATGGCTAAAAGTCAAGATTGGAGAAACAGAATATCTCGCGGACCCAACCATCGAGAAGGCCGTAATGAGGTATAATGCTGCCTTAAAGAATCAGATGCCAAGATATGAAGAATCATTCACAAACGTGGTCATCCGATACCCGTCGAAAGCAATAGTGATAAATCCTACGAGACTGGAGGGAAATGATTCGCTGTTCTTCTTAACCTTTACCCATGCTTTTTCTGAAACGGT
>JBEKPX010000027.1:0-10643 GCA_049520335.1 Candidatus Micrarchaeales archaeon | reverse complement strand
GCAGGTCGAGGCCGCTCTGTTTCAGTATCTCGAGCGCATATTTTCTGCACATCGTGTTCTCGAAGCAGATCCTATTCTCCTTCTCCAGGAATTCAAGAATCGCGCGCTCCGCTATCGGCTCCGCCCGGTTCAGATAGCCCTCAGGGTTGTTCTTTCTCTCTTGGATGAAGATGTTTTCATATTCAAAAAACTTGACTCCGAAATTCTTTTCGATCAGTTTCCCTATATGAGACTTGCCTGCAGCTATCGGCCCTATGAGTAGGAATGCCTCTTTCATAATTAAATTCTAAGGAAAGGGGATTAAATAACATTGTCTTTAGGTAAAGGACGTGAACCGACTCGATTTTGTGCCATTTAAAACGAATCTGTAGAAAATGTATATAAACGACAAAAGAATACTATAAATAGGTAGGGGGTTAAGACATGTCTTCCAACGTTAAGAGACTTGAGACTCTATCGGTGGAGCAGGATGACCTGATGAAGGAAAAGGTCTATCCTGAATGGCATAAAATAGTTCTGGAGAGCGGAAAGGAGCATAGAGTGGATAAAGACGAGATACAGCAAGACATCAGGCTTCAGTATAGAACACTGGGAAGAGGGGACCCAAACATTACTGTTGCAATTAGCCCATTCATGCTCAAGAGCATGATGGATGATGCCTTCAGGAGACCGGACCCAAGCGATGCGATCGAGGGCGAGGTCATGATGAAGATAGTAGCTCCCATGGCGACGCACATGGATGCTAGGATAGAATCCCTTGTGGAGGCTAAGGCGATCGGGAGGGTGAAGGACTTCTTGATGAACGGCTTTGAAACCTGGCATATCGCATCGAAAGTGACAGATGACAGCGTGGATGTGTTAGGAGATGAAAAAGAGATACATTTCGGCCTGGTCCACGAGGTGGGATGGCTCAGCTATTATGATTATTTCCACAGAATAGGCGTGCTGAATGACTTCTATGGCCCCGGAATACAGAAAGATGATTCATTCTCAAAATATGTCAACATGCTGAAAAAAGGAGCGTGGGAGATAAATTATTACAGTGACTCCGTTTTCATATGCCAACTTCCGGTAGAAGTGCATGTGGATAACTTGAACAGATTCCACTCCAGCGAGGGTGAAAGCCTAAAGTGGAGAGATGAAAAAGGTGCATACTTCATTCATGGGGTGCATTTTAGCGAGGAACTGTATAAGATGGTAACGAACTTGAACATGAAACAAATAACAGAGATGAAGGACAATGAGATCACAGATAGACAGTTCACCGCAGCTGTGGAAAATTATGATCTGGACAGGTTAATGAATGAGAATCCACACGTCAAGCTAAGCACTTGCTTTAAAGAGCATACAACTTCAACGCTCTGGGAGATCAAAGGCGCATTTCCTGAGTATTTCCGCAACAGAGGCAATATTAAAGTTGTAATCTTCCATGAGCCGCTGAAAAGAACAGACCCGGATCCGAAAGAAGAGAACTATGAACATTATACCTACGCAGTACCATATGACATCAAAACAGCTGAGGAAGCAATGTCCCTGATTTCGAGCAAAAGCAGAGACCAATACCGTAAAATGAAGGAATATTAAAGGTCAAGCGGGCAAGCTTCGAATTCGTCGCTTGTCAGGTAATGGAGAAAAAGTTTATAAAAAGAACGTAGCAAGTATAATCAGGTGGTGTGATGGAAAAAGTTAGTAGAAATAGTCGGAACAAGGAAGAGGAAACCCAAGTCCGTAGACAGGTAGAGCAGACAATCCGCAACAAAGAAGGGGATGGTCAAGTCTCTAGGCAAGGAGATCTGGTCCTCACAAGAATATCGAAACTACCTGCAGGTGCGATACCTGTCAGTGAAGCCATCCTTATGGTAGGACTAGCTTCGGGGCATGCACATAAGCTATCAGGGGGCAAGTTTCAGGTCTATGGATATATCAATAGTAAAACAGGAGAAGTAAATAATGCTGTTGTGGTGGAAGAGAAGACTGAGCTTGATCATCCTCAGCATCAAACACTTCCGCTGGAAGAGGGAATATACAGCGTAGAAGTTGTCAAAAAACTCAGTATTGCTGAAGATCTTACCCAGGCTAGAAGGGTGAAGATAGAAGTTGACGCTGAAGCTGCTCGAATAGCTGCTGAAAAGGCAAAGGAAAAATTGCAAAGAGACCCAGACTGACCGCTGCTTTGAGCTCCAGCAGAATATCTTAATCCCATTCTTACTTCCAGCGAGTGAAGCCTTGAGGTGACTTAAAATGGAGGAGATGATCCAGAGGATTGCGCATACCAAAAATAAGTCCGAGAGGGAGGACGGGGTCAAGGCGCTGCTAAAGGACAGAAGTTTTGATGCCTCGAAACTTAGTCTGGAGAGCAGACAAGAACTGAGGTCTGCACTCCTTTCAATAAAAAGAGGCGGGGAGAAGGCAGTGCATAAGTATGCGCAAGATGAGGATGAAACAACAAGGCTCAACATAATAGAAGTGCTGGGGTCCGATATCGGAAAGATACGCAACGGAAATGGCTTCAGCATCGCGCACTATCTGATAGCAGAAGGAAGTGAGGAAGTAAGGCTCAAGGTAATTGAGAAGCTTGGAAGGGGAATAGGCGAAGTAAAAGACAGGAGGTATGGGACGATCGCGCATCAGCTGGCGGAGCTGGGAGGAGAAAGTGTAAGGCTAAGGATGATTGAAACTCTTCATGAGGAGACAGGAAAAGTACAGGACAGAGAAGGGAGAAGCGTGGCCCATAGCCTAGTGACCCATGGATCCGAAAAGGTCCAGCTGGAGGTCATCGGAGTGCTTAAGGATAGGATTGGGGACATAAAGGACAGTCATAATGAGAGCGTCGCGGAGGACCTGATATCTTTCGGCAAGAGCACAGTAAAGATGGAAGTGATTGAGGTATTGAACGAAGGGATCGGAAGAGTGCATGACAAGCATGGCTATACCCTTGCTTACAGGCTGATAAGGTTGGGAGGAGATGAGGAAATAAGCGATGAGAAGAGCAATGAAATCAGAATTAAAGTGATAGAAAAGCTGGGGAGGAGCATAGGTGACATATGTGAAAAAGACAAAACCACAATCGCGCTCCAGCTCGTGAACTTAGGCGACAAGAAAGTCAGGGAAGCAGTCATAGACAAGCTCGGCGATTCTGTTGGAAAAGTAAATCAAAAGGACAGCAGCATAGTTGCATTGCAGCTGTCAAGGCTTGGCGATGACGAAGTCAGGCTGAAATTAACTAACGTACTCGGAAATAAAATAGGTGAAATTCACAGTGACAAGGGCAGAAGCGCAGCCCATGAGCTGGCTGCGAGCGGAGGGCAGGAGGTCAAGCTCAAGGTAATGGAGATACTAGGAAGCAGAATTGGAGACATACGCGATATACACAGGCAGAGCGTGGCGCACGTGCTCGCAGAGCATGGAGATAACGAGATAAAGAAGAACGTGATCGATAGAGTCGGAGCGAAGATCAACAGCATACGTGAGGACTCAAAAAGATCAGTCCTCGATGTCATGCTTGAAAACATGAATCAGAATGGCGATGAAATAAGGATGAAATTGGTTGATGCATTAGGGGAAGCACTGGTGGAAATGCTCGATAGGAACGGACGAGCGGTTGTGAGCCGCCTGATAGCAGAAGGAGACAAAGACGTGAGAATCAATCTTGTACAGAAAGTTGGAAGGAAATTGGGTGTGGTGCGCGATACAGACAACACTACTGCCGCGCTCCAGTTAGTCGATCAAGGAGACGTGGACAATGATATCAGAATGGGCGTCCTTAATGCTCTCGGGGGCACAGTGGGAGAAATTCATGATTTTGGCGGAAGTCTGGTGGCACTTAGGCTGGCAGAGAAGGGAGATGATGCAGTCAGGGTGAGATTGGTCGAATTGCTCAAGGAGAGGATAGAGTACACCAAGGACGGCAAAGGCAAAACAGTAGCCCTTGAACTGTCAAGGTCAGGGAACGAGGACGTGATGAGAAGCATGATACAGACATTTGACAAAAAAGGGATTGAGGAGCAGGTAGTGATCAATCTTGCCGAGCGCGGAGATAACGGGATTAGACTTCTGCTCATAAAGACGCTTAAGGATAGGGTACTGGACCATAGTGCCATCAGGCTAACAGAACTCGGAGACAACGACATCAGAGAGGAAGTGATTGGTGCATTTGGAACGAGAATAGGAAACATAAAGGACATTAGCGGAACACTTGCGATGCATATGGTAAAGACGGGCAATGACAAAATCAGGATGAAGGTGATTGACACTGTAGGAGACAAAATAGGAGAGATGTACGACTATGAGGGGAAAACAGCAGCATACCATATGGCGTCTCTAGGAGATGTTAGCGTGAGGATACGCTTGGCCGAGGTGCTTAAGGAGAATGTCGGGAGGGCGGGGGTTCTTGAGGTTGCAGACTCTAACTTGTTTGAAAACAGCGTCAGGACAAAGATAATCGCCGTGATTGGAAAGAAGATAGGGGAGGTGCACAGATCCGATGGAAGGACTGCCGCGGGCCTGTTTGCGGAGTACGGCAACGATGCCGTAAGGAGGGGCGTTGTCGAGGCTCTTGGGAAAAGAATCGGAAAAATAAAGGATGATGACAATACCCTCGCATTCCAGTTGGCGAAAATGGGCAACAATTATGTCAGGACGGACGTGATAGATGCACTTGGAGAGGATATTGGAAAGTCAGGTGTGCTCCCGTTATCGATCTTCTTTGATCCTGAGGTAAAGATGCGGATGATTAAAACACTTGATGCTAAGGTAGGGGGAGTGGTCGATGCGAGAGGCCGCAGTGTTGCAGCATATCTAGCGTTAAAAAGCGACAGGAAGGAATATGATGAAAAAGAGGAGAATAAATGCAAGAGCAACGAGCTGAAAGAATTGGAAAAGAAAAAGCTCGATAAAGGAGACAACGAAGTAAGGCTCAAGGTGGTCGAGAAGCTTGGAAGAAAGATTGGAGAGGTATGCGATATGGACGGCCAGGTTCTTGCAAATCAGTTGGTCGAGTTTGGAGACGATGAAGTAAGGATGAAGGTGTTTAACCTGTTCCTGAGCAATATTGAGAAAGTGCATGACAGGAAAGGATCAACGCTCTCACAGCAGTTAGTCAAATTTGGCAACACTGAGATGAAAATAAGAATAATAGGCATCCTCGGAGAAAGAATTGGAGACAGGACTTTTATCGAACTTCTTTCATCCGAAGATAATGTTGCGATTGCAAAGCTGATAGGCACATTGAACGACAAGGAGGGGCGAAACAGGGTATTCCGTTTAGCAGAGTTGGGAAATGATAAGATCATGGGCGGAATAGCTGACGCGATGGGAGAAAAGACAGAAGAGATCAAAGACGGAAAGGGCTGTACTCTTGCGCATTATTTGGTTGCATTTGGAAACGAGGAGGTTAGAGCAAAGGTGTTCAAGAGCGTCAACATTAATTCGGACAAGGAGAGCAAAAAGTTCGATATGGCCGTTACAAACCTTCTTATCGACAGGTTGCATCAACACAATGAAAAAGCAGGGGATGCGCTGATAAATAAGTTCGGGAAGAATATTGGAAAAGTACTGGAAGAAAACGGAGCAAGTGTCGCATTCTCAATCGTGAGATATGGCAGCAATAAGAACAGAATCGGTCTGATCAGCACAGTTAAAAAAGATATTGTGGAGGTAAAGGATGGTGACGGCAACAGCCTTGCGGTCAAGCTGGCAGAGAAAGGCGATGACACCATAAGGATGGAGGTAATCAAACTGTTCAAAAAGAGAATTCCTGACGATGTTGCAATCCAGCTTGTTGTGTCTGGCGATTATATAGTCAAGGCCGAGACTGCAAAGATGGTGGGAAAAAGAGGCCTGGAAAGAATCAAGGACAGCAAGGGCGATACGCTCAAGAAGAAAATAGTCAAGCTCGGCAACAGCTATGACAGAAAGGTCATAGCGGAGATCAGTGCGGACAATACCAGAGAGTTCGATGAAAAGATTATACGGACAACTGATCAGCTACGGCTATAGAACGCAGAACTCAGGACAAGCACTGCTTTCAGGAGTGCTTTTGGGAAATTTAAGGGTTCATAGCCCCGGGAGGTTAGCAGGCGGAGGTTAAGCAGCCCTCGCTTAGGGCTTATGGTAAGGGGCAGAATTCAATTTAGCAGGGAATAAAGTAAAAAAAGTCATTCTCTTCGTAAACATTTGCCGGTAATTTACATTAATTCTAGGGTAGAGGCAGGCCAGATGGGACCCGCTAGGCTACCGCGGAAAACAGGAGCAATGTACCTATTATGACACTCGCAAGATTCATCAGGAACGACATCAGCAGCGCGTCTTTTAGCGTGATGACCTTCTTGTTCAGGTAGTGTATGAGGTACCCTTCGAAGAGCACGGCGAATATCTCGCCTATCACGATGCCCCACAGTAGAGGGAACAGCATCACGAACACTAGCAAGACTATCGGCTGCGAGATGATGTTTACGAGGATGGTTATGAGCAGCAATCTCCTCTTATTCTTCACTCCCCTGAACCTAAGGTATAGGAATGCGACCGGGACCTCTATGAGCAGCGTCAGCAACAGTTCAAATATAAGGATCGAGCCGATTCCCATGGCTACATTGAAGAGGTTGTCGTTGCCATTATTCCCATTCGCTTTTGTCAGAATCGCTGTCCCGTTCGAAAACAGCTGGGCATTGAAGTTTGTGGAGTAGGCGCTGTGGCTGATAGCGTTCGTTATGAATGACCTGTTTAGGGATGGCAGGTAGAAGTATAGCTTAGTATCCTCGAAAGGAAAGTTGATGAAGGTACATTCGCTGGAAGAGCAGTGCGCCGTCCGCCAGTATTGGTTGTAGAAGCCGACCCAGTAGCATCCCCTTGCGTTGTCGTAATAAGTGACGTTAGGCTGCGTCAGGTTGAGGCTGCTCAGTGTGGTGCTATTGTAGCAGACAAGCGCCATCGAGGTGAAGTTGCCGACTATCGGTCCTCCGTCGTATGTGACATTGACGAACGCCATCGGCTGCGCGAGGTCTGCATTCACTATGGTTGAGAGTGCAAACAGTGCCAACAGGGAAACCATTATGGTTCTTGCAAAGTTCATGGCACCATTCTGGTAGAATATTCGTACAGCATATTATTAATAACTGCACCATAGCTGGCTGGGAAAGTCATTAATATTTATCGAGCATCAGTTTAGTATGCGAAATAATCAAACACGGGACCGATTGCCTGCCGGATCCTTTATCATATTACTTTCGGTTATTGCTCTGGTCGCAGCGATTCGGATACCACATGCGCAGAACCCAACCATAAACCCTAGAGAAAGTATTTTGCTCCAGGTCTCGCCGTCATACTGCACCCAGTTCACTACGTGCGATAGTTGCATTTCCGCTAGCTTTGAATGCGGATGGTGCCCTCAGGATGGTAGGTGCATTACCTGGGCAGACGTTGACTGCAAACACGGTAGCTATATTCAGACAGGGTCAATGTACGGTGGTGACACATGCCCATCGACCCCAACTACAGTACCAACTCCGACCACTGAAAATCCCACAACAACCGAATACACAACCACTATCAACTATACTACCACTATTGGTTGCCAGCCGGACGAGGTTGCCGGTGGGCTGCCTTCTGGTCCAATGTGCTATAAGCCGATAAAGCAGGCGTTGGCTAATGGGGAAGCTTCAGTGGTGGACCTGAGCGGCAATCCGGCAAGCGACTTAATTGCAGGCACGGCTGCGGTGACAGGGAACGACGGATCGGTGTTGAAGACAGATCCAGGGTTTGTCATGAGAGTCGGTCCAAACTCGGCAGTCTCCATTCTCAATATGGTGGGTGACCCTTCAAGCGGATATTCCCTTTCTCAAGATTCGAATTCATACGTCACTGAGGATCAGCAGGGGCAAGCAATGCTGAATAGCATCCGCGACGCGTTAAAGGAGGCTAAAGAAATTGCCGAGTCCAGTAATCCGTTCTCAAGGGCTATGGCCACGCTGAAGACCATGACGGAGATCAAGAAAGGCATCCTCGAACTCGCGGGAAGCGACTTAAGGAATATAGGATATGTCGTGACGCAGTCCGCGGGCATCAAGCCCAGCGGCGATCCGTCCTTCGCAGTAAACGTCACCAATGACGGCACCGGAATCTGGGTGACCAATGGCACGGTCCTCGTTGCCAGCCTCTATTCAAATTCCACTCCTAATTACGTCATACTCGAAGCCGGTCAGGCTCTCTTCATCCCCAGCAACCGGACCCAGGCCGAACAGCAGGACCTCAACGGGAGCATCCTGTCGTTCCAGAATCCATCGACGACCATACAGCAGAACAACAATGGCCAGGGGAATCCTGACGGAGGATGGGTGATCGCATTCATAATCTTCATAGTTGTGCTTTTGGCCGTGTACAGCATAATCAGCAAGAAGCCGGCCACAAAGGTGCAGCCCTCTACTCCGAAAAAAGCCGATTCCGGGCCTGCGGCCAGAACAGAGAAGCAGGATAAGGAATACATCAAGGAACTCAAGGGAAGGTACGCTAGGGGAGAGATCTCTGAGAAGGACTACCTAAGGATGAAAGAGGACCTGGAAAGATAGAAGCGTATTGCGCTCAGTCCTCCAGCTCTGCTTTCATTCTCAGATACTGTGTTTTTTTAATCTCGCCTTTGGCATATCTGAGTTTCAGCGTCTCCAGTGCCTCGTTTGAGCTGCTCTTGGCCCTTGGCTCGATTGCCTCTTCCTGGGGCGCGGCCGGTTTTGACGGCTCTTTCGCGGCGGAGTTCATCTTCTTGGCCTCGGAGTAAGCCGAGGACATACCGTAGATCCAGCAGATGAACACCAGGACCATGAACGGAAACAGATAGAAGCTCAGCATGCCGAATATGAAGCTCATGAACATCAGGCCGATCCCAAATCCAACCTGTCCGATGTATATGGATCCCAAACCCGGAATGAAGAAGCTCAGCAGAAGCGCCAAACCAGGACTTTTTTCAGTCATTTTATCTACCTACAGATCTATTATGCGAATACGGTATTTTTAAGTCTTACTTCAGGTTGCTACGAAGTAGGAGCTTTTAACTTAAAGAGGAAGCCCCGGGAGGTTTCCTTCAAAATCGAATAAGCCCTTCTGTATTGGTGTATCCTAGGAGATACGAAAATTAAAGATAAGAAATTAAAAAGAATTTTGCAGCGCATATGTTAGTTAGCTTCGGATAGCTTTTAAAAATCTTGATGTATTATGAAGAGCTTCAATCTCATCTAGAATATTAAACCAGTCTTTTACATTTGCATTAGTCTGATATTTGTTTCCATATACTTCAAATAGAACCCATTTGATGTTTTGGACCGCGACGGATTCTGCATCTTCTTTTATAGAAGGATCTTCAGATTTGCGAAGAAGCGCCACATAGTCATCGTAGAATCTAATCTTTTCCACAGTTGTTTTTAGTTCATCTATTGCTATGTAAACGATATTTCTTTTCGGGTCTCTTTTTTGAAGATTATCTATAAAATCTATTCCCGTAGCTTCTGAAGCCTTATCGGTTGTTTTTATGCTCATTTTCTCACATCATTCTTGTGCTTTTCTACCTTTATAAGCATTGATGAAAAGCAAAAATTTGAGATGGATATTTGTTATTTTGCTAAAATAAGGGAGTTGAACCCTTAGGTTAAAAGCCCGGGAGGTTGGCAGGCAGAAGTTAAGCGGCCCTCGCTTATGGCTTATGGTAAGGAATAAGACTTGGGAGGTTTATCTTCATATCAATTTCTTAATAGCCCAGAGATTCTTTTGAGACGCTTCTTCTCACTTTCTCTTCTGCAAGATTGCGAACTGCTTGTCAGCATACTCACCATCGTAAAGTATAGCCCAGTCTTTGTTGTGAGGTGCAGAAAACGGATCATTTTCAGTAAGCTTACCATGGATTTGGCTGATTACCAACAACCCTTCTTGCTTCAATACTCTTTTTATCTCTTCTAAAATTGAGAGCTCATTACATACCTTGAGAAATGCATAATTAGAACAGAGAAAGTGATCGGATACGACTATGTTTACCGAACCGTCCCTGAAAGGAAGAACACCAGCTTCTGCTACAACTCCAGTCTCTGTTCCATTATTCTTTCCGTGCATCAGATTTTCACGTGCGAAGTCAGTTATGACATGCTCTACGCCAAGATAGTCTAAGAGCGACCCAAGTTGACAATATCCACCTGCAATCTGAAGCACAAACGCTTTCTTGGCCTCTTTGACTTTTCCTTGGTCGCGAAAAGCTTCAAGAATTGAGTTAATTGCAACAAATGTTGGAAGAAATCGCTCGAAATTGCGTGTATTGTAAAGATGCCCAGGTAATGTTTCATCAATATCTGACATTTCTTTAAACTCGATATCTGAAACTTTAGCCAATCTATCCATGTTTCCTTTAACTCGCCTTTTTGAAAGTTTTAGCAAAATTCTCCCCTGAGAAATTCATCAACAATATGTTATAATTTCCTCCTATAAAAGCATTGGTGAAAAGCGAAAACTTTGTGTTGTCCTAAATCAAGTTGCTCTCAATAATTCAGTTTTATGAGTTCACTCCCACAATTTTTCAATTACCTCATCGACAGTCATCGTTTCAAAAATGAGGCAGTCATTTTTTTCAAAGTCTATTATTTTCTGTATCTTTTCCCTGTCCCCTTTTTCTA
>JBEKPX010000026.1:0-10871 GCA_049520335.1 Candidatus Micrarchaeales archaeon | reverse complement strand
GAAGAACGCCGGCGACCTGATAGAGAAGGGGATAAACCCGAACACGATCATCAAGGGATATGAGATGGCAGCGGAGAAATCAAAGGATCTTCTCAACGAGTGCTCCAACTCAGTAACCCTTAACGACGACGACAAGCTTGAGAAAATAGCAATGGTCTCTGTAGGCTCCAAGAACATAGGAAACGAGAATACGAGAAGGTATCTCTCAAAACTGGCAATACAAGCAATAAAGCAGGTAGCCGAGAAGAAGGGAGACAAGATAGTGATAGACAAGGATTTCATAAAGCTGGAGAAGAAAGAAGGGGGAAGCGTCGAGGAGACGCAGTACATAAACGGCGTGCTTATCGACAAGGAAATCGCGCACCCAGGAATGCCCAAGGCGGTAAAGAACGCAAAGATAGCCCTGCTCGATCTCGCGCTTGAGATAGAGAAGACAGAGACTGACGCAAGGATAGAGATAACTTCTCCTGAGCAGATGCAGGCATTCCTGCAGCAAGAGGAGAAGATGCTCAAGACCATGGTAGACAAAGTCGCGAAGAGCGGTGCCAACGTAATATGCGTGCAGAAGGGAATAGACGACGTTGCGCAACACTACCTTGCAAAAGTGGGCATTATGGCGATAAGGCGCGTCAAGAAGAGCGACATGGAGAAGCTCGCAAAGGCAACAGGAGCAAAGCTGGTCACGAGCTTGGACGACCTGACTGCAAGCGACCTAGGTTTCGCCGGCAATATAGAGGAAAGGAAGATATCCGGAGAGCAGATGGTCTTCGTGGAGAAGTGCAAGGACCCAAAGAGCGTAACAATATTCGTAAGGGGAGGCACAAAGCAGGTTGTAGATGAAACGGAGCGCGCCATAACAGACCTGATAGGAGCACTCACAAGCACACTTGAAGTCTCAAAATACGTCTTCGGCGGAGGCAGCTCCGAGGAATTCGTTGCGAAGGGACTGAGAGATTACGCAAACAACGTCGGAGGCAGAGAGCAGCTAGCCATACAGGCATTCAGCGATGCTCTGGAAGCGATACCAAAGACGCTTGCCGAAAGCGCAGGAATGGACTCGATAGACACCATAGTGCAGCTCAGGAGCAAGATGAAGGGCAGGGAAGGCAGGAGCTATGGAGTAGACGTTCACAGGGGCATGATCGGCGACATGGAGAAGCTCGGAGTCATAGAGCCTGTGAAAATAAAGCAGCAGGCAATATCGAGTGCGACAGAAGCCAGCGTGCAGATCCTTAGGATAGATGACATGATAAGCTCCAAGGGAAGCAGGCCAGCGGGACCTGGAGGTGTGCCGGGAGGCATGCCTGGAGGAATGGGAGGGGAGGAATAGTCACCTTCAAATTCCCGAGCAGCAGTATTATAGCTCTATCCGGTGAAATGCAACGATAGTGCGAAAATGAACATAATAATATTCGGTCCGATGAACTCCGGAAAGGGAACAATAGCATCGAGGCTGAGCCTGAAGCTTGAAATACCTCACATATCAACGGGCGACTTGCTAAGGGAGGAGATAAGGCAAGGCACAGAGATAGGAAAGAGTGCGGAAGCATTCGTGAAAAAAGGCTTACTTAATCCTGACAATGTGGTCACTGATCTCTTGAAGAAGAGACTGAGCCAAAAGGACGCCAAGAAAGGATTCATACTCGAAGGCTATCCCAGAAACATGAGCCAAGCTCTGATACTTGATAAGATAGCGAAGATAGACGCGGCCGTTATTCTCAACGTACCGGAATGGATACTGCTCTCAAGGGCTGCAAACAGAGTGACATGCAGGAAATGCGGTGCCATCTATAACCTGCTGAGCGTAAAGCCAAAGAAAGAAGGCATATGCGACAAGGACGGGGGCGAGCTATACCATAGGGAGGATGACAACGAGGCTTCGATAAAAAATAGGCTTGAAATATACAATAAGGACACGAAGCCACTGATAGACTACTACAAACAGAAGGGAATACTCAAGGAATTCTTCTGCGACAAGCTGGATACACCTCCGGAAGATAATGCCGCACAGGTCCTGAGACTTTTAGGCGTTAATAAATGATCGAAATAGAAATAACCATAATAGCCCTGGTATATGTGATTTTCTCAATTTCAACGCAGAGAAAATTAATCAATCCAAAGCGCAATTATGAGATACAGGACGCGATAAAGCAGAAGTCAAAGGAGCTGAGCGAATTAAGCAGGAACAAGGCGAGCCAGGAGCAGCTTCTTGCAAAACAGAGAGAAGTGACTGCCCTACTCTCGGAGAGCATGAAATCTCAGCTGAAGCCGATGTTTGTCATACTCCCGATCTTCTTCGTCATGTACTACGTACTATTTCCTGCGATATTCCCTTCAGATTCAACAGTAACCCTGCTTTCAATGAAGTTCGATTACAAAACATACTTCATAATTCTCGCATTCGTCTTCGGCCTCGCCCTTTCAATTATAATGATGGCGCGTGACAGGATAAAGATGAAAAAAGAAGCATCGAATGCACCCGAGTCCAAACTCTGATTCAAGTATCTACTTCTCGAATTTTATGAACCTGCCCTTCGCAGCAGCTTCATTTGCACAAAGCAGCGCTACCTTGCTGCTTTCATGGTAGTCCACGACAAGATAGCCGCTCTTTTTAGCAATCTCACCAGCAAACTCCATAATCTCGTTCTTCTTAGGCATCTGGTCGAACTGCAGGTCTCTCTTCGGATTCCTCGCGCCTCCTACAAAGACAAAGCCTTTTACTTCGACATAGTCAGGTTTTCCTATCTCTATCAGCTTCGCATAGCCAGATGCATCGACCATGTTCAGGTCCTTGACAAGGCTAAGCCTGAAGACCCTTCTCGTTGGCAATTGGGAGAAAATTTTAAGAAAAGCGATGAAGTTTTCCCATGTCGCATTAACATTCTTAGGTCTGACAGTCTTCGCATAAACCTCCACGTTTGGTGCCTGCACGGACACGTATAGCTGCGTGGGCATTACCTTTAGGTTTTTCAGCGCATTGACCATCGTTCCGTTGGTGACAAGGAAAGTACTCATCTTTCTTCTGTGAAATTCTTCCAGAAGCGCATTCATTTTGGGATAGAAGAGGGGTTCGCCAGTCAGGCTGATTGCGACGTGTGCCGGATCATCAGCTTCTTTCCATTTCTCCAATTTAACCTTTTCATTCCCCTTGTATCCTGTTATTATCTTTCTATGCTCTCTAATCAACCCTTCTGCTATCTCTTCAGGTTCGTCCCACTCACTCTGGGCATTCAGTTCATTCCACTTATATCCTTCCTCCTCAGGTATGATGCGCCAGCAGAAACGGCAGGCAAGGTTGCAGCCTATCGTAGGCGCTGCCTGTACACACCTCCAGCTTCTTATGCCATAGAACTGGCTCTTGTAGCAGGAGCCGCCTCCCTTTAGGCTTCTTGAGGCATATGTGCATATCTTAGTTGCAGAATGCCTGCCGACAAAGTGGTAGCTCTGCCTATGCATCTTAATTGCCAATTCCTTCGGAATGTTCGACTCAATCAAGTTCAATTATTCACCGAAATTAATCTGGTTCTGTAAGAAATGAGACAGATATAAAGTAATATAGATTGCGAGCTAATACTTAAATGGTGCTTGGATGACTTTAGCTGAAAAAGAAAAGCAGACTGAAACAAATTTAATAAAAAATGTGCACACAAAGATGGAAGAGACGCTCCTTAGCGGAACCCAGATTCTTGAGCAGTATCTCGAACAGCATCCTGATTCGTTTACTGTAGCGGAGACGATAGGAGACTATTACTTGTTTCTAGTCAAGATGCCAAATGAGATAGACTTCGCCAGAAAAGCAGGAAACAATTTCTTGCATGCGGCAGATCTTGCCGCAAGGGAGGCCAATGAGGGAAAAATCTACGATCAAATGCACTGTGATATGGTGAAAAGAAACCTATCAAAAGCAAAAAATAGTTTTGAGATCTACGGATCCCGAATGTCTGTTGGTAAAGAGTTGGTAAATAAAATAGACTTTCAGCTTAGCTTCTTTGATAAGAAGTTCAATTCAGACATCTCTATTGCATTTCGGCGCTATTCCGATTTCAAAATTTCATCTTTGGATCTCGCTACTGCTCTTAGGTATTCGGAAAATTCAAAAGAATAACAGATGCAATTCCTCCGTCAGAAGGGCCCACAGTAATGTATATATAGTTTAACGGATATTAATTACAATTATTCTTTCGTCTAAAAGGTGCTAATTTGCCTAAACCAATGCATAGATCTAGAAGCTACAGGAGACTCGACAGGGTCACTCCCAGTGGAAGACATGTTGTTCATCATGAAAGAAGGAGCGCGAAAATGCCACACTGCGCGATTTGCGGCTCAGAACTGAACGGAATAAACATAGGAAGGAATGCAAACGGCAGGAGCAGGAGGACTAATGCAAGGATATTCGGAGGGGTTCTTTGTGCTAACTGCACTGGAGAAGTGATAAAACTGGCGAGCAGGATAGAGAATGGCGAGATGCGCCTTAACGACATAGGAGTGAAGCGCAAGGCATACGTGCTTCAGATGATTGCTCACTAGTGTTCGCATGATAATCTGCATCGCAGGTCTTGGGGGTTCTGGTAAAACTCCCATAGCCGAATCCCTTGCCAAAAAGCTGAAAATAAGGCACATAACCAAGTCTTTCAAGGAGATAAGTGGAGATAAGGAAAACCTTGTAAAATTCGTGAATAGAGTCAAGAAAAGTGTTGACACAGATCTAGATGCTGCTGTGATAAAAGAAGCTAATAAGGGCGACTGTGTTGTCTCGACGTGGCTCGGTCCATGGATGATAAAAAATGCTGACGTTAAAGTATGGCTTAACGCAAGCCTGGAGACAAGGGCGAGAAGGAAGGCAAAAACCCTGCATATGACGCTGAACCAGGCAAAAAAATATTTGAAAAACATCGAAGAAAAGGACAGGTCAAGATGGAAAAGATTGTATGGTTTCGACATAACTAAAGATCATGATATATTCGACATTGAGATAAATACTGATAAGGTAAAGTTAAATGAGAGCGTAGCGGTAATAGCTATGCTTTCACTTGAAAAATCTAAAAAGAGATTCGGGTGAAAAAATGCCATTGGTAGAAGTAGGAAGAGTTTGTGTGAAAATGTTCGGAAGAGATGCAGGGAAGAGGGGCGTAGTGACGAAAGTGATCGACGCTAATTTCGTAAGTCTGATTACCTCAACAAGACTCAAGGAGAGGAAATGCAACGTGAAGCATTTGGAGATGCTCGCCGAAAAGATAGATTTGGGAAACAAGGAGCAGCTGGCGAAAGCGCTAGAAATCGAGCAGTCAAAACTCTCCTCTGTCAAATTATAATATCAAGCTGCAAAATCCATCAAGGCGAAGTATAGCCGTTTGCCCATGAGCTTGAGAAACCTACTCCCACGATTTTTGTCTGCGAATTTGAATTTCCTGAGTAGTCGACACTATCTCCGTTGAGTGGCCACCATGCCAAAAGATTCAGCAACCTGATCGGCGCTCCTCCTATCCCTTCCCTGTACATCGCCTGCACCATGGCCTGATCGAGTGAACTGTTGTATACTTGGATGTTTGCTATGGAGCCGCTGAACATATTTTTGAAATTACTTTCAGCGCCTATTACAAGCGGATAAGTCAGTGCGGGTCCTGACCCCTTTGTGCTTTTTATCAATACTCCATCCACATACAGATATTCTCTAGAGTTTGAAGTATTGTACACTCCTACAACAAAATGCCAACCCGAGTCTCCCCAACCGTAGCAGATGTCTCCTGGCTTCGCATTGAATATTACTCCTTGGCCATTCCCACAAGTGTTCCCTGAACTCCAGAAATACCAGCCCTTAGGAGAACTTTTGCTTCCCTCATCAACAATACCATTTGAAGTGGTCACCGGTTTTTGTATCTGAACCCAGAAGGAAGCAGCAAAGTCTTTCGAACCGAAGAAATTCATATTTCCTTCCTCAATGTAGCTCGCTCCATTGAAGACTGCCACGAACTTCGGAGTACGGCCTGTGCAAAGCCCTTCAAGGCTTATTACAATCCCACTGTAAGAACTAGACTTGAACACCCTGCACGACCCCGCAGGGGCTGATGGTGCAAGCCTATTCGAGCTGAATACACCAAACTGATAGAGGCCAAGTAAGGAGGTTACGATAACTAAGAAAGTCCAACCATAGACTGCAAGGTATTCCATCCCACCTTGCAGTCGGTACCGCCTTGCCATGGAAGCATCTTCTGAGTCTATATTCAAAGCAAGACATAATAATTCTTATTCAGTATTTAGTCTTGATCTGATGAATATCAAAGTGGGCAAAAAAGCAAAGGAGGTTATGGGCAGAGATAAAAAGATAATTCTTACTACAACAAGGGAGATCTTCCCGTTTGTTGCTGAAAGCGGTGACGGAGACTACGCATACGATGTTTCGGGTAACAGGTTTATAGATTTCACCAGCTTCGTTGGCGTTTATACATTAGGGGTCAATGCAAATGCCGAGATAAGGAATGCTGCGAAGAGGCAGGTAGACAAGCTAATGCATCCAGCCTTTCTTGACTTTTACTCAGAGTTGCCCGTCAGGTTCGCGGAAAACTTGATAACCCTGTTTCCACCAGGATTTGGAAGGGTATTCTTCTCAAATTCAGGCACGGAAGCAAACGAAGATGCCATAAAACTCTCAAAAATATTCACAAAAAGACCACATCTGATCGCATTCTACAACTCTTTTCACGGAAGGAGCATGGGTTCTCTCTCGCTCACCGCGACAAAGACGATACATAAGGCGCACTTCGGTCCGTTTGTTTCGGTCTCTCACGCACCATTTCCCTATCCCTACAGATGCCCATTTCACGCTGAAGATCCAGAGGAATGCTCAAAAGAATCTCTCGAATACATACAAAGAAACATACTTGAGAAGGAGGTGCCCCCTGAAGAGGTGGCTGCAATCTTTTTCGAGCCTATTCAGGGAGAAGGCGGTTACATAGTTCCCCCAAAAGGATTCTTCAAGGGTCTGAGGGAGCTTGCCGATGATTACGACATACTCCTTGTTGACGATGAGATACAGGCAGGATACATGAGGACAGGGAAGTTCCTCGCGCTGAGTAATTTCGGAGTGAATGCGGACATCTACACGATGGCAAAAGCAATCGGCGGAGGACTGCCTCTCGCAGCAACAATCTCCAGAACTTCACTTGGTGATACTCCCGCGGGATCGCATGCAGGCACATTCGGAGGCAACTTAGTCGCCGTTGCTGCGGCCAACGCTTCACTGAATTATGTAAAGAGGAACATGCGAAATCTGCAACTGCAAGTCAGGGAGAAAGGAAGAGCCATAATGAAAAGGCTGAATGAGATGAAAGAAGAGTATGAACTTATCGGCGATGTGAGAGGAATGGGAATGATGATAGGTGCTGAACTCGTCAAAAACAAGAAAACAAAAGAATATGCGGTAAAGGAAAAGGATGCCATCCTGATGGATTGCTTCAACAACGGGCTACTACTCCTTCCAGCAGGCAAATCAACAATAAGGTTCATTCCTCCGATAACTATATCTAAGACAAACTTGGAAAAGGGGTTGGATATTTTTGAGGAAGCAGTCAAAAGAGTCTCAAAATAAGCACTCAATTACAAAGAAACAGGTTTCTGCAGGAGCTATAGTTTTCATGATTCATAAAAAAGAGATTAATGTTTTGCAGCTCATATATAAAAAAGAAGGAAAAGAAGAGATAGACATAGGACCAAAAGGCCATGTTGAAAAAGGAGAGAGCCTTCTCAAGACTGCAAACAGGGAGATAATGGAGGAATTGGGAATCCCTCTCCACATAGACGGGAACTTCAGGGAAGAGGAAACATACTCATTTTTAATAAATGACGAGAGAACGAAAGCGCAACGCAAAATCAATAAGAAGGCAGTCTTTTTCCTAGCTTTCATTAATCAGAAGGACATAAGGCAGATAAACCTGTCAAATGAGCATACGAGATACTATCTGACTCCGATAGACAAAGCGATAGAGCAAGTGGCTTTTCCCAACCAGAGATTCATATTGGAGAAGGCCCGGGAGTACATCAAGGAGCACTATCTTACATGAAGTTGACCAGGTTGAACTGACCCTTGCTCTCCTCAACGTTAAGCTCAAGGCTTCCGAACAGGTTGTCTATCTCCTCCCTTATCAATGCAAGCCTCTGCCTGGTATAAACATCAAGATCGTACCTCTCGGCCAGCTGTATGGATGTCTCAAGGTACTTCTCTATGCTTCCCTTGGATATGGTTAGCAGTAGCTTGCCCCCGTCCTTCGTGCATTTTCCGCTAAGTGGCACCCTCCTGTATTTCGCATTGCAGCCCGAACACCTGAATCTCTGCTTTGAGAAGGAATGCAAGTTGCCTATCAGATCGGGTATGAAATGGCTCATTATAAGTCTCCTTGCGGCATCCCGCTTGTCTATGGACTCGAGCGAGTCCATCAGCTTGAATTCAGCATCTATTTTCTCGTCCATCGTCTTGAGCACAGTGTAAATGCTCTTCTTCGGCGAGCTCTTGATAGAATTGGAGGAAGAGCCGTGCGTGAACCTCAAGTTCTCGAACACCTTTTCCGTCCTAAGCCTATTCTCAACGGTCTCCACCTTTACCTCTGATGGAGAGCTGTTCATGAAACTCTTCTCATAGAACTCCAGCGGATAGGAGTCAACTATCTCCATTGCATGCACCTCATCGTCTATCTCTTCGGGCATGACCCTTGTAGTCATCAGGAGGGGTTCGTCCATAGTGCCGCCGATCGTTGTCGGCAGGTAGTCTTTGGAGAAGTTCACCAGCGCATCCAGCAGCAGCATAGTAGTATCCTCATCTCCGTCGGCATTACGTCTTCTTGCGGCTATCGTGAATGGATGGGCGAGGCCAACATTGGCATCTGTAAATCCGACTATCCTGTTCAGCACCGCGCATGATGTGTGCGGCGAGAGTGTCAGGACGAGTTGCCCAACAAGATCCTTGATCTCTTCTGCTTTGTAGAAAGGCTCAAGACCATAAAGGCGTTGCAGCATTTCGTCCATAAACTTGGATACATTGAGCAAGTACTCCGCGCCCCTCTTATTCAGTATGACATCCTGGTGCTTCAACTCCAGAAGCTGCTCCTCGCTCGTGAGTTGGTTTCCATTGTAATCATTCTCATATCCCATCTCCCTGAGCCGCTCTACGCTCACGCTGACCTCTTTCGGATAAAAATGCGTTATCGGCATGTCTGTAGCGTCAAATCTCGAAGTGCCATCCTTGAATATGAAAACATTGTGCATAGCCCTAAGTATCCCCTTCTCTATCGGTTCAGAGATTTTACACTTGTTGACAAGTCCCTTGACTCCCTTGACAGATCTCGGGAGCTTCGGGTTGCCGAGCTTCAATATTGCGTTAGAGACTAGACTAGAGAGGTCTATCTCGCGTTCCTCATATGCGACCGTCTCGGCTCCGCACTTTGTGCAGATATCGCCCTCCTGCATCGCTCCACACCGTCTGCATACTCTTTCTATCGCAGCATGCCTATCGCAGTTGTAGCAATACGGCGAATCCAGATAGAGGCCACATGAGTCACATTTGTATCTTGCAATCTCTGCCTTCATCTTCTGCCTTCCGAAGTTCCTTGAGTCGGCAACATAGGCATTCGAGAGGTTCCTGTCCTTCACTCCCTGGAATCCGACAGGGAATAGGACGTTCGGAGCTGGTTTCATCATCCTCTCCCTAGCTTTTTCCGGCCTCCCTATCCTAGCTCCAAGGAACGTTGATCTCTTCATCAGCTTTATCGGAGAGAGGAAGTTTACCAGTTCAAGTGCATTCTCATTTCCTTCTTTATACCTCTCAAGATCACTCTCGCTAATCTCAACATTGCCTTCCGCTCCGTGAGCGAATCCAAGTGAGACGATAAGGCTTTGCGCATAGCCATCGCTTATCACTATGTTTTCGGCGCTGATTCTGTAAGGCACCGTCATGAGTTCGAGAACTCTTCTCAGCGTCCGATTGCCTGTTTCTTCGCGGATTTTAATCTCCTTAATTTCGAACAGTTTCCCCTCCTTTACATCACTGCCAGTGATAATTGCTTTGGCAAGCCTCTTCATCTCAGCGCAATTCACGCCCTGGAATTCAAAAAGGAACTTTGGATGCAGCGGTATGCTGTACTTGGTCGAAAGTCTGTAAGCATCCTCAAAGCTAATAGTATCATGATTTATCTTGCCGAGCTCCTTAGAGGCATTGCGTAGCTGCGCTTCCCAAAATTCTTCAACGTAGCTGCTCTGCTGCAGCGGCGTGTTCGTCTTCTTGAAGTCGCCGTAGGTTATGAGTACGTCGCCTAAAGAGATTATTCTCTCAACCTCGCCTCTGAGCCTCAGCGCGGTATCGGCATCATTGATTCTCATCGTCTCCCCAGACCTAAGCCTGACAAAAGGCCCCTCTATCGAGTCGACCGGTGCAGCGACGCAGCCCTTTCCAGGAAGCTCAATCTTGAGCTGTGTGCCTATGCTAATGAAGTCGTTCAGTATTATCATGGTCGCGGGGCTGAAACCCTTTGAAGCTATCCCTGTCATCCTGCTCCTTCCGTATCTCAGCCTGAAACCCCCAAAACGCTTCGGATAAGCAAGTATCGGCCTTCCAGCAACGAGCTCATCAAGGAATACCGCTGTATCATCTTTTCCTTCGCTGGCTTTCTTAGCCTTGTCCACAGTGATTATGCTGTCAAGCCAGTTCCAGTCGAGCCCCGCCTTCTTCACTTCTCTGGAGACGCTCTTCGCCTTCTGCGCGATGCTGCTGAGGACGAGCGGGACACCTCCACGAACCTTGTTGGTTATCATCTGCTCCTTCGAGTCAAATCCCCTCCTGTATATGTTCGCATGAACGCTTACCTCCATCTCCTCCGTAGGGACTC
>JBEKPX010000025.1:0-11065 GCA_049520335.1 Candidatus Micrarchaeales archaeon | reverse complement strand
AGAAAACTGAGGAAAAGGAAAGCAACGAGGTAGCAAAGAAGTAGTTCGTGTTTATGGAGATTCCAAAGCAGAGTCAGCTAAACATAGGAACTTTGGGTCATGTTGACCATGGGAAGACCACGCTGACATATGCGATAACGCACATCTGGACCGATATTCATAGCGAGAGCATAAAGAGAAGCATGACGATAAAGCTAGGCTACTCCGATGCGATAATCAGGATGTGCGGCGAAAAGAAAGTAACAGAAGCGTACACCGTGGAGAAGAAGTGCCCTGATGGAGTAGAAGCTGTGCCTGTGCGGAGGATATCCATACTCGACGCACCTGGGCATGAAACGCTCATGGCGACCGCCATCGCTGGCTCCAACATAATAGATGCTGCGCTGTTCGTGATCGCCGCCACCGAGCCGTGTCCAATGCCACAAACAAAAGAGCATCTCATGCTGATAAATGCGCTCAAGATAAAGAACACGATAATCGTCCAGACGAAGATTGACATTGCAGGAAAGGAGCAGGCAATGAAGAACTATGCGCAGATAAAGAACTTCATAAAAGGGAGCAGCATATCTAATGCAAAAATAATACCAGTCATGCCAAACAGGAATGTGAATGTTGACGTCCTTCTCGAGGAGATAGCAAACATCGAGATTCCGAAGCGCGACACTGAATCAGATCCAATAATGTACATAGCAAGGTCCTTCGATGTCAACAGGCCAGGTACGAAGATAACTGACCTAAAGGGAGGTGTCATAGGCGGGTCAATCATGCGAGGCAAATTCAGGATCGGAGATGAGATAGAGATAAGGCCAGGCACAAATGTCTCGAAGGGGAAGCAGGCGAAAGAGGTATACGAACCTATAATAACAAGGGTAAACAGCCTCTCTTCAGGACTGAATTCGCTCAACGAGGCGATATCGGGTGGTCTTATAGCGATAGGGACTGAACTTGATCCTGCCATCACAAAAGCAGACGGCCTGGTCGGGCAGGTGGTCGGGCATGTTGGCAAGCTTCCCGAGGTGTCATACAGCATAGAGCTTAATTATGAGTCGCTGAACAGGGATGACATTCCAAAACAGGCGTTCAAGGCAGAGGAGCCGTTGCTCCTCGGGATAGGTACCAGCACAAATGTGGGCTATGTGAAGAGCGTGAAGAGGAACGTGCTCAACATAGAGCTCAGGCATGCCGCATGCGTCGATAGGGTTGCGAAGATATCTGTGCTCAGGAACTTCAGCCAGAGATGGAGGCTATCCGGATATGGCACTCTGGCCAAGTAATGTTATGTCAGGCCCGCTCTTTCTGCCACATCCGATATTTCATCTACAAACTTTCTCCTATCCTCTCTTGATCTGAAGAAGTTGTGCTCCTTCATGTTGACATTGAATCCGGAGGCGTGCGGATGCCCTCCGCCGCCAAGCCCATTCGCAAATCTCAGCGTGTCGCTTTCATCGCTTCTTATGCTGCCCTTGCCATGGTCGAGATTGATAACTATTCCTATGTCGACCTTCGCTTTTCTTACCAGCTCTCTGCATGCTTCTGTAGAATCCACCTGCCTTGAAAAACCGACAGCAATTTTATCTGAGATGCGATAGAAATCAGCCAGCATTTTCTCTATTCTGTCGGAATTGATTCTTCTGAACTTGGAAGCCGCCTCTCTCATTCCTTTGTCGGAGAACCTTCCGGAGCTTATCACTCCTGCAATATGCCTAAGTTTCCTGATCCTTGCATCATAGGACTTGGACATGTTGGAATGGCCGATGCTCATCGTGTAGATCTCCGTGAGCTCAGCTCGCCTCTTTTTCCTGATTCTTGTATTAATATTAAAGTCAATATGGTGCACGATATAAGTGAACTCTTTTACAAATCTGCTTTGAAGCCCTGTCACTCTTCGTGCAAGCTCGGTAGCGCACATCTCACTGTTCTCCCCGATAACAGCAAGATCGCACACTGAGGCAACCTTCTTTATCATCTCTTTTTTCCATAGATGATGATCAAGAATTACTATACTGCCTCCGCCTCTATGCACGTTTCGTATGATACTCTGAAAAATTGACAGAGTTTCAAACCCAGGAGCGATATCCATTATGAAGAGAAGGATGTGCTTCCCGTAGAGTCTCCTCAAGCCTCTCTCTGCCTCCCTCAGATCATCTGCACCATAGCCGCTGAAGAAGATGTTCTCAAGCGGCATTCCGAACCGCATCCTTATGAGTGCGGCGCTGCCTATTCCATCAATGTCTGCTATGTGAGACAGCACGGCTACGTCGTCCATATTATCATCTAGGATCTAACTAGAGAAGGAATTGCAGCTCAAAGATAAATAGATTTGCCTCTAAAAAGTGTGGGATTCTACGCCTGCGAACTCAACCGAAATTATAGCGCTGAAATTGATCACCTCGAAAGAAGTAGGAGGGCCTGTCTTTGGGGGAAAGAACAGGCCCATGTTCTTACTGTGGAGGTGATACAATTAGCGTTTTGGTCGCATTGCCAGCATCATACTTGTAATAAACCTTGTGACCGAGTTGGTATCTCTCCAGGACGCCCATCTTGTATAGCTTGTTGAGCCTTGCGCAAGCCGCATTGTCTCCTCTGTAGTTCATGAACTTTCTGACGTCATTGGCGCATGCCATTCCCTTATTGTTCGTCTGTACGAACTCAACTACCTTCGCGTCAACGTCAGAGATCGGAATTTCCTTGCTGCTTGCCAGAGCTTCATTTACCCTGCTCTGTTCACTCAGACTCATATTCGCTATCGCACCTTCCAGGTCCCTTATTCTTTCTGTTATGCTTCCTAGGATCCTGTTGGTCTTCTCCCTCTCATCTACAAGGTACTTTATCACAGTTTCCATGCTGGCTGTGCTCGGGGGCATCTCACTGGTGTCTTTCTGCTGGACATCTTTAACCTCTTTCTTGAGAGCCTCTATCTCCTTTTCCATCTCTTTCTTGTTCATCGCCCCACTCCGATACATTCCAGATTGTTTCATAACTGTTTCATGAAAGAATCATGAGACAATCACATATATGCTTCGTGATAGATATTTAAGCCTTTTGCTGTTTAGGAACACTTCCCTTAATGTATTTAGTTAGTGCAAGTAGTTTTGCAGACAGGCTTTTGTAACAAATGAGCGGTAAGCTATATAATTTCTAAAGTACAATCAAGTCTGACCATTATACTGAGCATCCGTGATCCAATGCAGCACTTAATCATACCCCTCAAGAGAGCAGAGTTGCTGAACAAGCAGCTTCTAGGTTTGATATGCAAGCGCCTCGAGTGCAGCGTGCAGCTCCACAACGGGAATGAGCTCGTGATAGAAGGTGATGCGCTCAGCGAATACAATGCGATGAACGTGATGCATGCATTCGCAAGAGGCTTCGACTTCAATACAGCATGCAAGCTCCTCTCTGACGATTATTTCTTTGAATCGATAGACCTTAAGGAAGCATTGAAAAATCAGAGCCACATAAGAAGGATAAAGGCGAGGATTATAGGCAAGGAGGGAAAGACAAAGAGCTATGTGCAGTCAGTGAGCGGTGTGGATCTCATGATATACGGGGATACGGTAAGTCTCATCGGAAGGGTGAACGACATAAAGGTGGCACTCGCAGCTATAAACGTTCTCCTCGAGAGCGGAACGCACAACAAGGCATACACACTGATGGAGAAGACTAGGAGGAGAATGAATGGCTGACCCAACCGATGAAGAAATAAGGACTGCTGACGAGATATTCAAGGAGTTCAAGGAGCACTCCATAACCGAGTTTTTCAGGAAGAACAGTCAGATGCTCGGCTATTCCGGAAAAGTCAGGTCCCTCACCACGATAATTCACGAATATCTTACGAATAGTCTTGATGCATCAGAGGAAGCGAACATACTTCCCGATATAGAGATTCGTATCAAGGAGCTGAGCGAGAACAGGTATGACGTCTACGTAGAAGACAACGGCCCCGGGATACCCGTGAAGCACGTCGGGAGGGCTCTCGCGTCAGTACTCAAAGGTACGAAGTTCCACAGGTACATGCAGCAGAGGGGGCAGCAGGGCATAGGTGCCGGAGGCAGCACGCTCTTCGCGCTTATCACTACAGGTAAGGGGGTGCATGTAAAGTCCAGCACTGCAAAGGAAGCGTACGAGTGCAATCTCAGCATAGACATAAAGGGTAACAAGCCGTTGGTGAGCGACCTCGTGATGCTCGAACCAAATTTCAGGGGGCTGATAGTCGAGGGAGAGTTCGGGGAAGTGAAATATGAGAAGAGCGATCGCGGAGTCTACGAGTACGTCAGGAGGACTGCGCTCTCGAATCCGCATGTAAACATAAAACTTATCGAGCCTGACGGCAACGAGGTGGTATTCCCTAGGTCAGTCAACACCATGCCGCGCAAGGCGAAGGCGATAAGACCACATCCTCTGGGAATATCCCCAAGCGATCTTCTTGATTTCGCAAGAACAAGTCCCAGCAGAAAAGTGAGCTCTTTTCTCTCAGACTCATTCTCCAGAGTGACGCATGACAAGGTCAAGGAACTGATAGAGATATCGAAAGACGTCGATTTCGAGAAGGAGCCCAAGAATCTTAGCTGGCAGGATGCGGAGAAGATAGTCACTGCTTTCAAACAAGTCAAATGGGTGTCCCCAGAGCTTGACGCGCTCTCTACGATAGGCGAAGAGCAGATAGGGATAGCAATAAGGAACATACTCGACCCGAAGTTCATAAGTGTGATAGAGAGGAAACCGAAGGTATTCAAGGGCGGCATACCTTTCGTCGTGGAGGTGGGGATCGCATACGGAGGAAAAGCCGGGAAGGTTAGTGGAGATTCAGTCTCGGGGAACATACTCAGATTCGCGAACAAGGTACCGCTGCTCTTCGATACGGGAAGTTGCGCAATTACCGATGCGGTCAACGGGATAGACTGGAAACGCTACTCGATTGCAAACTTCGAGGAGGAGCCTGTCAGCGTTCTCGTGAACGTGTCATCGGTGTTCATTCCATATTCAGGAGTGGGGAAGCAGGCAATAGCACAGGAAGAGGAGATAATAGAGGAGATAAAGCTTGCTACGATGGAGGCCGGCAGGAAGCTGGAGAGGTACCTCAGCGGCGAGAGGCACAGAAACGTGCAGGAGACAGGATATAACACAATAATGCGTTATGTAAGCCAGCTAGCATCAGACCTAGAAGAGATAACTGGCAAGAAGAAAGAAGAAACGGAAAAAGAACTAAAGTCGCTTATAGAAAAGAGGTTCACGAATCTTCTCAAAGAGGAAAAGGAAGATGCTGTCGCTTAGAGCTGGTCGAGATGGTCCGTGTCCAGCAGTCTCACATAATTGTATTCAACTCCCAATTTGAGTATCTCTGCCTCCTTCCCGAAAGAGGCATATAACTTGTCCAGGAATGCTTTCATCGTCTCCTCATTCAGGAACACAATTGCCACGCGTGACTCATTCGATAGCGTCATCTTCTTCATTGCTGAAGTGGCGGTGTAGATGAAGATGCTTGTCTGCTTCGTATTCTTGGTTATTATCATGTCCGCGCTGCTGCTGGCATTCAGATCAGTGAAGAGCATAGCATGCTGGACACAATAGTCCCTTAGCTTCCTGAATATCGTCAGGTACTCGATGTCGTGGCCGGATGACTCGACCCACGTTTTCGGCGCATAGTATGTAAGGGAATTCTCTACATCACCTTCCTCCAGGAGCGTGAAAAGGAGCAGATTCGTATTCTGCATCGTTATCGAGATCGGCAGGTTGTTCACCCTTATGTTGTTTCCTATCCCTATTTTGATTTCGTCAACGGTCAGCGGCATGTATTTCCAGTGGTAGTAGTAGTTCACCTTGTCGAAGACCCCGAGCACAGCGCTCGTATGCACCTTTATCTTCTCCTTGACCGAAGGTGGAAACTCAGGCACATCTATATAATAGTCGTCCCTGTTCGGAGGTTTAAGGACTAGGTTCAGCAGGACTACAACAATTATGGCGACGGCGAATTCTATGTAGATTGAGGGTATGTTTATGTAATGAGGCTCATACATCTCTTCAACAGTGTAGTTCATGTTGAACATTCTGAAATGGAAGTTCTCATTTCCGTAGCCTATTATCGTGCCTTGGGGCAGAGTATAGATGAGAACGCCGCTGTTTATTCTCTCCTGTGTCTCATATGCGCCATTTATCATGACTGTGCTAGTCGTGTTGGTGACAGCGAAGCCGTTGCTGTATACCGAGAAAGCAAAAGTGCCGTTGTGGAAATCAAGCAGCGTTGGCGTTATCGTTGTATTGGCGAGATAGAAGAATGAGCTCGCATAGTCATTTTCGTTGAAATCTCTGAGCGAAATCACATAATAACCACTCGGGAAGGTGAATGCGAAGTACTTTACTATGCCGAATGCGCTCGAGACGAAGCCTATGGGTATTGCTCCGACATAGCTCATATTTCTGTTATAGATGTCAAGATGGAAGTTAATGCTGGAGTTCGAGTTGTTTACCTGTATCAGTATAGGTATGTTATAGCTCTCGCCAAGCGGCGATGGAATTCCCAACAGACCCTTCGTCTTGAAGAAATTCTTCCACGACAACTCGAGCACCGAGCTGCCCTTCTTGTTCTTCGCAGAGATAGTGATGAGTGAATAGGTATTATTAATGCTAGCCTTTATACTTGTGTTTGCAAAGATGCCGATATCACCGCTAGGTTTTGGACTCAGAGTTAGGTTTCCTTGAAAATTTCCAAGAGTCTGGATCCAAAATCTTGCATTTATTGCCTTCGCTATGTCATTTGCCATCCCTATTGCGGACACCCATGAGCTCTTGGCGTAGTTAGAGAATGCAATCATTGTTCCGTTTCCTGAGTTGATGTAACTAACATTTTCATATATCCTTCCTCCAGTGAAAGCGAAAGTCGGTTTGTTGAAACTAAGATTGGCTCGGGGTCCCGAGGTCGGCGTGCCGATAAAATTGCTTATTGGAATGGTGTCGAGCCCGTTCTGGTAGAGATTGCTCATGACTGCTGGTGAGTTCACGAAGATGAGTCCCCCCGGACCTATAGATTTGTTGAAATTAAGTCCTACATAAACGACCGTGTCCCCTTCTCCAAGAAGATTAAAAATGCTTGAGTTGTCTTTATTTAACATAGATGCGGGAAGCATCCCCGAAGGTATTATTACAATGGATCCTGGAGGTATTGCAGCTACGTCGGCGAGTGGGATGTAATTGAAGCTGCTGCCATTCCTAAGCAAATCATACTGCGAAAGATACGACTGGAGTGCTCCACGTAGAATGTTCTCGTCGAAACAGGAGAGGCAGAAGCTACTTACATTCACCAGGTATATCCTCTGAAACGGGTTCTTGGCATACACGTTTAAAGAGATACTTGCATTGGTCGCATTCGTTAAGTTATACGATAAAAGAGAGTATACTATAAGGGAATGTGAGTTGTTGTAGTAGAAAACTGCATTTTCTTTGAGCGATGCCAAGAGCGACACCGATCCTATCTCTGTCTGGTTGCTGTGCAGGAGCGCATCTATTATAACAACTAGGAAGTTCTTTACGTATTCCACGAGAAAAGCCATTAGCACTATGAAGAATATGAGTATGATTGCAATCTGTGTGGCACGCCTCATCACAAACCCCTGTTCACTTCGGTTCCTTCCTCTTCAGGAATACCCTGTCCACAAACGATGAGACCAACTTCGAGATTCGGTTGCTGTTCTCATTGATGTTCCTGATCACATTGTAGACCTTCACGTACCTGTACTTCTTGTTGACCGTGATATAGTACTGCATAAGACCATCAGCTTTTCAGCTCTATATATCCTAATGAGACCATTTTGTCAAGCACCTGTTCGACCCTTGGCTCCGAGACCTTGTACGTCTTGGAGAACTCGCTCACGTCTACCGAGCTGTTGTGCACCTCTATCCAATCTTGGATCATTGACATCAATGAGTCGTCAGAATATGTCTGGAGGGATTTGAGCTCCTCTACCAGAGTCTTATTTTCCTCGCTTAGCTGGCTAGTCTGTATAGTCAGGTTCCTGTTTGAAGCGCTCAGTTCGTCATTCAGCCTCTTCACTTCAACGTACTCGTTCAGCAGTCCGTCATACTTGTTGAATAAGGTGCTGTAACTCTGCGAGAGACCTGTGAGCAGATTATCTATTACGGAGTCTATGTATTGGAAGAACTTTTCCTCCTCTATCTGGAAGCTCCCTTTCATCACTGACAGCATAGAGGCGAGGTTCTTTATCACAGTTGCCCTCCTCAGCCTGTCACTGCTTCCTGGGATTATGGAATAGGTGAGCTCAAGCGCATCTGCTTTCACAGTCATTATATAGAATAGGAAAGGCTTCTTGTGTATGTTCCTGCCCTCTACCCTGATTATCTCAAGAGAGTCGGCCCCGCTCTGTAGCGTGTAGAAAGGTATATTTGAGATCTTCTGCTTGAGGTCATCGAAGCTGGTCAGGAGTTTGCCTGGGAACACTACCTGCTCAATCTTCGGCTCAATCTCTTTACTCTCATCCTGCACTCACTCACGCCTTCCTATCCCTATAAAGATATTTATTGATTGTGTTACTTTTTAATGTTTATCCTTGGCATGTAGCTCAGAAGAGAGAAAAAATATAACATGGCAAATATAACAAGGGAGATGACAAGCGTCATCACACTTGGAGACAGCACCATGCTTATCATAACGAAGATCGCTCCAAGTATCATGTACACCCTTTGCCTAGATTCATACTTCTTCCTATCCTTCTTATACTCCGCATAACAGTCTTTGCACACAACCAACTTGTTTCCCTTTTCATTCTTCGTGACATTCCTCTTGAACCATCGTACTGAGCCGAGTATGGCATCTTCCTCTACCTCTATGCCTTTTTTCTCCTTCCCGCACACGATGCAGTAGATCTTCTTCAAGAAATCACGAGTCTCACTCAAACAACAGTTCAACTACTCTTCCATACGTGCTCTTTATCCTCTCCTCATCCAGCACGTTGAAGACGTTAGATATCACCACGTCATCTATCCCTATCCTCCTGAGGACATTCGTCACATCATCATTCTTCAGTCCAAGCTTCTGGACCATGTTCGCGAACAATACCACATTCGTATGTCTGTGCATTCTGTTTAACTCGCCAATGAACTCGTCTATGTTCCTCTCGCTCACTCCAAGTACGCTGAGCATCCTCTTCAGTTCTATCCTGTTTACAGTGAAACTTAATCCCATCTAGACACTATGTTATGTATATGAATATCTTCGTTATGATTTCATCGGAGAGTCCGAAGCTCCTGAGGAGCTCGACTATGGCGTCCTTATTCACTTTTTCATTCACCATCATCTGGACGAAGCTCCTTATGTCGATCTGCCTATTCCTCAGATCAAGCTCCCTGAAGAGGTTGTTTATCTCATCCGAGTTTATGTTCGCCTGTATCAATTTAGAACTCAGGTCTATTCTCTCAAGATAGTACTCCTTCTGCAGGCTTTGGTCGCTGAGCTCCTCCTGGTTCAGAACATCTGCTATAGTTATCGTGTAAACGTCTAGAGGTATCTCCCCAATTATCTTGTCGAGCAGGAAAACCTCAGGAAACTGCATAGAAGTCTGGAAGGACATGTCCACAGCCGCCTGGCCGACCCCAAACCTGCCTATTTCCTTCCTCATGAAATCAGAGAAGTTCAATGAGCCCTGGAGGTAATTCAGGAACTTCTCGAACTTTATCCTGAGCATTATCGTGGTCCCGACGTTCGAGAATATTGCTTCATTTATATCCGTAGGGTTCTGAGAGGCAACTATGAGTCCGAACTGGTACTTTCTTCCCTCTCTGACTATCGTCACAGCATCGCTCCTGTCATCGCTTGCCACCTTCCATGCCTCATCGAGGACGACGAGCGTCTTCAGTCCTTTCGTTGCGCTCCAGCTCTCCATCCTCATCTTCTCCTTAAGCGTTTGCAGTATGAAGAACGCGGCGAGGGCCCTGAACTTCTCATCCGGAAGGCTGGAAAGGTCCATATCTACAAGTCCTGAGGTTGCGAGCTTAGCAAGATCTATCGTGCTCTTCCTAGAGAAGAAATCTTCGCCCTCTCTCGCAAACTGCCTTAGCCTGTAGACTGCATTCTCTAATTCGGCTGGGTATTCATAGGAGCCCTCACGGAGTTTCTCCTCAAGAAGTCGTATTACATTCTTTAGCGTCGGAGATTCGACTCCAGGTGGGGGTGCCTCAGCCATCGCGAAGCCTGAATTCACATATGCCTGCTCTATCGCCTCGGTGGTGAGTCTCTTCTGTTCAGGATATTCTCCTATGTCAGTAAGTATCTCGAGCGATGTGATTATCTGCTTAGATCTGTCGAGCGGCTTCATCCCAGAGAGGTCCATTAGGTTTATGTAGTCTCCTTTTCCCAGGGAGATTATCGTTCCGCCGCTCTGCTTGACCCAGGCCTTGTACTCGCCGGCCCAGTCGACTATGATGGCGTTTGTATTCCAGATGTAGCTGGCCCTTGTGAGAAAAGTCTTGACGAAGAAGCTCTTTCCGGCTCCGGTTATTCCAACGACAGCAAGATGCGGGTTCGTAAGGTTCGCGAACGTCCAGGTGAACGGCACAGTGAACAGTTTCGTTATTCCTATGAACACGGAATTTGTAGGATCATTGAGAAGATACTCCTGCGGCGGTTCCGGCGGCCTGCTGAATATCGTTCTCTTCGCAAGCTCATTGCTCATTATGTTTTGCAGTCGAACAAGGCTCATGGTTCTTAAATTGCTGAATAAGTTTATATGCCTACTTCTGCTCGCTGAATATCTGAGCGAGTTTATCCCTATCAGGTATCGCGTAGTTGAGAGTGAATAGGTAGTAGAGCTCCCTTCCTACGATCCTAGTTATGCTCAAGTCGAAGGAGTTGAAGAGCGTCTGGAGATGGTTGAGCTGGTTAGTAAGCGAGTCCACAGCCTCCTTCTCGCTAATTCCGACCGCGGTAGTCTCGATATACATCAACGCATCTATGGGCCTCTCGCCTTTTGAAAGTCTGTCCATCCTAGCATCTATGATATTCATCTTCCTCTGCAGTTCCTCTATGGTGAGCTGGCTCGGGTTGCTTGTGTTCATCTCG
>JBEKPX010000024.1:0-11288 GCA_049520335.1 Candidatus Micrarchaeales archaeon | reverse complement strand
TTAGTGTCGCACTTATTAGGTCGTAAGGGGATGAAACCTTATTTTTTTCTTCCCTGAAGCAGATGGAAATTGAATTATCACTATACCTATATGAAGGGAGTTTTTTGTACAGATACTTGCTGTTCCTTAAAAGCAGTTCTTTGATTCTGTTTGCTTCATCCAACATTCTTCGTTTTTCCTCAGCACTCCTCTGAGGGAATTTTATTTCATGAGCATAGCCTGCATAAGCGATTAGATTCGGGAGGTTTCTTCTAATCTCAGATATTATTTCCTTGCTTGGAAGCACAAGCTCAGGAGTTGCGAGTGCGGTTGACACAATGACATCCGAATTACTACTATGAATTCTGGGTATTAAAGCATTGATATTAAAATCAGAATTTGTTTGGCGCCCGAAGCAGGGATTGGACCTGCGACCTACTGGTTAACAGCCAGTCGCTCTACCACTGAGCTATTCGGGCACGGAATAATTTGGTTGACAATCAATAATAATTCTTTGTGCTATTTATTCGCTTGCTTGAAGAAGGGAAATGCCTCCGCCAGGTTTATTATCTTCGCGTAGAGATAAGCATGCTCACTAATAGTGTTTGTGAAATCCAGGACCGAATTCCTGTAGTCGTAACGCGCAAAGTTTCCTGCTATCTTCGCTTCTGCAAAGGCATAATACAGGATTGGTTTCTCGATTGACAATGATTCCAGTACATCGAATGCCGCAAGTATCTGCTTCTTGCCTGAGATAAACGAGTAGATGTTAGCCATTGCCTCATCCTTCGCCGACCTTCTTATCGCTGCAGCTATCAAATCAATCTGATTCTTGACTCGGATCAACTGCACCTTCTTCTTATCCACGTTTTTAGTTGTTGCAAATGTTCCAAGGTTTAATCTGATAACGTTGATGTAGTACTTGTTCGGCATCTCAGTCTTTTCCGTAAATTGAACCTTATCTTTCCCTTTCTCTATTGCCGGTTCATAGACCATCGTGCTGCCTGAGCCTTTTACGTCTGCATAGTATGCTATCTGCGTCTCACCTATTCTCTCCCCTATCGCGATTAGACGGTTCTCCTTACTTGACTCTGAGAGGATTAGGGTACTGGAGGCAAAATCAAATCGACAGACATATCTGCATAGGTCTTCCACTGACTCAGCATTGAGGTATAGTATCTTGCTTTCCCCTTTCTCCTTCTTTTTCTTCGGCATGGAATCAATTCATTTGAAAATAAGATGGTAGATGTCGCTGATCAGGAGCATGAGAGCATATGAAGGTTCATAGATTATCGGTGAGAGAATCACACCCTGTCCTGTAGCCCTATAATCATTAAGCACGCTCGCCTTGGCGGTCAGAGTTACGGGGTATGTGTGATGTATGAGTGGGCTTGTCGTGGAGTTTATAGTGACATTAAAGCCGTACACCCCAGGTTCATTCACGGATACGGGATATGCATATGTGTTGTTGGTCGAATGCGATGCTATTACCTCGACTGGAAAGTTCCACGCAGGCAACCCATAAGCGTTTATCATGAACGGATCGTCTGAAGCACCTGTGTTATTTATTATAACCTTCAGGTTTATCGGCTCACCAGGACCCACATCTACGACCTGCGGAGTCACGCTTGAGATGAATACGTCCGTAGAGACATTGATATATGCACTGAAAGTCAGATTGCCCAGCTTGGAGTAATTTCCGACGTTGACCGCCCTTATTATCATCTTGTAATTGCCTTCGGTAGCAAACGGCGCGACTGTCACTTTCATCTTCATCGGATTCTCATACAGAGGAGAAGCCTGAGCTGACCATCCATTTGGTAGGTCTACCGCCTCCAACGTATCCCAACCTATATTTATTATCGCCCCTGACTGGTTCGAAGTTGTTGCTGATGCAAGTATGTAAAAGCTCTCCCCCGGACCTACCTTCCCCAAGTTTATGCTTCCATTACTGTAGATAAGTTGTGAGACGGGGCCCTGCACGAGCAAGTACATTGCACTTACGCTGCAGGTAATCAATGAGAATGAAATTATAAACAGTAAAGAGCTGTTTGGTCGCATCGCCATCAATAAGAGCTTGAAGATTAAAGTTAAAATGCTTTTGCGTCATAGGATGCGTTTCATAAGGTCCTTGACATCCTCATATGTGTCGATTCCCTCAATCTCTTCTTTCCCAACCCACCTGAACCTATTCGACTCACCCTTCTTTACTCTTGAAGTTTTCCTGCTTATTGGTTTTGCAAGGTATACTAGATCGAAATGAATGTGCGGTCCTGTCTTATAGGGCACCTTCTCGAGCAGTATAGCCATGGGTCTTGGTGGCTCTTCTGCATTTTTGTATTTTATCCTTTTACCTCCCGCAGAATCAAGTATCTTAACTCTTAGTCCAGTCTCTTCAAGAGCCTCCCTGATTGCCGCCTCCATCGGTGTTTCATTCTCTTCAACATGCCCTCCAGGAGGCAGCCATTTGTTGATATTCTTATGCTCGAGCAAAAGTGTCTTCTTTCTGTCGAGAATGAAGCAGGTGCCAACAATGCATTTCTTGACCATCAAACCAACCCAGCGTCATCCATTACCATTTGTACAGATTTCTTCAAGTCTGCAACCGTGCCTGTGTTCGCGATGACGTAGTCCGCCCCCTTTATCACTTTAAGTATCCCGAAACGGATCTCCTTCCTATCTCTCTGCCTCATGAACTCTGTCATCGTCTTTGGATCATCGGGCCTTCTCCTGGAAGATAGCCTCAGGTATCTGATTTTCGCTGGTGCGATGACTGCTATGGAAGTCACTTTCGCATGCTTCTTGATGAAGTCAAGATTCGCCTTTGTCCTAAAGCCGACTATTGCGATGTTGCCCTCTTTCAGATTGATCTTCTTAATCAATCTCCTGGCTTCATAGTCATAACCGTATTTTCTCCTTGCAACTATGGAGAACTTCCTTAAGCTCTCAGGCGTGATTTCGATGTCTTGCTCCTTCATCATGCCTCGCACGACATCGCCGAGTTCATAAGTCCTGAAGTCCATGCGCCTTAGTACGTCAGCGACCTGGCTCTTTCCTGCACCTGGCATGCCTATCACGCAGACTATCATACTCAATACACCCTGCTTCCCTCTTCCATCTCCCTGTCGGGAACGATCAAAGAGAGTGAGTCTCCGCTCTCCGCTGCAAGCACCATGCCCCTGGATTCCACACCAGCTACGCTCTTCGGTTCCAGGTTCACTACACAGGCAATCTTCTTTCCGAGAAGCTCATCTTTCATATACCTGTCTCTTATGCCTGCGACGACTATTCTCTCACCAATCTCACTTCCGAAGTCTAGTCGCAGAATGTACATTGGTTTCTTGGCAGTCTCGTGATCCTTTACTTCTATTATCTTGCCTATGCGTATCTCTATGTTTTTAAATTCCTCGATACTAACCATAGAATCAAGCATAATTGCATAATAATATTTATTAGGTTTGAGTATGCGCGCATTCATCGCGATTGAAGTCCCTGACGAAATCAAGAATAGAGTGGAGACTCTGCAGAAAGAACTGCAATCCAGTGGGATTATCCTTGTGAAGAAGGAGGCGATGCACCTGACCCTCCAGTTCCTGGGCGAGATAAATGCAGAGGAAGTGGAACTAGTCAAGAGTGCGATTGAGAAGGCAAGCCGGGCGCCATTCAGAATAAATCTCTCAGGCATATCCTACTTCTCCCCCGATTTCATAAAGGTAATATTCGTTGCTGTAAGAGAGGGCACTGCTGAGTTGAATGAACTTTACACTAAACTCGCCGATGCTTTGACTGAAAGAGAAATAAGGTTTGAAAGAGAGGAGTATATGCCGCATCTTACCATTGCAAGAGTAAAACATGTCGGTGACAGGAAAAACCTCATCGATGAAATAAACAAGCATTCCTCGCTCGAATTCGGTTCTTTCGAGGCAAAGTCGATATTCCTGAAGAAAAGCACTCTTACTCCTAATGGACCGATATACGAAAATTTATACGAACTTAAACTCTGACTTTCTCCTCTCAAACTCGTTCATCGGTGTCTGATTCACGAGCTCTGATGGGTTGTATATTCTGTTAAGAAGAAGCAGGTTGAATGGCATGCCCAGCTTCAAATCGAATGCTATGTGCCTGACCTCATTCCCGAAGAGGTCAAGCTCCATCAAGCTTGACTTGAATGCGGCGTGCAATCTATCCAATGTGTTAAGCAGTTCTGTATCCTTATTCTGTAGGCCTATGGCCCGCACCTCTAGGTTCGGGCTCTTCATCTTGTCAATCTCTTCACTCATCTTCTTCATCGCATTCACGCTGAGAGGGAGCGAGAACCTAAGCAGGAACGTATATGTAGTATTCACGTCATGTATCGAGAGAAGGAGATCATGGGTGATATCCGTTGCTATGACGTATCTTATGCTCTCTTGGAACTCTCTCGAAATTCCTCTATCCATGTCGAGCTCGATGCAGTACTGCTCCACGGTGGATAGGGAAAGATGTATTCTATCCCTTGACCTTATATCGATTTTCCCGGAACTGAATTCCGGTTTCGCCCTCTCCTTCTCGTAAATGCTCCAGAAATCCATAAAAGCCTCTCGCAACGTTACTTTTAAATATTCTTAACTCAAGTATTAATAAGGCATTTGCCTTATTCTTAATCTGATTTGATGAAGGTTAGTGTTATCGAGAATTCGCCGAAGGTGCTTCGCGTTGACATAAGAGGCATTAGCTTCGGCATTGCGAATGCGATAAGGAGGGCTGCCATAAGCAGCGTCGGCTGCTTTGCGATAGACAAAGTCACTTTCTATGAGAATACCAGCGCCATGTTTGACGAATACATAGCTCACAGAATAGGTCTTGTACCGATAACGACACCTAAGGACTATGGGGAGACTGACGAGGTGCTTTTCTCTCTGGAGGCGGAAGGACCTGCCACAGTTCACTCAAAGGAATTGAAAAGCAATGACAAGAACGTCAAGGTCGCCAATGATAACCTTCCAATAATAAAGCTGGCTGAGGGGCAAAGGCTCAAGGTCGACGGAAAGGCGATAATGAGCTTCGGAAGCAAGAGTGCTAAGTTCCAGCCAGGCATAATTACATATGAAGCAAAGAACGGCACAGACTTCGAGTTCTATGTTGAATCATTTGGCCAGATGCCCGCAAACGAGATAATGAAGAGGGCGTTAGATATAATAAACGCTGGATTTAAAGAAATACACAAAGAACTGAAAAAATAAATGCGGGGGTGGCAGAGCTTGGCCAAATGCGCAAGACTGAGGTATTTCGCAGAACTCTTGTGGTCTAGTACCTGCATGGGTTCAAATCCCATCCCCCGCAATGCGCTTTGAAAGGTTTAAGAACCAGAAGAAACAGAAAGAAAAAGGAATTTGATGGCAGAAAAAGAGTTTGTCATAGACTGCGACTCGAAGATACTCGGGAGGCTAGCTAGCCACGTGGCGAAGATGTTGCTCAAAGGCAACAAGGTGGTTCTCGTCAATGCAGAGCGCGCTGCGATAAGCGGGCATGCAAGAGGAATAGTTGCCGAGTACAAGAGAAGAGTGGAATTGCAGGACAAGGCGAACCCTGAGCACTCGCCCTACTGGTCAAGAAGGCCCGATTTCCTAGTCAAGAGGATAGTGAGGGGAATGCTGCCGTACAAGAAGACTAAGGGGAGGGACGCTTATGGCAGACTCAGAGTTTATGTTGGAATACCAGCCGAATTCAGCAAGGTAAAGTTTGAGAAAGTGCAGATCAAGGAGATGCAGGAATCATACGAGAACTCGATAAGCGTGAAAGAGCTTTCTGAGAGGCTGGGATACGAGATGAAATAATGGCAAATGAAACAGGTCTTGATAATCTTAACAAGGAGCTTGCCAGCCTGACAACCCAACCTGAACCACAGGTAAAGTCCCAGGCCAAGAAAACGGTCAGGAGGAAGAGCGTCCCGAAGAAGAACAAGCCCATAGTCGAGAAGGCGAGGAGAAAGATGGCAATAGCAAGAGCAAGGCTTATCCCGGGAAATGAGAGAATCACATTCAACAAATTTGACATAAGCGTAGTGAAGCCCAAGGAATTGAGGGAGATGATACTGGAGCCTGTGAATATCTCAAGCATAACAAAGGAGATAGCGAGCGGATCTGACATAAGCATAAATGTTCATGGAGGAGGATCAAGCGGCCAGGCGCAGGCCGCTAGGAGCGCGCTTGCGAAGGTTATAGCGAAGGCAGCAGCATCGGATGTTGTGAGGAAAATGTATATTGATTACGATAGGAACCTGCTTGTAGATGACATCAGGCAGGTAGAGCCGAAGAAGTTCAAGGGGCCTAAGGCAAGAGCCAGGTTCCAGAAATCCTATAGGTGAGATACTATGATGATACCGATAAGATGTTTTTCCTGCGGGCAAGTGATAGCAGACAAATGGGAGGAGTTTAACAAGAGAGTAAACGGCGACGGAGAGGATGCAGGCAAGGTGCTCGATTCTTTAGGAGTCAAAAGATACTGCTGCAGGAGGATGCTCGTAAGCCACGTTGAACTGATAGACGACATAATAAACTACGGAAGGAAGTAAATGATAATGGCAAGCGATACCCTATTAAAATTTCGGGAACAGATAAATAGGACGGGGTCGTCTGCTAGCCTGGATAGGCTTTGTGCTTAGGGAGCACAAGACCCGAGACTCAGAAGAGCGGGAATTCAAAAGCAAAACGCTGGAAATCTCGGCGACCCCGGATATGAAGATCGGTTCATGTTGATGCGTATGGAAGAAGATAAACTGATGATGCCAAAAGAATACCAGGAAGCAGGAGTGCAGATAGGAGCTAGAATAAGAACTCCTGGTATGAGCAAGTTCATAACTACGAGATGGAAGGAAAATCTCTACCTTCTGGACCTCGAACTTACTGACAGCAGGATAAGGACAGCAGCGAAGATGCTGGCAACATATGAGAAGAGCATGGTGGTGGCAACCGCCTCAAGAATATACGCCATAGCTCCGGCTAAGAAGTTCGGAGAGATAACAGGGATCAGCGTCCTAACAGGTAGGGTGATGCCAGGCATATTTACCAACCCGAACAGGGGAGATTTCATCGAGCCGGAGATGGTGCTTGTCAGCGACACCAGAAACGAGAGGCAGGCGGTCAGGGAAGCAAGCAAGATAAATGCTCCGGTGATAGCGCTCTGCGACACCGACAACTGGATAAAGTTCGTCGACCTTGTAGTTCCATGCAACAACAAAGGAAGGAGGTCACTGGCGCTCATCTATTACCTTCTCGCCAGGGAGTATATGAAAGAAACTGGAATGATAAAGAGCAATGCAGAGTTCAATTATTCTATTTCCGATTTCGAAGCCAAGATAGAGATGAAGACCAAGGGCTAAGCGTATGCCGCTTGTGAAGAAAAAGATAGCACAGGCATCTGTAGACTTCATGATGTCCTACGGCATAGCACTGATAATAATATTCATCGCAATATCCATAATATACAAGGTGAGCGTGCTCAATTTCGTTCTATCGACCTCCACGTGTACCGCATCACCTGGATTTCAGTGCGAGGCGTTTGCGCTTAACAAGAGCGGCGTACTGCTCCTGCAGCTTTCGCAGGCGACGGGCGGCACAATAATCATAAAAGGCGCAGCATGCTCATCGCAGGCGAGCAATATTGGCACGAAGCCCGCTTTCGGCAACGTGAATGTCAACAGCCTGCCGCTCTACTATCCTCCGAACAACGCGCCGGGCACTGGAATAACTGTCTACAGCGACAGCAGCTCAAAATTGATGATGTACTGCTACTCCAATGTGGGGGTGGCAAATGGGATATTAGGCAACGGCTACATAGGATACATCTGGCTCAACTACACGATACCCTACTACGGCAATGTAATACAGCAGATCGCAGCCCTGAATGTGAGATACACCTGAACGCTAAGAGAACTTGCGCAGCTTCTCCAGCTCCTTGCTTGTCATCTTCTGGAAGAGCGGCTTCGGATCCTTGGAGAAGTCAACATTTATTTTCTCGTCCAGCAGTTTAGTGTCAGGCTCTGCCGTTATCCCAAAATATCCTAGCAGCTCCTGGCTCGCCTTCGGAGTGAATGGATAAAGCATTATCCCAAGCGCATAAGCTATTGAGATCAGGGTCGAGAACGTCTTCGTGAACTCGTTTGCATGCACCATGCTCTCCTTGGCTTTCTTCGCCAGGATCCAGGGCTCCTTCTTGCTCATTATCTCGTTGCCGAGCTCTGCCAGCTCAACCACCGCCCCAATCGTCCTCTTCAGCTGTAGCTTATCGAAGGCTGATTCATATTTCTTGAATGCCTTGGCAACAGCATCTTCTTTTTTCATATTGATGTCCTTCTCAATCAGTGAGCTGTTGCTTCTCGCAAGTTTGAGCACTCTCTGCACGAAGTTTCCTATCTTGTCATTCATAACGGTATTGACGATCTCCTCGAGCGCCCGTTCCGTGAATTCGCTGTCAGCGGTTTCAGGATACATGTACATCAGGGCGAACCTCCAGTAATCCGGAGGAAGTACTGTTAGCGCACTCTTCATGTCAAGTCCGATGCCCTGGCTCTTCGAGAACTTTAGCGTCTTGGAGACTAAGTGCTGTGACTCTTTTATCGTATACGGCATAATGAAATTGAGCTTCGAACCGATAAGCATTCCAGGCCACATTAATGTGTGGAATATCGTATTATCCTTGCCAAAGAAGTGAATTAGCCGAGTCTCCTCATTCTGCCAATAATTCATCCACTTTTCTGCATCCCACTCCTTCGTTATTCCTATGTACCCTATGAGTGCGTCCATCCAGACATAGATAACCGAATGGTCATAGCCTGGAAGCGGAACAGGGAATCCCCATTTCATGCTCCTAGTTATATCCCTCGGCTTGAGCCCTTCTTTTATCATGCTTAGCGATTTGTTCAGCGCGTCCTTGCTCCAGTTGTTCTTTGCATTTTTCTGTATGAATTCCTTAATCTCATCCTGCAGTTTGTTCAGTTCAAGAGCAAGATTCTTCACTTTTTTGAACGAAATGTCACTTTTGCCACAGATTGCGCAGAAAGGATCAATTATCTGGATGGGCTCTAGCAGTTTTCCGCAGTTGTCGCATTGGTCGCCCCTTGCGCTCCTTTTCTTGCAGTATGGGCATGTGCCCTGTATGAACCTGTCGGGAAGAAAACGCTTGTCCAAATTGCAATAAGCCTGCGTGTCTTCTGTTTCGAGTATGTAGCCATTCCTGTAAAGCTCGTTGAAGATGCTATATACGACTTGTTTGTTCTCCGGAGTGTGCGTCTTGCCGTAGTATGTGAACGTGCACTCGTATTTATCAAAAAGATCCTTGATCGTCTGGTGCATCTCGTCGGCAAGTTGCTGTGGCTCAATCTTTTTCTTTACGGCAGCGAGTTCCGTGGGAGTCCCATGCTGGTCCGAGCCGCAGATGAATATTGCATCTTCGCCCTTCATCCTAAGGTATTTGAAGTAGACATCTGCTGGAAGAACGCATCCTACTAAGTTACCCAAATGAGGTATCGAGGAGGCATATAACAGTGCAGAGGTAATGAGTATTCTTGACAAGAGAGCACCTTCTACTATAATCACATAGAATCAGAAACTCATTAAATTATCGTTTATGGCAGGATTCTTATTTTAGAGAAGAAAAAGTGTGAGGATGAATGCAAACTATTCTGTTTTCCTGTGGGCATCAATCCAAAGTTTGGATCTCTCATCATGTGGCATCAAAACATGAAATAAATGCTCCGTATCTTTAGTCACTTTCAGTATCTCAACGCCCTCTTTTGGCTCTAAGTTAATTTTATGACCCATCTCCTCGACTATCGCCTGCATCGCATCCAGAGTGTGGCCATAAAAATCATGATCATTAGACCCTTTCACTTTGACGTTTGCATAATATGCATTTATAGAAGCAAATTTCAAAGAATATCTATCCAAACCAGGCCAGACCGCCTTTTCCCAGCTCCAGTCAATTCCATTGACTATATATTGCAACTTTTTGGTGAAATCCGCATTTTCTTCCTTTTTCATGTCATGCAAAACAGTCTCAGATTGCAATAGTTCTCCAAGCTTATCTTGCTTCAATCGTTCAAGCCTTTCTGAAACCTCATCGCCAATCGGCCAAGGTATCGCAAAAACAGGTATCATGCCAATCGGCATTGCATAATTGCGCGGAATAGCCATGTTGTACCTACCTATGATACGAGCGTAATCATCACTGACATCGAACTCAATCCTTGGATTCATCTCTCCCGTTTCTGTTATGACTACAAGGTCTGTGTTCAAAGGAACAACTTTTACTATGTCTCTTTTCTGTTGAAATATCATTGAACGCAAATCAGACTTGGAAGGCCAATTATCCAAAGTCTCGATCGATTCCGTACCCGTGAGTGCTCTTTTCTCCTTTGCAGATTTCTCTAGATTTGACAATCCATCACTGAACGTAATTACTCGATAAGCCATAAATACGTTAGCATTATTTCCGCAAAGCTGTAAAAATCTTTTCAGTGGAAATACCAGTTAGGTGGAAAAATGCAAAGAAGGAGTTCTGAAATGGAAAACTGGCACAAGCATAGAGGGAAAGGACTAGTCCTTTTCGGGTTCCTTATCCTCATCGTCGGGCTAATGGATTACTACCAAGTGGGCTGGCCGCTAATACTGATATTTGTAGGAATACTGTTTATCCTGTTCGGACTTTCAAAAAGTATGATGAAGTAAAATAGCCAACATTTGTGCAAAAGTAATTGAAAATGAACACTTCTTGCAGAGAAGACACTTTCTAAACAAAGCCAACTGTTTAAAATATATCTTACTTATTAGCATTAAAGGCACTATAATGGTAACCAAACCCGATAGATTTTCAAAGATAGTGAGTATAGTAATTATTTCTCTCTTTTTCGGTCTGAGTTTTGGCTGGTTTATGGATTTAGGAATTTTTAGTGGTAGAGCTCCTCTTATTGATTTCAATTCTGCGATAATAGCTACCATAGTTCTTTTAATAATCCAGTTTGCTCTTGAGTATTATAAAAAGTCTGATTTGTTAAACAAAGCCAGCAAAGCATATGAATAATGGAAGTGCTTGATATCGTATAGCAACATATATATTCTTGTTTCGCCCTTATTCAATTCTTTGGGGCTTTTTGTGGAAGGGAGTATTAACAAGGAACTGGAGGACAGGTTGATAGAATTCTACAATGCCTACTACATAGAGCAGATAAACGAGATGTTTGTCTCCTATCCACAGAAACGGGCAGTGCTCATAAACGCGAAGTATCTCGAGGAGTTCGACAACGAGCTAGCGAACGAACTGATAAAGAATCC
>JBEKPX010000023.1:0-11776 GCA_049520335.1 Candidatus Micrarchaeales archaeon | reverse complement strand
ATGATTGAGATATATCTCAATATTGCAGGTCATAGCGGTTGTTCTGCTCTACCTTTCGTTTAGAGGAATCAGATAAGTTCTCATAGATAGTTATTGTTTCTTCTTTATTCCAACCACTTTTATGTTGAAAATCAATGTTTTTCCCGCTAATGGGTGGTTGAAATCTATGACAGCATCTATTGCATTAGTAGAAAGGACAGTTCCTTGATACCGCTGCCCGTTTGAGGTCCGCGTAACAATCATCCCGGCAGTGACTGTTTGGTTTCCGAATGCAGTCAGAGGCACTTCAACAATTAAGCTTTGATTTATTTCGCCATAAGCCTCGTTTGGTGGGACAGTTACGTTTCTTGTTTCATTTAATTTCATTCCAATAACTCCTCTGTCAAATCCCATGATTAATTGGTTAGCACCTACAGTGAAATTAAACGTCTGTTTACCGACGTTTGAATCAAATACCGTGCCATTTGTAAATCTACCTGTGTAGTATACTTGAAGTGTATCACCGTTTGCCACAACCTGGGCGCTGCTGCTATTGACTAGTAGGTAAACCACTACTAATGCTCCTACAATTAGCGCTATTAGTATCCAGATATTACGCTGATTAGCCATTATCTTGTTGGGCTGCATTGAATCTACCATATAACGGAAAGTATGACTAGGAAATGTATATATACCTGTTCCCGATAATAAAATATAAGTGGTATGTATGATAACAGGAATTGGAATAAATGATGTAGAAGCGCATAGGCCGGTGAGCGATCCAATAACGAACATGAAGTTCAACATAAACTTTGACAATGTCAAGGTCACAGGTGATAATGTTGAAGTCACTTACACCTTCTCCACAGAATATGAAGGCGGAGAGAAGAGCAACAAGGCGGTAGGCAACCTAGTAATAAAGGGAAGTGTGTTCGCAAAGGAGGATAAAGAGACAGTCCAGCAGATAAGCAGCACATGGAAGGACAAGAAGACGCTCCCGATCAGGTTTGCAGAGGACGTGATAAACATACTCAACTTCGAGTGTGCATCAAGAGGAACCTTGCTTGCATGGTCCATTGGGATGCTGGCGCCGCTTCCGCTCACAAGAGCGAAGCTGGAGGAGGGCCCTGAAAAGAGATAATCAGGCTTACTCTTTTATTTCCGAACGTCTGATCCTTATCATTCTTAGTCTTAGATTTTATGGGGCAGCTTGAACTTGAGGGCATAATCCTTGACCTGAGCTACACTCTCGAAGGAGAGAGGGGAGTGATTAGGTTCACTCTTAAGACTAAGGATAAGGCATACAGCATAACAGATCCTGGGTTCTATCCTTATTTCTACCTAGTTCCGCAAAGCGAAAGAGTGGAAAAGAGGTCATTGCAGGGTATAACCGTCCTCTCAAAGGAGAATGAGGAAGTGAGAGTCAGGTCGATCGATGAAACTAGTCTCCTTGTCGGAACCGAAGAGAAGAAGGCACTTAGAGTATACCTTGACAAACCAAAAGACGTTCCAAAGATGAGTGAAGCGTTTGAGGAGTTTGGAAGATGCTATGAATCAGACATAGTCTTCTGGAAGCGATATCTCATAGATAAGAACATATCCCCATTGTCGCTCAACATGGTCAAGGCTCATGAGGAGGACGGCGAGCTGGTGGTCGACGAGATAAAAAGCGTGGATAAGCAAAATGACATAGCGCTAAAGTGCCTCTGCTTTGACATAGAGACCTATAACCCTGTTGGTGCCCCTAGGGAAGAGAAGGACCCGATAATAATGATAAGCTACACAGATGGGAAGGAGCGGCGCGTCCTGACATTCAAGAAGATAGAGAGGGAGTTCGTATCTGTTTTCAACAGCGAGAGAGAAATGCTCCAAGCTTTCGTGGATGCTGTCCAGAGGATAGATCCGGATGTGATTGCCGGATACAACTCATCGATGTTCGACATACCGTACTTGATGCTGAGGTGTGAGAGGCTGAAAGTAAATTTCAAGATAGGGAGGTACGAGAAAGGCGAGGTGAAGAAGGAACATCATGGCTTATTGGAAGCGGTGAGAATACCTGGCAGGATAAATCTTGATCTGTACAACGTCGCAAGGTTCGTTTCGGTAGTCGGCGCCTCGGAGAAAGTCATAAAAGTGAACAGCTTCAAGCTGCCGGAGGTCTATGCTGCGATAACTGGGAAGGAGAAGAAGCTAGTGGAGAAGAGCAGCATCTGGAAGCAGTGGGATAGGGGAGGAAGGGAGATTGAAGAACTGGCGGAATATTCTCTTGATGACTCAATTACGCTGAAGGAACTCTACGAATTCTTCCTGCCAATAGAGACGGAGATCTCGAAGGTGAGCCGCACAACCCTTGGCGAAGCAAGCATTTCAACGACGAGCCAGCTTGTGGAGTTCATGCTGATGGGTTATGCCCACCAGCATAATCAGATAATATTTAACAAGCCAGGCGAATCTGAGATTGCCGCACGAATCGCAAATCCTTACGAGGGCGCGTATGTGAAGACTCCTGAAGCGGGCATATATGACAATCTGGTCATGTTTGATTTCCGCAGCCTGTATCCTTCCATTGTTATAGCGCACAACATAGACCCCTCAACAATATGCAACGACTGCAGTGAGTATTTCGAATCCCCGAACAAAATAAAGTTCAGGAAAGACAGGATAGGCATAATGCCGCTTGTGCTCAGAATGCTGATAGATGAAAGGCTTGGGGTGAAAAAGGCGTACAAGAAGGATCCTGACAATAAGTCGCTCGGAGCAAGATCAACAGCATTGAAGATACTTGCAAATGCCTTCTATGGCTACCTGGGTTATTCGCGTTCAAGATGGTACTCGAGAGAGTGCGCTTCCAGCATAACCGCATATGCGAGGCTGTTCATAACGCAGACCATAGAAGAAGCCGAAAAGTCTGGATTCAAGGCTCTCTATGCGGACACTGATAGCTTGCTCGCTCTCATGGCAGGAAAGAGCAAGGATGATGCGAACGCCTTCCTCAAGAAGATAAACAGTTCCCTCCCGAAAGCGATGGAGCTGGAGCTCGAGGATTTCTACACCCGAGGCGTGTTCGTTGGCAAGCGCGGAGCTGCGGAAGCGGGAGCGAAGAAGAAGTACGCCCTGCTCTCAGAATCAGGAAGGATAAAGATCAGGGGTTTCGAGCTTGTCAGACGTGACTGGGCGAAGATAGCAAAGGACACGCAGCTGGCTGTGCTCGAGGCGATACTCAAGGAGGGAAGCAAGGAGAAGGCGGTTAACGAGGTAAAGGAGATCATTGCAAGACTGAGAGAAGGCAGAATCGAGTTGAAGGACCTGGTGATCCACACTCAGTTGCGAAAGGGAATAGGGAACTATGACATCAAGTCGCCCGAATTGGCAGCCGCAAAGAAGGCTATGGCAAAGGGAATAAAAAGCAAAGAAGAGCTGGAAGGCGCAGCGATAGGCTATATCATAACGAAGCACGGAAACAGCATATCTGAGAAAGCAGAAGTGGTGGAATCCGCGGAGGATTACGATGCTGACTACTACATAAACCACCAGATAATACCTGCTACCTTAAAGATATTGAAGGAGCTCGGTATAAATGAGGAAGAACTCAGGGGAGGAGGCGCGCAGAAGAGGTTGTGAAAATGGAGGAGAGTGACGAAAACTACGATTATGAGAAGCTCAAGGAGGTTGGGAAAGTATCATATGAGACGCTCCAATATGCCAAGGGCCTAGTGAAAATAGGCGCAAAAGTGCGGGATGTCTGCGAGAAGAGCGAGGAGTTCATCAGAGGCAAGGGAATGGTACCTGCATTCCCGGTCAACGTATCGATAAATCAGAATGCTGCCCATTACACAGCAATGATAAATGACATGCTCGCCTTCTCAGAGGCTGACCTGGTGAAGATAGACCTAGGTGCACGTTCTGATGACATTCTTGGAGATTGTGCAGTATCTGTTGACCTGTCTGGAAGATATCCGCAACTGATAGAAGCGGCAGAGGAGGCGCTCGACACCGCTATCAGCCTGACAAAAGCGGGTGCAAAGCTGAATTCGATAGGCAAAGAAGTCGAAGCGATAGCGAATAAGAGGAAACTGAATCCGATAAGAAACCTCGGGGGGCATGCGATAGAGAAGGGAGAGCTTCATGCATCGCTGTTCGTACCAAACTTCGACAATGGCGACACCACCGAATTGGAAGAAGGAGAGGTCGTAGCGCTCGAGACATTCATCACTGATGGAGTGGGTTATGTGGTCGATACCAGCAACGTACAGATATTCCAGAAGGTAGGAATTGCAAATCCCCGCTCCGAAGAAGCAAGAAAGATAACTTCTGTAGTGGACAATGATTATAAGACGTATCCTTTTGCTGTACGCTGGCTGGCCAGTGGCATAGACTCTGAATTCAGAATAAGGAAAGGACTGAATGAACTAAGCTCTCTGAACATTCTAGAGTCATTCCCTACGCTTGCAGAGAAGAGCAACGGGATCGTCGCGCAGGCTGAGAAGGAGGTAATAGTGGAGAAAGATGCGTGCACCGTAGTCACAAAGTGAGTCAGCTCAGTTGTTATGAGACAAAAACGCATGAAATATCAAATCTTACGTTTCGGATCTGGCTTACGTTTTCTTTTTATACTTTTAAGGTGAAGAAAAAGCGGTAGCAATGAAGTCAATGAGATGCCAGAGCGCAATCGAGTATCTTGTAACATATAGCTGGTCGATTCTCATACTCGCACTTGTGATTGCCTTGCTGGTTATAATCGGCTTATTCAATCCAATCGGGGTAGTAAGCACAGAGTGCATACTTCCTGCTGGACTGGATTGCATAAGCATATACCTTTTACCGAATGGAATGGTAACCATAAACCTGCTGCAGGCGACCACATCGCCAATAAGCGTCACCGGACTGAGTTGCAACTCAAACAGCATTGTAGCGAACGTGATGCAGCCGAACCCTCCGTTAAACCAGGTAAAGCTCCAGATAGGCGCCAATTATACTTTCTCCGCGCAGTGCTATTCCGGCAGCACTCCTTTCAACGGGATGATAGGAACCGTCTTCAGGGGATATATCTTCGTCAACTACACCGAGACATCCACGGGGTTCCCACATACCGCTCCGGGTCAAATCATAGTGAAAATAACCTAGCTCTAAGCACACTTTGTGTAGCCGCAGTTTTTACACGTATAGCATCCGCTTTCATATACTAGCGTTGGCTCGTTGCAGCTTGGGCAGGTATCTGGTTTTATCTTCTCGTCACTTTTTTCCTGCACTCCCATCTGGTACCCATCAGCCACATCATTGTTTCCGTTGCCCGCATGCTCATCTAGCGTAGAGAGTTTGAAGTTAGTTATGCCAAGGGCTATCTCCAAAGCCTTGGCTATCGCATCCGGAACGCTGTAAAGTTTTATTCCCCTATCCCAAGAGATTGCATCGTTCGCCTTTATCCCTTTGAGGCTGTCTATTACAGACTTTATGTCGCCGTCGTACTGCAGATACTTGCTTATCAGCCTGCCTATCGCTTCGGTGTAGCTCTTTTCCTGGCTGCCGGTGTGACCTGCATCTATGAAGACCTCCCTCAGTTTGGCATTCTCGTCAAAGTTAGCAGTGACATATAGCGAAGTCTGCTGGATCTTAAGTTTGATGGTCTTTCCTATCATGGCCTGCGGTCTCTTCCAGGAAGCATGAGCTTTCTCAGAAACTTCTTTTTTCTGCTTCTCAGCATCATCGTTTATCAGTACTCCCTCTCTGGAGCCCTCCCTGTAGACAGTTATGCCTTTGCAACCTGCTTTCCATGCCATCATATAAATTTCGCCCACCTGCTCGGCTGTTGTGTCGCTCGAAAGGTTGACTGTGGATGATATCGCGCTGTCTATGTGCTTCTGTACGGTCCCTTGAAGTCTTATCCTGAAATTCGGCTGGACCATGTGTGCAGGCACGAAGAAGTCAGGCAGCTTTGACTCGTCATTGAGTCCGGAGATGCGCATGTACTCAAGAATGAGAGGATGGAACACTTTGAAGTACTCCTTGCTCAGCGACTCGGACCTCCGCGTATAGCTGAATGCGAATATCGGTTCTATGCCGCTCGACGTGCCCAGCAAGACGGAACCGGTACCAACGGGCGGTACCGAGAGCAATGCAACGTTCCTGAGTCCGTGTGAGGCTATCTTCTGTCTTAGTCCCTCGTTAAGCGTCTGGATGAAAGGCATGGAGAGATGCTTTTCCTTGTCAAATAACGGGAATGAGCCTTTCTCCTTTGCTATCTCCGTGCTCTCGTCATAGGCGTTGTTCTTTATCGTCTCAAAGAGTTTGTCAACAAACTGGATGGCCTCTTCGCTATCGTACTTTATCCTGAGTTTTGCAAGCATGTCGGCTAGCCCTGTTATGCCGAGGCCCACTCTTCTGCTCTCGCCTGACACTTTGGATTGCTCCTTCAACGGATGCTTCTCGGCATTGTAGTCGAGGATGTCGTCAAGGAATCTTATTGCGTACCTAGTGGCTTTCTCAAGGTTAGCCCAATCCATCCTGGCATTGTCCGCGAACGCATCAAGCACGAACTCAGCAAGATTTATGCTTCCAAGGTCGCACGCTCCATATGGCTGCAGTGGCTGTTCGCTGCAAGGGTTGGTCCCGACAACCTCTATTCCATTGTACTCGCTCGGAGAGTACTTTTTAACAGTGTCCCAGAACATTAAACCGGGCTCTGCCCAGTCCCTTGCTGATTTAACCAGCTCATTCCAAAGCTCCCTGGCCATTATCTTCTTTTCAATCTTCTTGACCTTTCCTCTCTCATATCTGAGCGTAAACTCGCTGTTGTTCTCCACAGCCTGCATGAATTCATCGGTGAGCTTGATACTTATGTTCGCATACCTGACCCTCTGCAGGTTCCTCTTCACCCTTATGAACTCGAATATGTCGGGATGGTCGACGCTTGTCGTTATCATTAGTGCCCCTCTCCTTCCGCTCTGGCCTATTGTGTGCGTCGTCTCGCTCATTACGTCCATGAATGATACAGAACCGCTGGAGAATATGGCTGTGTTGTTGACCGGAGCGCCTCTAGGCCTCAGTATGCTTATATCAACACCGACTCCGCCGCCATAGCTGTATGTCCTGGCAGCCTCCTTGCACCAATCGAATATCGCCTCTATGGAGTCGTCCTTCACAGGTATGAAATAACAGTTGATCAAGGTAGACTTCCTCGTAGTGCCTGCGCCGAACATTATTCTTCCAGCAGGCACGAACTTGAAATCCTGGAGCAGCCAGTAAAAGTTCTCATTCCATGTGCTCTTCTTCGCATCATCGTTCTCCACGCTGGATATCGCTTTTGCTATCCTGCTCCACATCTCTGTGGGCAGTTTCTCTACCACGTTCCCGTCCTCGTCCTTCAGTGCGTACTTCTCGTAGAAGACTCTTGCCCTTATCTCATCCCCGCCAAAGAAGTCAAGCGTTTCCTTAGGTAAGGTCACGACTTGAATATCCGTTTCACTGACCTCCTTAACCTTCTCGGAGGTGCCCTTATCATCTTCAGATGCCACACAATCACTCTATTTTATAAGCAAAAATATGAGCCCCAGCTTTACTATTTTTCCAGATAGCTATTTATTTGTAAGTTTCCACATCTTAGCCCTGCCATTTTGATGTTGTACTCAAGTATCAGAAAAAGGAGCGGCGGTGAAGATCGGAGTCAGAAATCCTCGAATTCCTTCATCTTCCTCTGCCTTATGACGTCAAGCGTCTTCCAGTACTCCCTTATGTAAGGATTAAGCGTCTTGCTTTTCAGGTTCTCCTTTATCGCTGCGACAGTGTACCTGTCTCCTGGGTACCCCGAGCCTATCTCCACTCCTGTCTCATCCTCTATATTCTCCATTTCGGTATCCCTTATCACCTTCGCGATTATGCTAGCGCCAGACACGACCGGATACCTCGCATCCGCCTTATGCTCGGAGATTATTCTTATCTTGGCTCCCTCCCTACCCTGGCTTTTTACGCCAACAACGCGAGTGGGTTTCTTCGCAAAGAGGCTTATTCTCATTCCGAACCTCTCCGCAAGCACATCTGGAGAGTCTATGTATATCTTCTCGACGTCGCAACTGATGTCATCCACAATCTGCGCGAAACGCATAGCCTCCAACTGGTTAAGCGACATTCCTATTTTCATTGCGCTGTTTATCTCATCGTTGCTTATCTTATAGGTCTTGACCTCCTCGCTGATTGATTTTATCTCATCAAAGAGAAAAGCGCGCTTCTTGCTGCTCAACAGCTTCGAGTCCCTTACCCCTATGTCAGCAAGCTTTTTTTCCTTCCCCTTGCTTACGCAGATCACGCTCACTACAAGCGGACCTATAACTGCCCCCCTTCCGGCTTCGTCGCCACCTCCGATAATAATAAGGCTCACCTCAGGTGACGCCCTTCCTGTCGACAACGATGTAGTCATTCACTGCCAAGACAGAGGCATATGACACCTTGAGCTTTCCTTCCTTTACATCAAGCTTCTTCACGAAGTCATTCTCAGCATTTGGCTCCACTATTAGGCTTGTCAGCTTTCCCGTTACTTCGTTTAGCTCTGCGTCTAGGAACCTACCTAGGTCTATTCCGTCGTTGGTTACCACTTCCTTGCCGATAAGTTGTTCAGCAATAACATACTTGACCATGTTTTCACCTTTAGCACGATATTTCTCTACTACAGCGAATATTTATACCTGTTGCCTCTCTTCCCTTTCCTTTTTAACCTCGTTAAATGTGATTCTACACTACCTCAAGCACTGCCTTCTTCTTCATCGCGTTGAGCACGTGCCCGTAATCGCGGTAGTGTATGAAAGCGGTAATCGATAGTGTGTACTCTCCTTTGTCCGTGCCTGCGTCGCCGTGTATCTCTACTCTAGTCTCCTTCTCCTCTCCGGGCGCAAGCGTCCCGACCCTTAGCTCCTTGGCGGCTGAAAGCCCCATCTCGTCAACGCTTAGGTTTTTCGGCACCTCGACGACGATCGAGCTGAGCACATTCTCTTTGGTGAGATTCTTCAGCCTGAGCATAAGCAGCGTCGAGCCTTTTCTGTTTGCGTAGAGCTTGTATGGGACGAACTCAGATATGATCCTGTACGGCAGTGTTCTTCCCAATTCTTCCGCAGAATCCTTTTTCCCGAAAAGATCTAGTATCTTCATTTGGTCGCCAGTAATCTTCTTTCTCTAAAAAAGTATTTTAAGCTTATGGAAATCTCGGTTTTTCTGCATGTGCTGCATTTTGGCTATTCTGCCTCATGCCTGACTACTTTTACTATCCCTGGCTTAGGCATGTATATGTCACCGCTCCTCTCGAGCTCGTTGACATACCTCATTGTTGTAGCCTTATCGAAGGCCGCCTTCTCGCCCTCCTCAAGCACTCTGGTTATCCTTGCGCTCGACTCATCCTGTTCGAGCTTCTTTATTATCGCCATGATTGCGTTCATCTTGTCTATCTTCTCCTTGGGCATGCCAGTGGTGAGTATGTCTATGTCCGTCCTTCCGCTTCTGTCCATCGCGAGCGTCGTAAGCATGTGATTGAACAGGTTCACTGCGATTTCGGCATCCTTGAATTCGACGAGATCAGATAACCTCGTCTTTGCACTGGCCTCGGCAAGCCTGATGAGGCCTTCTATCTGTCTCGGCGTTATCGGCACAGCTCCCTGCCTTATGCCTATCTTCCTGAGTTCTAGATAGAAGTTCTGTATCTTTGCACCAGCCTCCGGAGTAAGCCTTGGTTTGATGTTCTTCTTCGCGAAGGCTATGTACTTCCTAAGCATCTCTGCGTTTATCGGGGGCTCTGGAACCTGCTTATAACCCTCCATCTCAGCTATCTTTGCGCCCGCCGCAGAGTGCTGGATCAGTATGTGTTCCGCTACGTTTTTGTCAAGCTCCTCGTCCATCGTGTCGGTTATCGGAAATATTAGATCGAACCTTGAAATCAGCGTAGGCGGTATGTCGAACTGCTCTGCCGGGTAGATATTCCTGTCGAACCTCCCGTACTTCGGGTTTGCAGCCGCAAGTATCGATGTTTTTGTGTTGAACCTTGCGACTATGCCTGCCTTCGCTATGCTTATCGTCTGTGACTCCATAGCCTCGAGCAGTGCAGCCTTATCGTCATCGCTTATCTTGTCAAACTCGTCTATGCTGACCTCTCCTCCCGACCCAAGGACAAGCGCACCCGCCTTAAGTGTCCAACCTCCTTCTGAGAATTCGTCCCTCTCCGCCGCTGCTGTGAGACCTGCGGAAGTCGTAGACTTTCCGCTGATGTATATTCCCTTTGGCACTATCGAGGTTGTAGCCTGCAGAAGTCTGGTCTTTGCGGTGCCAGGATCTCCGATAAGCAGTATGTGTATGTCGCTCCTTATCAGACTTAAATCTACAAGTCTCTTCTCAGGCGTACCTCCAAATAGCTGGAGTACCATTGCTTTCTTTATCTCATCGTAGCCATAGATTGACGGCGCCACTGAACGTGCGATGTTGTCGAAGATGTGCGGATCCTTTGCGAGCTCTTTTATCACCTTCTCCTCATCCTGGCTTATCTCAAGCTCAGAGAACTCCTTCTGTTTTGCCATGACCGAGACGGTATCGAAGAACATCGTAAATAGTGCCTTTTCCTGCTTGCCTCTCGCGTTCCTTCTTGGTCTTATCCTAAGCACGCCTGTTATGTCAATGCGGTCTCCTGGCAGTATGGTATTTACCAGATCATCCTCAATCCAGACCTCGAGTTGCCAGGTCGGAGTGCTTCCCTTAAGCCTCTCTAACGGATCCTGGACTGCGATTCTCTGAAGGTCTATGAACTTCGACTCCTCATTTATCTGCTTCAGCGCACGCCTCTTGCATTGCGGGCACACCTCGGGAATGTTGTCCCTGTCGACCTCTATTTTGACAACGGTGCTGCAGAGTGAACATCTAAAAACACCGATGTTGACCATCGGTATTATCTCTGACCTCTTTACGACAAGCGAGTCAAGCGTGAGCAGTTTCCCTATGTTCTCCGAACCGACATCCTGTATCAGTGGCATCGTGGTGCTCTCGAGTCCGTAGAACCTCGCATAGACAGGCTTGTCTATGGTCTCTGGGTTTGGGCTCAGCTTCATCAGGGCGGAGTTCGCACTTGGAAGGACAGCGTCGGGATTCTTTATCAGTTCGTTCGCCAGCTCGTTGTCGAATTCCTCGAGATCCTTTGCGTTTATGTTTACTGACCGTTTCTGTGGATAGGAGACAAACATCTCGTTTATCTGCTCTATGTAGTAGGCATTGTAAAACTCTATCAGCCTGTCCTCCAGTTCCTTGTTAATACTCCCTTCCACAAAAAGCCCCAAAGAATTGAATAAGGGCGAAACAAGTATATATGTTGGTATGCGAGAGCAAGCACTTCCATTATTCATCTGATTTTACGGCTTTGGTTACGAAGTGTCTTTTGTGTAAAAAGTACCCATTTCCCATTACTTTCTACACAAAGTCTTGACTGCCTTACTTCATCATTCTGAAAAATCCGAACACGATCAATAGTACTCCTACAACCATCGTGATTAGCGTCCAGCTTAACTGGTAGTAATTCATCAGTCCCACGGCTAGAATAACAAATCCGGCAAAGACCATTCCCTTCCCTCTGTGCATGTGCCAATTTTCCATTTCAGAGTTGCTTTTTTGCATTTTTCCACCTAACTGGTATTTCCACTAAAAAGATTTATAGTTATTATTGCGTTGTGTAGTTTTGGAGTACCAAGTATTTTCGAAATGAAATTCACTTTTTAAACAAAATTGGAATTTATTACAGATTTTACTTGGTAAACAAAGTTCCTTCTAAGAAACTTTCCTG
>JBEKPX010000022.1:0-12032 GCA_049520335.1 Candidatus Micrarchaeales archaeon | reverse complement strand
CGGGTTCTTTTCTTGGCCGAAGGCCCACATCATCTTTACGAGAGCAGTTTCGGCAAGCATATCTCCCAGTGGCACGACTCCGATTCGCTGAAGATCTCGTCCTGCAGAATAGACGTCCATGTGAACCCTGCCCCAAACGCATTGAGAACACATCGCCACGACAATCCCATCCTTGACAGCTCTCTCGAGCGCTGGATACAGGTTCTCGCCCACATGCCCTAGTCCCGTTCCTTCCAGCACTATTCCCTTGTACTTGTTAGCGTAGGACATGAGTATGAGCGTCCTGATGCGCGCCTGAATATTCTCCATCGTGACATCGGCAAATTTTGGATTGTTCTTTATTCTTCTCATAAGTTCCTTTACGCTTTTCGTGCCAGACGCCGCCTTGTGTCCGATCATGCTCATGAGAGCGTAGCTGATCTCTTTTATGGAAGTCTCAATGAGTGTTGCACCTATCAGTCGGGAGAGTTCGACCGCTCTCGCCCTTGTGTCTGATGTAGTTCCCAACCCAGGCATAGTCACGCAGATTAAGTTCTTTCTGTCCACACCCATCGCATCGAGCGTCTTTACCGCCGAGAGTGCGGCCATTGTGGAATCCACTCCTCCCGAAACGCCAAGTATGATGAACTTGCTGCCTATCCTCTCAAGCCTAGTCCTCAAAGAGTTCGTTTGAATCTCAAAAACTTCCCAGCACCTCTTTGCTAACGTTGCAGGATCTGAAGGTATGAAAGGATACCTGTCTATCTTCCTTGAAATCCTTCTGTCAGCATCCGGGGATGCCGCGGTGAAGTTTATGACTCTGAATTCCTTGTGGTTTGCATTCGCGCATTCCAAAAATACGCCTCTTGTCACACGGTCATGCATGATGGATTCTATATCCACGTCAGCAGTGAGCAGCTGGGGCTCGCGGCTGAAACGTGTCCCTCTTGCTATGACGCTTCCGTTCTCGCAGATGAAGTGATGGCCATCCCATGCAAGATCTGAGGACTCTCCCGGAGCGGCAGCGGCATATATGTAGCAGCATTTTCCCTTGTCAGAAGCGCTCACGGCCAGCGATTCCCGTATCTCTGCCTTTCCTATGGTGAAGTTCGAAGCTGAGGGATTGGCTATGACGGTGGCCCCGGAATTCACCTGGTATATGTGGGGCGACGCCTGGACCCACAGGTCTTCGCAGATTTCGATTCCTATCTTGCAGTTTGGTATGTTCTCTGCAGACAAAAGCAGGTCGGTGCCGAAGGGGATCGCTCTCCCTAGAATGTTCATACTGCTTCCTTCCTTCACTAGCCTGGCGGGACTGAACCATCTCCCTTCCTCGAACTCGCCGTAGTTAGGCAGATAGCTCTTCGGCACTATGCACAGAACCTTGCCGTCCTGCAGAGCTGCCGCGCAATCATATACTCCGTTTTGATGCATTACAGGCAAGCCCACTATTGCAACTGACTTAAGGCCCTTGCTTTCGTTCGCCAGCCAGCCAAGCCACTTTTCTGCCTCCTTGAGCAGAAAGGTATTGTGGAACAGGTCCTTGGCAGAATATGAGGTTATGCAGAGCTCGGGGAAACAGACAAGCATGCTCCCCTCCTTGTCGGCTCTCTTCCAGAGCGAAAGTATGTGCTTGCAGTTAGACTCGAGATCAGTAACCGTGACCTTGGGCACAGCCGCTGACACTCTTACAAAACCCCTCATACTTTCACCTCTAGGTCTGTTGCTTTCAGGACAGGTATGTCATACGGGTTCCGGCGTTTGAAACCCAGTTCCGCTATATTTGATGAACTATCAGCTATGCTTCTTAGGAGATATTTGTAGATATGATCGATCTTAAGGCGCTGAATCTGCTTTAGTATAGGTTCCCTTGTCACAAGCACTTCCTCTATCGCCTTTTCATCCCCGTTGAACGCCAGGAAGCAGGCATCGAACTGCTTGTTCAGTTCATTGAATACTCTCATCCCTTCTCCGCCTATGTTGGAAGCAAGCAGGTCCAGATTGTCGGATATTGATTCGAGCAGATTCAGCTGGGTCGCATACACGAATGCGTCCTTGGCCTGGGTGATGCTGACATATCTCATCCCAAGCATGTAGAATCTGTTCACAAGCTTCTCTATCTTCGCCACGGATTGTGGATCTCCTCCGCTCATCTCCTTGAACTCCTGATTTATCAGAGAATGGAGTCTCATTGCTATCTTGCCAAGGTCAACCTCCTTTATGTCCATCAAATCCTCGATGATTATGTCCTTCTTGGATTGGCTCGTTATTTCAAAGCCGGGGCATTCTGCGCTTATCTTGTTTTCGACCGCCTCGACCTGTGCTTGAGTGAAACTGTCTTCGGAATGTATGTGCATCTTTCCAGTTCCGAACATATAATGCAGTCCGACCCATCTGCCTATGCTAGCTGCGCCGGCCCTCTGGTTTACGGTCCTGTCGGCTTCCGCCTTCAAGGTCTCCGACGCCGAGATTACGAGGCCTCCCGATTCGTTCTCCGAGATGAAAACCATGCTCGATGGCTTAAGTCCGTTCTTATCCACCCATTTCTTCGGCACTATCATCGCTACGCTGTTCTCTCCAAACTTAAATATATGCTTTTCCATAATATATATTTCATATACACCTAATATATACCTTATGCCTAAAGGATATATACTGGCTTATACAGACAGTTCAATATGAAGGAAAACAATTCGCTTAAGACTGACCTGTATCAGCTCACAATGGCAGCTGGATATGTGCGCGAAGGAATGGCGGACACCATGTCCACCTTTGATCTCTTTATCCGAAGACTGCCTGAAACCAGGAACTACCTCCTTATTTCGGGGATAGAAGAGTCCTTGAATTATCTGGAATCCTTCAGGTTCGATGCTGACCAAATAAGCTATCTGAAGAGCCTTCCGAGTTTCTCCTCTCAGGAGGAGATATTCTTCAATAAGCTGGAGTCGCTGAGATTCAGAGGCGATGTCTGGGCGGTCAGGGAGGGCACTCCTCTCTTCGCCAAAGAACCGATCATTGTAGTGCGCGCTCCTATAATAGAGGCGCAGTTGGTCGAGACCTATTTGGAGAATGTGATAGGTTCGCAGACCATGTTTGCCAGCAAGGCTTCCAGGATATTCGATGTTGCTGCTCCAAAGACATTGATAGAGTTTGGAACAAGGCGCTCCCATGATCCTGAAGCGGCAATAGCATGCGCCAGAGCATCGTACATCGCGGGGTTTGAAGGATCGAGCAACGTAGAAGCGGGAAAGAGATATGGGATTCCGGCCATAGGTACGATGGCCCATTCCTTCGTGATGAGCTTCGATTCCGAGCTTGAAGCTTTCCGTTCATACGCTAAAACATTTCCAAAAAACACAGTGCTTCTGGTGGACACTTATGATACAGAAGCTGGAATAAGAAATGCGATAACCGTAGCCAAGGAGATGGAATCGCGCGGCGAACACCTCAGGGGCGTAAGAATAGACTCGGGAGATCTCTCCGGGATGTCAAAGCTTGCGCGGAAGCTTTTCGATGAGGCGAAGCTGAAAGATATAAGCATATTCCTGTCAAGCGATCTGGATGAGATCAAAATCGCACAGCTCAAGCGCGATGGTGCAGATTGCCAGATGTATGCCGTGGGAACGATGCTCTCGACATCGAGCGACGCGCCGAATCTGCCGATAGTATACAAGCTAGCCGAGCACGAAACTGCCCCGGGGGTGATGACTCCATGCATAAAGGTAAGCGAAGGGAAGACGACGCTTCCTGGACTGAAGCAGGTGTATCGCCATTCGAGCAATTCCAGGTTCACACGAGATGAAATATGTCTAGCTACCGAAAGGAGACCTGATGCCAGACCTCTTCTAGAAAAAGTCATGGAGCATGGAAAAATAATAGCAAGGATGCCAACCATTAATGAGACAAGGGAATATGCCACAGACCAAAGGAACAGACTGCCTTCGGAGCTAAGAGGCCTAGAACAATCGGCATATACCGTTGAAGTTTCGCATGAACTTTCACAACTGCAGGCAGTCCTGGTTAAGGAGATAACTGAAAGGACCACGTCCCTGAATAAACGCAGAGTGATAGATTATGCATGAACTGTTTTGGCTATCTTTTCACTTCTGCAATAACGCTCCACCACTTGATATGCTTCTCTATTAGAGCGTCGAGGGTGTACTTATTGCCTTTGTATGCATTCAACGCCAGAAGCAGCAAGAATGCCACAGTATAGATTATTCCAGTTCCTATATCTGTTGAACTTGGACCGTACGGACCGCCGAAGCTTTCAGGCACAGACCACAACAGCAGGCCTAGAAGCGCGCCGCCTGCATATGTTGTCTTCCGCATGAATCCCAAAATAAGCGCAAGACCTAAGGCAAGCTCAAAAAGGAGTTGCAGATAAGCGAAGAAAACAGGGTTGGAGGATAATGTCTGCACCCAGAAGCCAAACCAGCCCTGCAGCCACTCTGGTTGACCGCTTGCCACCTGCGAGACAGTACCAGCAAAAGAACCAACAAATCTCATCTCTAACTTTATACTTACGTTTGCTAGCCATATAAATCCAAAGAGCACTTCTACAGCACGTGCGAATACCGCCACATTCCTCACAAACCAGGAATCCGCATTTATGTTCGACATTGGTTTTGGCATAGAAATACTTCTGAGTATAATATAATACGAAAATTTTAAAAGATTTCTAGAAATGCAAACAAATCACATAACAAACTATTTAAAGGAGAAAAAACGATTAATTGTTGTGTGATCACATGAGTGTTGAAACGGAAAATAAGACTGGCAAAGAGGTAAGTGAGAATTCAGTTAAAGATTCGAACGTTCCAAGCAACCTGGTTGGCGTTTTGCTTGCGGCAGGGATCGGAAAAAGGCTTAGACCTCTTACAAACTTCACGCCCAAAGTGTTTCTACCTGTATATAATAAGCCCCTGGTTTTCTATCCTTTGGAACTTCTTAAAGATCTGGGAGTGAACAAGGTTGTGGTTGTTGCATCCCAAAATAACTTTGAGATGTTCAAAAACATGCTCGGAGATGGAGAAAGCCTTGGACTCAGGCTGGAGTACGTGGTTCAGGAAAAACCAATGGGTACTGCGGATGCAGTAAATACCGCGAAAACTGCAGTAAAAGGAGAAAGAATACTTGTGATGCCTGCGGATACGATATACAACATGAAACCAGATGAGGTGAACGAAGTAAGACAGAAACTCAGGAAGTTCGAATCAAGCGGCAACGCTTTGCTTTTCGTTAAAAGAGTGAAGGATCCGAAAAGGTTTGGCGTTGTTGAAATAGACGGAAAAGGAGGCGTAGTCAATATAGAGGAAAAACCAGAAAATCCTAAATCAAATTTCATATTGGCTGGAATGTATGCCTTTGATGAAACTGTGTTTAAAAAGATATCTGAGATAGGACTCTCAGTAAGGGGCGAACTGGAAATAACAGACGCCATCAACAGATATATACAACAAGATGGCAGAGTAGATTGCTATAAGATAAAAGGAGGGTTCATAGACACAGGCACTTTTGAGGACCTTTTCAGAGCTACTAAGGAGATGAGAAAACAGCGCCTGAGAAATATTTCGGCATGAATCTACTAGATGCTCAGCAGATTCTTGAGACGTTTACATCGTACTGAGCTCCCTTAGATATCACTTTTTCATATGCCTCTGCATCTGCCTTTTTCGTGAAGTAGAGCGGATTCAGGCCGTGTGATCGAGGATTCATGAGCACGCCTCCACCTATTACTTGAAAGTTCCTCTTGCCTGTCAGTGACAGCACACCCAGTTCAATCAGGTGGTCATAAGTGCCATGCAGCAGCATCACAGATGGGGTTCCCTCTCTCGCCGTCCTGTCCATCTCTACTATCTTCTTCCAGTCGACGAGTATGCTGCCGCACTCCACCTTTATAACGTCCTCCCTGAAGGGAAGCTTGAAGTCCCTGATCTTCCTGATTAGCTCATTCTTTTTCTCATTTGTCATTGGATTAGGCTTTAGGTCACTGCTTACTTGGTACCCCACGGAATCACCAATACCTTGGCGAAGTCAAGCTTTAAATCATTTCGTAGATGGTAATAGTTGCTTCCTGGAGTTCTCACATCCCTGGGCTTCTAAGCGGTACGAACTGGAAATAGCCTAGTTCCATCTTGTCGAATCTGTTCTTGTCAAGCTTTTTGATCTTGGTCAAAAGTTGCACAAAGCCAGTGCCCACGGGTGCGAGAAGGATGCCACTAACATTCAACTGCGCTAGGACGGATGCAGGTACCTCCTTGGTTGCTGCAGTATAGATTATTCTGTCATACGGTGCCTCATCCGCATAGCCGTTTGATCCATCCTTACACAGAACCAACACGTTCATAATATTCAACTTCAAGATGTTTTTCTTCGCGAACTCCGCAATCTCTTCTTCTATCTCCAGCGTTATGACCTTGCCCTTTGTTCCAATGCAGTAGCCCATCAATGCGGCATTCCAGCCGCTGCCGGTACCCATCTCAAGCACCTTGTTCCCATTCTCAAGTTCAAGCGCCTCAAGCATTATTGCAACTGTGGATGGCTGCGATATGGTCGAATTCTCGCCTATGGAAAGGGGCATATCGATATAAGCAGAATCCTCGTCCGACTCTCTGACAAAAAGATGCCTTGGCACGTGAACAAACGCATCAAACAGCTTCTTGCTCTTTATCGCCCCTGCCTCTGAGAGAATGTTTACAAATGCTATATTCTCTTTGTTTAGATCCGCCATCTGCATCTCCTCAATAAACATCGGGGCGAAACCCTAGGAGTTAGTTATCATAATTTTTACAGAGCCCCTTCAAGTCTTAGAAGCCTTTCCTTTGTCTTCTTGCCTCCGGCAGCAGAATAGTTGCCGATATCGCCATCGCTCCTCACCACCCTGTGGCAGGGTATGCTAGGCGCAAGCGGATTTAGTCTTAGGGCTGTGCCCACTGCCCTATAGGCTCTGGGTCTGTGCACAACAACCGCTATATCTCTGTATGTCCTAGTTTCACCTTTCGGTATTGCAAGTGTAGCGATCAGAACATCTTTCTGGAACTTCGTAAGATCATATTTATCCAGGAGCCTTCTTGCCTTCGTAGCTTCCATGCTTCCCATCTTTGCAGCGCAAGCTTAAATTTATAGCCCTGGGAGGTTTGCAGGCAGAGATTAAGCAGACTTCATATGTAGTTTAGGATAAAGGGAGTATAGCTCTGAAAGTTATCTCTGAACAACATAAAGCCCTTAGGTTTATAGTTGGGAAGGATTTTGTGCACATTAGCTTTATTATGCTATTACATTCAGTGAAGGAAAACTTCCGCCCTGGATAATACATAATTAACATTCATCATTCTTGCCCTAGCCAATATATAATCCAATTCACAGCAATGTAACTTCTGTTGGTTTCTGCAGTGCTTCCTTTTCTCCTGTACACTCTCTCATATTCATCTCTTTCCTCAAGCAATGCACTTGCAATCTTTTCTCCAAAGGATTCCTTTCTGAATTCATCAATCTCCACATCTTTTGTAAGATCATAGTAATCATATACGAGCGGATTTCTGTATATCGTACGACCCTCTGTCGATATCCTTTTTATTGCACAACCATACCCTATGAAGGGATAACCACCACCTTCAGTCACTATACTCTTGAAAGGGTCTACTTTCAAAAGCTTTTCAGTTTCAGATTCAAGCGCACCGTGAAAAACATGTTCCACCGTAACCGTCCTGCCAATGCATTTCTTAAGCGCGTCCATCGCTTCCTCTCCTATTAGTTTTGATCCTTCTGTAATTTTTTCTGACATTTTATCATTAATCTTTCTCTATTTCCGCCTATATAAGCATTGGTGAAAAGTTTAAATTCAAAATGAAAAGTTGTTATTTCACTAAAGCAAGGGACTTTAACCTTAGGTTCAAAGCCCCAGGAGGGCGGAACTAGCAAAAGAGCGGCTCGCTATATTTTTGTCCATATAGTTCACCATTGTTAATTTACGACGACAGATTATATATATCTTGTGCCAATTTTTGCGTATCTTGATACGCTCGTTCCGCTTCGAGCCGCATGACTACGGTCGCAGATGCGGCCGCATTATGCGGAAGCGGATGCGGCCCGCACAGTGGTCAATGTGCGGTTGTAGTCGATATCGCACTATGTCTCGCAGTCTGCCGCTCTGCTACGGCCGCAGATAAAGTCTCGTTACAACCGCAAAGCGAAACCGCTGCTGCGACCGCTCTCGCATGAGTTAGCATGCGGGCATGTGCAGAAACACATAAAAGAGAGAAAGAAGATTAAGATTTATGGTAGAGTTATGAATAAAATCTCTTAGTACTTTCGTGAATAAAGTGAATTGATGATAACTAAAACTGATTTAAAAAATAGGTTAGTTAACCTAATAGCTGATTATAAAAAGTATAACCCAGATCACTTGGAAAGTATGAGCGAAGATGATACTAGAGCTAAATTTATCGATCCCTTACTTAAAACTGTATTGGGTTGGGATGAACAAGAGATAGATAGACAAAAGTCTATAGAAACCAAAGGAAACATTAAGCATGCAGACTACTCTTATCCAACGTACGTACCGAAGATAATTGTAGAGGCTAAAAAACTAAAGGCGCCAATTGAAAATGGCGACTATGATCAGCAAGTGTTAAACTACGCTTACAGTAAAGCAGTCAATTGGGCTGTTCTCACAAATTTTAAGATCTTCAAAGTCTGGTATGTTACAAAAGACAAGGTATACCCCTTTTGCAACATAGAAATCTTAGACGGAAATATGGATTATACTGTAGAAAAACTGTATTGGCTATATAAAGACAACTTGATCGATGGAAATCTAGACGAGGAAGCTAAAAGAACTGGAATTAAACTCCAAGATATAAGTATAACGCAAGACCTGGCTGTTAGTTTAAACACCCTAAGAGCAAAAATAAACAAATATATAAGCAGTGAATATAGAGATAAATATTCCGAAACAGAACGTGAAGAATTAACCCAGGGCATAATAAATAGGCTAATTTTTATTAAAAAGGTTGAAGCAGAGGGACTGGAAGAAAACAAATTAGAACAACTTGCAAGGAACAAAGAAAGCGATATTTACAAAGGTCTCAAAAATATATTCTTATTTTACAGAGATAAATATGACAGCGACATTTTCGGAAAACCCAATCAGGAATCTGAAGCCGAACGCATAACCATAAAAGACAAAACTGTAACAGAACTTCTAACTGCAATCTCGCATCCACAAAACAGTAATAGAGAGTATAACTTTGCCGCAATAGATAGCGACGTTTTGGGGAACATATACGAAAATTACCTGGCTTACATCCAGAAAGGCATTAAATTAGTTGGAGGTAAAGGCAAGCGAAAGTCGCAGGGGATCTACTATACGCCCAAAAACATAGTTGAGTACATCACAAAGAATACGCTTGGCGAAATATTAAAAACAACCAGCATTGGCGGTATAAAAAAGCTTAAAGTATTGGATCCTGCTTGTGGTTCCGGGTCGTTTTTGACGGCAGCGATTACACTTTTAAACGATTACTACTCTAAAAATTATAAAAACTATGATTCTCTTTCTTTAAAAGATAAACTTGATTTGATAAAAAACAACATATTCGGCGTGGATCTGGATGAAAAGGCCATAGCAATTGCAGAGCTCAATATATACTTAAAATTACTTACTCAGCGTGGTCAGCATAATATAATTCATCCTACTGATCTGCTACCTGAACTTAGAAGTAATCTTAAAGTTGGGAATAGTTTAATTGACAATGAAAGTGTAGCAAACGATAAAGCCTTTAAATGGCAGGAGGAATTCAGCGCGGTAATGGAAAATGGCGGATTCGATATCGTTATGGGAAACCCGCCATATATAATGGTTGAAAATTTACAAAAAGATGAACGAGAATATATGATGTCAAATTTCGAAACCGCTCTTAAGAGATTTGATATTTACATCGGATTTATTGAAAAGGCAATAAAATTATCAAAGACTGGTGGAATTATTGGGTTCATAATTCCTTACCAATTTTTAACTCAAGATTACGCCCAAAAAATGCGGGAATATATTCTAAAAGAATGCACCATACGACAGATAGTTGATTTATCCGAACAAAAAATTTTCCAAGCAGCAGCAGTAAGAAACATAATTTTAATAGTCGAAAAAGGAAAACGGAAAATTAAAACGAAAATAGTGCATTCTACCAAACCAAATCTTTATACGTCGTTTGATATAGACCAGGATATCTTTGAAAAAGTTCCAGAAAAGAGATTCAGAACAAACATTAATGAAAATAATATAAAAATATTGGATAAGATACTTTCAAAATCAATAAGTCTTGGCAGAATAGCCATTGCCTCTTGGGGTGCAAGAGGAGTTCCAAAAGAAAAATTTCAACTCGATACCCAAATTAATAAAATGTGCAAAAAGATGATAAAAGGGGAAAATGTATTTAGATATAGTATAAGATACGCCGGGAAATGGCTCTTATATGATACTAAGAAACTTTATAGACCAGCTTTCCCAGAATTATTTGAGAATGAAAAATTAGTTTTTAGGGGTATTGTGGATAAACAAGGCATGGTTGTTTCTTATGACAATGATAAATATTACACTGATCATTCATTAAATTGTTTAATATTAAAATATCTGCTAAAAAACAAAGAGCCATCATTTTTTGGTCAAAGAAAAATTGTTCTCAAAGAAGAGGACATGGCCTTATCACAGCAATTTAATCTGAAGTTTTTACTCGGAGTTATTAATTCGAAACTAATTAATTTTTACTTTAAACTCTATTTTAGCGACGAATTGCATGTTTACCCCGAAATGATCGAGCAGCTACCTGTTCCAGATGCTCCAGAAGCCGAACAACGATTGCTTATTAGTTTTGTAGATAAAATGCTCCAACTAAATAAAAGCATAAATGAATTAGAAGGCAAAGAAACAGATAAAAAGATAAAACTAGGAGAAGAAATTAACAAAACCAATGAAAAAATCAACGAGTTAGTATATAAAATTTACGGGATAACTGAAGAAGAAAAGAAAATTATTGAAGAAAATATCGCGCTTTGGTGAAATTATGACAGGCGAAAACCAAGGTCTGCTGTATGAGGATATTAAACTCTCATTATTTTCTAATCTTTGTAACGCTACAGGGGTGTATAGAAGAACAGTGACTGCGAATAAAAAATTATTTCAGAAAAATGCCAAACACATTATTAAAGGCTTGATTACTAAGGTTGACGCAAACACAATAAAAAACGCTGATATACGAAGCGCAATAAAAAAGCTTGCAAAAGAATCAGGCTTTAATGATAAGGTAGGTGCTTCACAAAAGGTCATCAACGTTTATCTGAAATATTACTGCGCCATAGCAAACAAAAATCGTAATATAATGAAAGAACTTGATTGTCCAATAGACTCGTTGATTAGAAGTGATAACAAAAAAGTGCCAAATGTAAATCTAAAAAATATGAGTTACACAGATTATGTGAAGAGTCAAAATGTGCTTGAGGGGAAGTATGGGATGAGAGTCATTGCGGATATTCCTTCTTATGATAAAAGAAAATTGTACTAAGACACAACCTCTGTCTGCTCTAATAATAAGAAATTAAGTAGCTACTTTTTTTTAATAATTTTCTCAGCGAATTCTCTATCTAAAATTTCTACTTTTTTTGCAAGTCCGGCCTGAAGTACGTCATCACATATGCCGACTATCTTATGTGGTTCGCCTTTAGCTTCCTCACATACAAATTCTACAAAATCTTTTTTGAAAGGTATTATATAATCTGATCTGTACTTTTTACTAGGCCTATCGAATTTTAACCTGGCTTCTATGAGTTTTGTTGTATCTTCATCTGTTAATGCCTTTAACGATCCAACTGCGTCTAGCCTTCTTAGAAATGGTTGTATTGGACCCCCTGTAGACTTCTCCTCCTGTTCCATTTCTTGCAACCTAGTCCATCCATCTTCTGATACAGCTACAAATATTCCCATGCGAGCGAGTTCTCCAATGTCGCCTATAACGTCTCCACCTGGGAAATCATATAGACTCCTCAGTATTCCGATA
>JBEKPX010000021.1:0-12172 GCA_049520335.1 Candidatus Micrarchaeales archaeon | reverse complement strand
ATCTTCCATAGCAGTCGCTGCCAACGAGTGGCAGACACTAGGAATTACGAACACCTGACTCAGACTCCGCTTATTGTGGTGAAGAGGCCGCCAATGACTGATGAGACTACGAAGAAGATGCCCACACCTACAAGTACGAATGCGGGAAGGAACCTGACCCCTTTCACAATCGACCCGCTCGATATGGCACTCACTATGAATGCGCCGAAACCTGTTATCAAAATGACAGCTACAATCGAGAAGTTGGTGTAAGCGGCAATCGTTATCTTTGGAGGGCTAGGTCTTAGGAAGGAAGCTCCTGCGGTCGGAAGACCACCGGGGTTCTGCTTCAGTATGCCTGCCCATACCGTATCGGTCACTGTTATCATCTGTGATGTAAGTGCGTAAAGCACCGGAGCGCCCGCCACTGCTGCGAATGCGATGAATATCGTGTACATGAACAGCTGCCCCGTTATCTCCTTCTGCACCATCTGCTGGCTCCTCATGTCCCTTGCTATCTGATTCAGCAGGTCCGTCATTCCGCCTCCGTACTGTATTCCCTCTATCATCATTCTTATGGTGTGTTGCAGTTGCAACGACCTGTACCTGGTTCCGAGGCCCAGCACCGCAGTCTGGAGTGTTACGCCGCTGTAAAGCTCCTTGTTCATCTCTTTTACGTCATCGCTGAAAAACCCGAATTCAGGTCTTGCTGCAAGCACCAGCGCCTTGTCAAGCGCTATTCCGCTCCTCACGTTTGCCGCAGAAAGCTGCAGGTAGTCCGGAAGTACGTTTTCTAGGAAGTTCTTTCTTCCTTCTATCTTGAATTCGAGTAGGATGTAGAGCACTATTGCAAATGCGCCCGCGGCGATGAAGCCTGCTATCGCAGAGATCTCTGTGCTCACGCCAAATCCAAGCGTAAGTAGAAATGGTATTATCGCAAACAGACTGACATCCGTGACGAGTGTAAACTTCAGGAACCTGTTTATGTCCGTCTTGACTCCAGCGATCTTGAGTTCCTGTATTAGTAGGTTCACCACGTCTCTGGATAAAAGTCTCGAGAATTCTATCTTCACGGAATCACATCGCGAACGTCGGTCTGGACGAACGCATGACATTCAAGAATATTATCTGCAGGAAGAATATGCCCACCAATGCGAAGATCAAGGTGTTCTCATCCACTGTGAACAGGTTTATGAAAGTGGTGAGTATGGCTGCGACCGCTATGCCCATGCTCGGAAATATCACTCCGAATAGCATGTAGAACATTGCGAGCGCATTGAGCCTCTGTCCGTACCTTCTCAGTTCAATAACTCTCTCCTGCATCACTTCATCTACCACGCCCTGCAGCGCACCTACAACGTCAGCCCCGGCACGCAGGCTCACAGTCGCCTGCAGCATTATCCTTTTGAATGTTCTGGACTGGCTCTTTGAACTTACATCGTCGAGCGCCTCTTCTATCGGCGCCCCTAGCTGCACAAGCTCGACCACCTTCGCGAATTCCAGGCTTGCTGCGCCGTAGCCTGTGCTTACCGCAGTAACCGCATTGAAGAGCGGCATTCCTGATCTCATGCTAATCACAAGGTCCCTAGCAGCGAAGAGTATGTCCTTCTCTATGTCCTTCCCTACTACCGTGCTCCTGTCTATAGGATATCTTATGAACTTGTTGAAGAAACCATAGAAGCAACCAACCCCCAATAGCAGGGCAAGAATAGGCGTTACTCCGTAACTCATTAGCAGTATTCCTATAGCTATGGCTGCCGCCGAGCTTATCAGCAACGAGTAGATGAACATCTTCTTTACGAACTCGTAAGGGCTTTCCTTTATGTTCTGCGCTCTGAGCGACGCTTCCAAGTTCTTATGTTTCGAAGCGACGCTTGCCAGGTACATCTGCAGCGCATTCGGCCTCTTCGCCTTTTTTTTCACTTCGTACATCTGCTGCTCTGGTGCAGTTTTCTGACTTCTCTGAAGCGTGAACGGTGGCGGAATCCTCTGCCTTACTACCTTCTCAGGAGTCTGCACAGCACTCGTTGTCTGCTGCAAAATTTGCGTTGCGTTTTGGCTTCCCTGAGCCCCATATATCGGCTTCGACTTCATCTTCAGGAAAAGGAACCTCTTCGGTTTTGTGAATCCTATTATTCCGCTCTTCTGTTCTTGCTTATTCTCAGTTTTCTTAGCGCCAAACAAAACCATTGGAACACATCAAGAGCCTATTTGATATGCAATCTGTCCTTTATCTCTTTAATCTTTTGGTTTCTCATGAATACAATCTCTTTCTGGTCCTCGCTGAACTTCTCAATATCCTCATGGGAGGATATGTATGAAATAGTCTTCACCTCATCCAAGATGATCTTGGTCTGCTCCTTGTCGAACACGCCCTCTGCTATCCCTTCGTCTATCTTTTCCAGGTCCGAGAGCTGATCCTGCAGCGAGAGGCGCGGAATTACCAGCCCCTTCTTCTCCGCCTTCTCTATCTCCTTGTTCACTTTTTTCTCAAACTCCTTTCCTTTGCCGCCGGCCATGTTCCTGACTTTCTCAGCAGCCTTTTCGGTCTCCTTCTTCGTAGGTCGTTTGGGAACTGCGGCTTCTACCTGCGCCTTCGGTTGCGCCTCAGGCGCCACCTCTGCCTTCTTTACTTCGCCGCCCTCAAGCAGTTGGCTGACATCCTCATACTTCATCTTCCTTATGTTAAGCGTGTTTCCGAATACCTCAGAGATATCTATCAGTACCGTACTCTCGTTAGAGTAGGCGCCTGCTGAGTCTACAAGTTCCACGAGCTTCGCGAAGTCAGTTGGCTCTTCCAAATCTACACCTTCTCAATGCTCTCCCTAGAGTAGGGCGCATCCTCATTAGCGAATTTCACCATCTTTTCAGGATTTCTGTAGTAGCTTGCTACGACGAATCCTGCATCATCCACATTCAGCACGTTCTTCTTGACCATCCAGTCAAGCACCACCTTCTTATCTTCTAGGTTTTTTTCAAGTTCCTCTCTGGTATAGCCGCCATATAGCGATATGGTCTCACTGATCCTAGAAATCTCAGCTATCTGCGAGAAGGTATCGTTTCGCATGTCCCACCTGTAGATCACGTTCAGGTCTCCGCTCCTCAGCATTTCGGCGAACTCCAATACACGCCTTATCCCGAGCCTCCTGTGCCTAAATAGGGCAAGCACTCCTCCGAATGCGTTGAGCATCATCTTAGGCACGTCTATCGGCGGGTTGGTCATTCTGACTATCGTGTCCTGCGCGTTATCAGCGTGCACTGTGCCGTAGACTGCATGCCCTGTGTGTATGGCCTCGAAGAGAGTCTCAGCGTCTTTCTTGGTCCTTACCTCTCCTACGAGCATAACGTCAGGTCTCTGTCTGAGTGCATTCACCATGAGGTCGTAGAGGGTCACTTCTCCCTTCCCCTCAGGGTTCGCCTGCCTTGTGAGCATCGGCACCCAGTGCAGGAAATTTGGAAGGGTCAACTCTCTGTCTCCTTCCACCGAGATGACTCTGTGGCTTGCAGGTATGAATATGCTCATAGCGTTCAGGAAGCTTGTTTTGCCGCTTGCAGTTCCTCCCGAGATTAGTATGCTTACCTCGTTTTCCACCGCCATCCATACGAGTGCTGCGATTTCTAGTGATAGCGTCCCGTTCGCGACCATAGCAGGCATAGTCCACGGGTTCTTTCCGAACTTTCTTATGGTTATCGTGTTCCCCTTCTGGGAGATCGGATACAGGGTTGCGTTTACTCTGGAGCCGTCAGGAAGCTCAGCGTCCATGAGAGGCGCCAGGTTAGATATCTGCCTCCCTATTCTCCTGCCGATTTGCTGCGCATCATCATACACGATCGTCTCATCCTGGACTGTGACATTCGTCTTGCACCATCCGTATTTCTTGTGGTAAACCCATATGGGCTCCTTCGAACTGTTCACAGCTACTTCTTCAAGGTTATCGTCAGAAAGCGGCGCCTCGAGGTCGCCCAATCCGAGCATGAAGTTGACTATGTATGCAATCAGCACCTTTTTCGTAGCTGGGGATGAACCGGGCAGGTATCTGTCTATTATGATATTCGATGCCTCTATGTACTTCACAGTCAGCTCATCCACATACTCTTTATCCTCAATCCTCGTCGGATCTATGGGCACTATGGAAAGCAGCTCCTGCCTCAGCGAAATTAAAAGCAGTTTAGTCGCATCACCGAGACCGGGCACTGTTATTTCATATATGGGAACGAAACTCCCCTTATCAGATATCTTTATCCTCACCCTAAGTCCATGCGCATCAAGCTCGTAGGAAGCCAGCTCTTTTTCATTAATATTTTTAGGAGAATCTTCCATGCGCTCACTTTGCCATTTCATCTATGTCTTTCCTGACGTCGTCCTCATCTTTCTTAAGCATCAAAGCCTTCTTGCTTGTGTCTGTCATCTTCTTTTCCACTTTATCCACATTCATCTCTTTCTGAGCCATATTTGATTCGCTAAGCAGTTCTATCGCCCTGAGCTGTTCCCTTATCTCATCGAGCTCCTTCTGCAAATCATCTTTCTGCTTTGATATTGAGTTTATGCTGTTTTTAATACCATTCACTTTGTCGCTAAGGTCGGCATAGCCTCCAAACTTGCTCTTCATCTCAAAGAGCTTCTTCCTTACCTCATTCACCTCCTTCTCCGCTGTGCCGTATACTTTCCTCGTCTCGTCGCTTGCCTTAGCTATATCGTCCAGCATTTTTACCTTGTCCTTTGCCGCCTTCCTTTTTATTGAGTCGGATTCCTTCTTGTAGGATGTGAGGAAGGAGGTATAATCCTGGATCTGTTTCTCTTGCTGTGCAATCATGTCCCTGAGCACCCTGTTCTCTATTCTTATTCCCTCGAAGAGTTCACTGAAACTCTTTCTGCTCTCCTCAAGCGTAGCATTAAAGTTATTGTTAAGCGTCTTGATCCTATCTTCGGAATCATCCAGTTTCGCCTTTACATCAAGTATAATACTCCTCGATTCGGCGTCTCTGCCTCCCATTATCTCTACAGCCTTCGCCTTCTGCTCCAGCTTCTGCATCTCCTTATCCAGGTTCTGTGAGAGTGCATCTATGTAGTTTTTCTTGTTCCTTAGCTTATTGTATGAGCCGTCGACCTGCATACCAAGCTTGTCTATCTGGTCTATCACCTCCTTTATCTCGCCTGCCTTGTTCTTGAAAGCGCCCTCCGCACCTATCACATACCTCTTGAACTCGTCGAGCCTCATGTTTATCTGGTTGATCATGTTTACCTGCGCTACGAGCTCTGCCTCGGCTACGCCCTTCTTGACCTCAATCATCTTCTTCGCTACCGACGCACCCTCCTTAGTCATCGCTATAGGCGAGACGAACATCTTGCCTAACTTGTAGTTAACCTTGACTATGTGCGCCTTCTCAAGCACGTCAGACCAGGTACCTATTATGCTCTCGCTGACGTTCAGCGCATTGGCTAGGGTGTTAGCGTCACTCTCACCATGCTCGTTCAGGTACTTGACCAAGTCATCTATGCATGTTGTGATCGGCTGGTCCTCCATGTATACACATACTAGCTTAGCAATTAAAAAGGTTTAACATTTTCTTTCAAATCGATGGATTGACGATGCAATTGCCGCTATGAGTTCGCAAGCAGGAATTCTCCTATCTCTATCCCAACCGCAGCCTCAGGGAGTATAACTCGCCTTGCACCCGATCTCTCCACTTTGGGTATGTCCTCCAGCCTGCCTATTCTCGAGATTACCTCCATCTTCCCCATCCTTCTCGCCTCTATCGTGATGAAAGTGTTCTTTATGTCATTGTCATAGAGCGCATAGAGGGCGAGCGCCTTATCAATATGCGCCTCTGCTAAGATATCTGCGTTCGTGGGATCTCCATGTAGCATAAGTATCCCCCTCCTGGCATTCTTTTTGATTGTTGTCTTGTTCTCGTCTATGAACAATGTTGGAATCTTGCTTTCTTTGAGTCTCTTTGCAAGCTCAAGCCCCATGCCATTTATCGGGGTTATTATCACATGTCGTGAGATGGTCTTGATTTTCTGCTTCATCAAACTGTAGCGTATGTCTATGTTGCTGAGGAACTGATAGAATATGGTGGTAAAAGTGATCGTAAATGCGATTTTTGCAATCCCACCAAGCGCAACTGAGGAGAATATAAATGGGCTCTCCGCATCAATCATGTTGGAGTTAGGGGGAAATGTAGCGCCTATTATATTAAGGAAACTGAAGAGAAGAGAGGTAGGCAGGTCGTAGCCCGCGAGCAACACCAGAAACGTAGAGACGATAAATATTACTATTATGATTGCAACAGCAACAATGTGTATTGCCCTAAGTCTGATCATATCAAGCACCATACGCCTTGAACATAAACTCTCCCATCTCTAGCCCTGCAAGATGTTCGGGTATCACCGCCATGTCCATTCCTATGCCGTAAACCCTCTTCCTTATGCTATCATCTCCAATCCTGCCCATGATCTTTATTTTCGGATTAAGCCTTCTCGCAACGAGCGAACCAACTATGTTGTCAACATCGTTTTCTGAGATAAACACGATTGCTTGCGCATTCTCTATCCTTGCTTTCTTCAGCACAGGTTCCTCTGTAAAATCGCCCACTATGTTGAGTATTTTCTCTTCATTTAGCTTAGTTTCCTCAGCGCCCTTAGGCTCAACTACTATATACTTTGTTTTCTGGGCATTGAATTTCTTTATGAGTCTCTCTCCAATCTCATTGTACCCACAGAGTATCACATGGTTCTTGAGCGTCCTTGACTTGAAGTCGTTTATCAGCCCTTCGACATTTGCATAGTTCAAGAAGTCTATTACAGCAGCCATGATGAAGCTTAGTATTAATATTCTGCTGAGGTTGTCCACAATGACTATTATGAGTATGGAAATCAGCTCTCCCGTGCCCATTGTGAAGGCAATCGCAGCCAAATCAGTAGATGCTGCAGTATTCTGGACATCAAAAAACGATTCAAGAGTGAAATAGGAGTCAAGGTATGGGTTCTTCGTTACTAACCATAGAGCAATGATGGAGCAGACTACAACAACCAGAGTTATGCCAAGAGTGAGAATCATGACGTTGAATGTGTCCTCCTTGCTTGTTTGCATAAGGTTACACTCCTTTACTCAGCTCCTTGAAGAGCTCATCGCTTGCAGATTTGTTCGGAGTGGCAACGAACTCGGCGCCTGCCTCCTTAAGCTTGTCCTTCAGAAACTCGTCATTGGCCCTGGTCGCGATTATGATCTTGTCATTGAGGCTCTTAGCAGTTATGACTGTGAAGAGGTTCTTAGCATCGTCGTCCATGGCGACTGCAATGGCCTTCGCCCTATCTATCCCTGCCGAGCGGAGGACCTTCGAGGATGTAGCGTCTCCATATATCGTCGGTATGCCCTTCCCGTTGAGGAGCTCTATCTTTTTAGTGTCTATGTCTATGACTACGAAGTCTATGTTATGCTGCAGAAGTATATCTACTATCTTCTCCCCTACAAGGCCGTAACCGCACACAATTACATGATCCCTTAGGTCATTTATCTGCATCCGAACCATCACTTGCCTATTTTCTTCTTAGCCTGCCCTTAGTTCTCTTCCTTTTCCCATTCTCCTTGTAAACGAAGTATATCAGCATTATAGGAATCAGCACGAAGATGGCTAGGGCGATATCAAACAGGAATGCAATCAGGAGTCCAGTCACGGTGTAGACCATCCCAAGCATTATGTAAGAGACTGCCAAGATCTCGAGTCTATCCTTGATTTCCATACTTAAGATTCACTATCAATCTATATAAATCTGATTTCTGTCGGTCTCATTAACCCTGCTTGATTACGCTGAAATTCTGAATGTCATATGTCAGATAATAATCTGCTGAGTTGGAAGAAGGCATAGAGAATTCAAGCTGGTTAAACCCACGCGACAGTTGCAATTGAAAATGCTGCTCTGTTTTGTTTGACGAGATGGCGAATGTTTCGGAAGGCTGTTTTGCCGAATTCAGATAAAGGTACGTTTTCTGTGGCGTCTGGTTGAATCCCACTGCAGAAAAGCTGACGTTGACCGTGGAATTCGAAGGCGAAAATATCGTAATGTTCCTTTCAGAGAGCCCCCACCAGCCGTTATTGGAGGGCTTCGTGCAGTTACCAGCATTAGGTGCGCATCCATATGCCCACAAGCCAGTTGGAAAATAACCTAAGGTATTCCAAGATTCTGCTATAATGCTTGCTGTTGAGAATAGCGAGGTTGTATTATCATCATAAACAGGATTTCCAAGAATTGATTTCAAATAGTTTGTGAGTTGCTGCAGTGCAGATTGCGCATATGCACTTTTCATTACTACAACATAGCTGATGTTATACTCAGCCATCATTACTGCAGTTATCGTGGTCATGTTCTCCGCAACCGGACTTAGGTAAACAAAAGTATTGTTGCTATTCAAGGCATCGCTGTATTGGAAAACAGGGATTAGGTAGAAAGAATACTGTTGTGTGATATTAATCCTGCTTACATATCCGCTGAGTATTGGTTTTTTGAACAGGGTTTGGTAGTACATCTGTTCTGCCTGATGAAAATCTGCATTGTACGGAGAAGGCAGAATCAAAACTGAAAAATTTCCCGGAGTATTCTCAATTATTCGATAAGCATCAGGTATGGTTACATTTTGGAAAAGCGCCTGCGAATTTCCAGGAAGGATGATGCCGACATAATCCAATATTATTAATACACATATCAGTGAGGTAACCAAAATCTTCTTTCTGGATTTCCTGACTCTGAATCTATTATACAATTCAGATAGCCCAAATGAAGCAATGATAGCAAGTGGAATTGTCGCTACGAAGTAAAACCTCCCTGGCTCTCTGAGTATATTTAGTATCGGAATGAATAAATAAATCAGAAATGGACTTGGGATATCTGATATGTTGTTGCTTGAGAGAGCTATAAGGGGGCCAAGCGACATCACCGAAAAAAACAGGAAGAGATCAATCCAAATGATTGTCTTTTTAGGCTTATTTTTCTTGAAGTCATAATAGATGCCACACAAGAAGAGGAAAAGAACCAAATATCCTAGGTATGATATTCTCTCATCCTGCATGCTCTGAGCCACCAACACACCCTTGTAAACAGCGCTGTAGAATGAATTCAGGAAACTCGAACTATTGCTCTGTAGCATTGAATTGTATACCGGATTGTAATAACTTGGAACGAAAAAACCCAGAAGACTGTTGCTCCATACCAAGCCAGCTTCTGGCGGGCTACTAATTTTGGCAGTTTCCAGAGCACCGCCAAATATCCCTTTCGCTATCTGCACGAAAAGAGGTAGCCCGAGCAGTACGACCAGCATAATCGTCAGCAGTATGGATAACAGCATTTTCCTATCGAATGTTTTCCCAAAGCCTTCAAGACATGAATGAAAGTAGAGAAGGACCATTATGAAAAAGGCAGAAAGTATCCCAAGTTGAGCGCCCCCAACAAAAACCACGAAAAGAAATGAGATTGCAGCAGTTAATGCATACTTGTATTTTTTCTCTTCCAGCAAAAGCAGGAAAGATAAGACGAGTAGCGGCATGAACTCAATCCCGACCCAGTCAAGATGGCCCGCAAACATGTGCGCAGTATGAACCGGGCTGAACGCATAGATCAGACCTCCTACAAAAGAGGCATATTTATCCCTGACTAGGTGCTTGACTAGAGCATATGCAGTTACACCCGAGAAAGCAAACCCCATCAGAATCACAAAATTGTACGCGGTAGGCATGTTTATTAGCTGTAGAGGATAACTGATCCAGCCCGCAAAGGGTATGAACGACTGAGCGACCATGCTTGATCCAATTGGATAGAAAATCATATTCGTGAAATATATGTTTGTGTGCAAAACAAACGATGCATAATTTGTCCACCATAAATTCCAAAGAAAATAATAGCAATCGCCCATAGTGCAGGGAATGACTCTTGTAATGTTACTGAAGGAAGGCCAAAAGGAAGCGAGCGTTATCATTACGTACAGTAAAAGGACAATCAGGTACTCTTTTGCAACAGGCTTTGTGCCCCCTTGTATCATCCTTCCACTTTCTAGAAATTGTATTTGAGGAGATGTGTCCGCTCTAATATATAAAATCAACTCTTGTAAACACTTCATGCTTGATTTTCTGCTTGTTATACCCACTCTGAACGAGAAAGATTATGTTGAAGAGATGCTCAATGGAGCGATAAAACTCATAGACCCTCTTTTTAAGAAGTACCTCATAGTAGTGGTTGACGCATCATCTGATGACGGCACCGAGGAGATAATAAAGAGGATGATGAAGACGAATCCGCAGATACGTCTCATACGCCGCAAGCTCAGAGGCCAGCGCGGAGCTGATGTTATGTACGGAATGTCCAGATACGAATCAAAACTCTATTTGTATATCGACACCGATCTGTATCCAAGCCTGGGCTATCTGAAAGATCTGTTGGCTGCATATGAAAAGGGCTGCGACGTGGTTCTCGGCTCGAGGTACCTGAAAAGTAGCCGGTTGCACAGGCCGCCATTGAGATATGCTTTCTCCAAAATATATAATTCACTCATAAACCTGCTTTTCTGGGACGGGGTAAAAGATCATCAGATCGGATTCAGGCTGTTCGATAGGAAAGCGTTTACATTACTGTATGAGAATTGCAGGGAAAAGCACTGGGCATGGGACACCGAAGTAATACTGCTTGCACACTTCAACCACTTGAAAATCTGCGAGGTGCCGATACGTTGGGTTGAGAGGAGGAACAAGAAGACAAGCCTTAGGAGGCTGTCCAAAGATATTCTTATCTTCACGCCGAGCATAGTCAGGTTGTTCTACAGGTTCAGGATAGCCAATGAGTTTTGAGCACTCAGCGCAGTAACGAGACTCCTATTATAGGAAAGCGAAGCTTTTTCACCCTGCTTCTGTTTCTACTAAGGAATTCCTTCCATGCCCTTGACCACCCAACATCGTCGGATGATATGACGCCACTTCTCATATGGTCAAGTGCCCATTCATACTCGAATTTCATAGTCTTATATGCATGCTCAGAATCATGAAAGAAGAGATCAGGAGCATGCTTCAGTTCAGGCAAAACCTTCTTCGAATCCCCAAGAATCAATTTCCAGTTCTTTCGCCACGTCTTTGGAACAAGCCAGCCTGGGGTTAGATTCTTTGGCACATACGTGCCTTCTACTTTCCCATCCACATTCACACGGCCTCCACTGTTCCTATTTGGAAGGTCTATGCTCACCAGCCTCCCAAACCCATTGTCTCTCATCGCCCTAAGGATGAAGTACGTTGAGACTCCCTGTCCAACTCCCGTTTCAACTACAAGCTTAGGTCTGAACTTCCTTACTAGAAGGTAGAGCAAGACTTCCTTGTACTGTGCGCCCGCACCGTGCGAGCGTCTGATTATGTCTGTTGTTGAAAAGTTCTTCTTTAGTTCGTTTCTTATGTACGAAACATCCTTCCTCAATTTTACAAAATAATACAGCCCAAGAGCTCCATATTTCGGACTGGCAAACCCTAGCAGGATTTCCCTGACAAGCATCATCGAGAAGAAACTATCCTCCATTATCGAGTCAAAGAATGATTTCATAGAAAAGATTCGGATTTAAATCTTATAAAGCCTGCGAATGCTCCCGCCGGCGACTGATTCAATGTTAGAGCACAAGGCTGATTCATGGGTTGTGCATAAAACAGGATAGAAGACGAATAGGGCTAATCTCTGCATCACAGTATGTTTTACGACTCTGATGATAATAATTAAAATGTATTCCAGTGAAATAAAAAGAAGATGAATTAGGCATTTTGTATGAAGGCCAATATAAATAGTCTTAAGGAGTACGTTGCAAAACACAGAACGGTACTTATGTACCTGGCACTGCTTCTTGTGATGTGCTGTGCCTCATTCTTCTACCTGTACAACTTCAAAGGAATAAATATTGATTACGATGACAATAACTATTCGTACTTTGTTGAATTTCCATCTGGAATATTTCTGAGCTTTTTCTCAGGTTCGGCAGGCTTCATCCCCGCTGGCTATCCTTTCCTTTTGATATTCAAAAACACCCTTGCGATGATAACGGCCGCCGGTCTGACTGGCATTATGATAACGCTGTGGCTGATATTTGAAATAGGAAAAGAGTATAAGGAGCCCGTAGCAGGATTATTTGCCGCTACCCTATACGCATTCACCCCCATGATATACATCTATGCT